>PMBV01000176.1:0-345 GCA_003153055.1 Myxococcales bacterium
ATCGGAGCTGTGCTGTCACGAGGCCCTCCCTGGCTGAGTACGCGTTCAACGCCCGATAGCTGCGCAACAGGTCTAGGTCGGTGGTTCCACAGGGCGAATCGATGACTCCTGCGGGAAGAGGCCGCGAACCGCGTTGAGCACCTGGATCCCGCCCGTGGTCATGTCGTCGGAGAAATAGACCGCCTCGTTGATGATTCGGGCGCGGGCGCCGAGACCAACCGGGACCGAGAGCGCCGTCGGCCCAGTCTCACCAGCGCATCAAGAAAGGAGGTTCGCGATTCGGGGCGGCGCAACCAGCGTCAGTCTTTGGAGCGGCCTGGTAGCCCTCACTCATTGCGCACCTGC
>PMBV01000176.1:364-16257 GCA_003153055.1 Myxococcales bacterium
GGCTTTGCCGACGGCGACTTCATCTGGAACCATCCCAACAACGACGAGCTGAGAAAGCGTCGCGCCAGCCCCAACGTCCTCGCGCCCGGCGACGTCGTCTTCATCCCCGACCTCACGATGAAGGTCGTCCATTGCGCCACTGGCACGTCCCACCGGTTCGTGGTGCGGCTGCCCACACGAGCCGTGAACGTCGTCCTGCGAGACGGAGCCGGAGCGCCGATTGCCAACTCACCGTACGTGCTGCGGGCGGGAGACACCGTGCGCAAGGGGCGCAGCGACGCTGGCGGCGTGGTGCACGAAGCAGGGCTTCGTCCGAGCATCGATCGCGCGACCCTCGAGCTGACGGAACTCGGTAACACTCGAGAGCTCCTCATCGGCCACTTGAACCCGCACGACCACGAGTCGGGATGGCGCCAGCGGCTGGCGAACCTGGGCTACGACGACGACGAAGACGGGCTCGCCGAGTTCCGGCGTGACCAAAAGCTGCCTGAGGATGCGGCCGAGGCCACGGTGCAGAATGCCCTGTATCAGCAGTCGAAGGCGTGAAGACGGACGAGGCCGGCTAACCGATTGCCAGCACCCAGGGAACCACGGGCGCCGCCGTCGTGATTTCTTGGGCGATGCGGATGGGGAGCGTGATGCCAACTTTCGAAGTGCTGGTGAGGATTGAAGGCCCGTCGACTGCGGCGCTCGAGTCAGCATGGGTGTACATCCATGATGCCGGTGTCACGACAACCTATCGCACGGACCCGAGCGGTCGGCTGCGCAGGCTCACAGACGGGGCGCCCAACGAGAACGCGACGCTCCCATGGAAGTACGACACCAAGGTCCTCCTGGAGGTGCCGAAAACGGTCCGCCTCTTCACGAGCAGGGGCGCACGTCCCTTGCCCAAGACCGTGCTCGACTCGTCGGTCTTCAATGATCCACACGCGTACAGCGAGCGAAGCATCGCCCTGCCCACCAACTCGCCCCCCAATGCCATCGCCGCGAGCAGCGCGACCGTCGTGGCGATCGCCACCGCAGAGGTGCATTTGCCAGCAAACGAAGTGCGACTGACGCAGCCTGCGGAGCTGTCGCTCTGCCCGGTGCTATGGGAACAAGCGGCGGAAGACGCCACCGACGACGCCAAGGATTACCTGCGTGCCGGCATTGGTCAGGGCACGTCAACCCCGGGTGAGACGTCTACCCCAGCGGTGCCGCCAACCGGTGTATCGGTGCACGAGCGCGGCGTGGTGGTCAAGGGGCAGGTTGCCGCCGCCGCCCAGCACGTCAGGGTGCGATTCTTTGACGGAGGTGGGAACGCGCTCCAGCTGCGCACGAGCCCGACCGCGGCCCCGGCCCAGGAGATCGAAGTGTCCACCACCGGAGGGAGCGGAGGGAGGGTTTTCGAGGCGAACGTCTGGTTCGACCAAACCGCCAACGCCTTCGGGCTCGTACATGTCATCGTGGAGTC
This sequence comes from Myxococcales bacterium, assembly GCA_003153055.1. The sequence continues at coordinate 1,818 of PMBV01000176.1, forward strand.
CCACGACCCGGGGGAGGAGCGGCACCATCTGGACGGGTTCACCGTGCTGCTCGCCGGCCTGCAGATCGCAATGGTCGACGACTCGACGAAGAACATCAACGGTGCCCAGCCGGGCGACGTGCTCAGACAGGCTGACGAGCGAGTCGTGCTCGACTTCAAAAAGTCGCCGGTCCGAGACGTCGCCAGCTGCGATCTCTTCGTCCACGCTTTCCGAGTAAAGAAGCTGCAAGCCGACAAGGCAGCCAAGGATAAGGCCGCGAACCTCGCCGCGGTCTCGGCTGGCTTCGAGGGCCTGCGGGTGGCGAGCAGCAACGCGAGCACGGCACTCGCGACCGTGGCGACAGCAGCCGGGGCGACGCAAGCGCAAGCGGCGCTGACCACCGCCCGCGCCCAACTCATGGCACTCCGAACGGCCTTCACCGCGGCCAACCTCAGCGCGCGGATCACCACCGCGCTCCAAAACACCCCAAACCGGGACGCCACGACGGACTCGCAATTCGACACGGCCATGCAGGCGCTGGCGACCGCGCTGGCCGCCACCAACGCCGCGATCGTTCCAGCGCTCACCCAGGCCGTTGCCGCGATGACGACGGCACTGGGACAGGCGGAGCAAGAGGTCGTCATTGCGCAAGGCCATGTCGCCACTGAGGTGTCCTCCGGGAGTGCAGTCGCTCACGGCGCCCGGGTGACAGCGACCGCGGCAGCGACAGCGCAACTCCAGACCTTCGAGACGACCCGCGCCTCCGGCCTCTCCATCGCCACCAACGCAAGAAACGGCCTGGTTGGCCCCGCAGGCCCGGCGAACACTGCGTTGCAGCAGGCCGAAGTCCGCAACGGACAACTGCGGACACTCGCCAAGAACGCCGCCAACGCGGCGCTGGCCGAAGAGAGACGAGCGCGGCGGATGGTCTCCTACCTCATCCGGGGCGACCAGCAGCGGGCCTACAACGCGACTGGTCCGTCGGTGCCCCACCCTCAGATGCCAATGTTCATGGCCGAGCTGCATTTGCTTGGGGTCACCACCGAGCGCATCGAAGAACTCCTCGTGCGACGCAAGATGTCCGTCCCGGCCCTGTCAGGCGTGCCCGTGGCGAGCGCCCTCCAACTTGACATCGACTGGCAGCTCCGGTTCCAGTGGAAGGGCCCCGACGTCAGCCCGCCGGCTACCCCACCTGCCTGGTTCGTCGACCCCAATCCTGGCGGGTACAGCCTTGACGAGCGGTTTGGCGGCATTTGGACGTCGACGGGGATCCAAAACAAACCGCAGCTCGTGAAGCTGGCACTCGACAGCAAAGATGCCCTCGCACTTGATGGCGACGCCGCACGTGGGGCCTTCGAGCCAGCGCCCGTGGCGCTGCCATTTCCTGTCGCTACCCGGCGGATCCCGATCGTCGCGATGGCAAACCGCCAGCGCGCATGGGGTCGGGGCGCCGGTGCGGTATCGAGCCCCGCGGTGGTCATCGAGTGGCAAGTCCCCATCGTCGACGCCCAAGGGCGAGAGCGCCTGCGCGGGGGAGACGCGACCCTCACCGTAGAGACGCTCGCGGTCGACGGGCACCGGATTGATCGCGGTGCCTCCACTCCCGCAGGTGCCTCGACTGCGGATCTGCGGCTGGTGCCCTTCCGCGTCAAAGGGAACAACATCTCGGCGAACCTCGCCAATCCGACAGATCCCCTAAGCCAGACCTTCGACGCCGTCATCGAAGAGGCGTACAACTTGCTCGCACCGAGTCACGTCGCTCGAAGCATCGATGTGGCCGGGTGGCGGCTCGCCTTCCGGCACATCGCCAGTCACGAGTCTGGGGCAAAGCAGTTCAATGGGGCAACGTGGACTGATTACCGCGATTGGGATGTGAACGGTCAGCGCAACATCGCATGGTCGTATGGCCAGGAACTCGGGATGCCTCTGCATGGTCATCCTCACGGATTCACCATGGCCCAGGTCGATCCACACCCCTCCCACGATGTGATGTGGAGCTACATCGAGGCCATACGCGCCGGTATCCGAGTGCTTTTCGCGAAGGCGGAAATCGCGAAGAACGACCTCGTCGCCCGGGCCAACCAGGCCAATCAAGCCTACCAGGCGAAGGTAGCCGCTGGAACCCTTGGTCCGAACGAACAGAACCCCAACGCCACCCTCGACCTCACGATCGCCAGCCACCGCGAAGCCCTATTGCGAGCAGCCACCAAGCGTTACAACGGCGGTCAGGAGTTCGTCTGGGGTCACCCCTCCGGGTATGTTGCGCCCGCTCCCCCTGCCGCTGCACAACCGATGTGCTGGGTTATTCAGCCCACCATCAAGAACGACTATCCGAACCTCGCCCTCGGTACCCACGTCAACTACAGCCTGCCTGAGCCCATCGACTTCACCCAATTCGTGCTTCCGCCCTGAGCGGCACTCGACCGGGTCGTGGGGCAGACTGCTGGCCGTGTCAACTGGTGGAGGTGTCCCACCGAGGGTCCTGTCAGGGACGCTGACCCGCCCGAGCCAACTCCCTCTCCTGAGTGGTCGCGTCACGCACGATGACGCCGTCGAGGGTGAGCGCCACCTCGCCCGCTTCCTCTCGGGGGTCGTCGGGGTCAACGCCGTGGTGGAAGTTCAAGGCAAGGCCAACCAGCAACACGACCCTACGCCCGTCTGGAGACGGCCACCACGAGGGCCGACCGAGGGCGACACCGTTGCCGCCCCACGGCTCGTACCAGGCGTTCCGCACACAAAAACCCTTTGGGGCGCGCGACAGGAAGACAATGCTGGCCGCGTCCCCTTGGATGCCCACGACCTCGACCTCATCCACTCCGCGCCGCACCAGGTGGCGAAAGGCGACACGAGCCCGGTCATCGCGCCCCCAACGCTCGTAGAGTCGCCCAACCTCGTCACCGGGTAGCCACGTGTCCAGCCGAAGGTCCGGGCCTTGAGACTCGGGGTTGGTGATGTCGAGGCGCGCATTGCGAGTCTTCGGGCAAACGACACTGACTGTCGTCGCGCTCTGGGCGCCTGGCCGTGGCCGGAAAAGACCCATATCGTCGAGGTACAGCGGTTCCCCGGCCCCGAGCAGGACCGGCGTCCCAGGCTGGGGATCGAATGCGAGCCCGCCGACATCTCGTTCGAGGACTCTTCGGACACGGGTCCCGTCGGTGGCGAAAACCACCGAGAGGAACGCCGGCGGCGAAGCTGAAGCGGCCACGGACGTCCGATCTCCCGTTGCCTCGAGGAGCACGAGCGCTTGATGACCATCGCGAGATTGCCACGCTGAGACGAGAGACAAGCGGGCGAATGGCGTGCCTACCGGCGTCTGCCACGAGCTCAGGACACAGAAACCTTCATGCGCGGGAGAAAGGAGGAGAACGGTCGCCTGCCCGCCCTCGGCTGAACCTCGCTCGATGAAACCCCGTACCTCAACGGGCCGGCCCGACACGCTCAATCGCTCGGGCGGAAACGCCTGGTCTTGGACCCGCCGGGTCTGATGATCCATGAGCACTGCGAATGCGTCGGCAGGGCCCCAGTGACCGGCCGCGGGCGCAATGCCCCCATCCATCACGGGAGCTGCCCCGAACCCGGGGCACGCTGGCTGAGTTGCTTCCAGCCCACCAGGAACGAGGAGCAGAGCCAAGCTGAGAAGAGGGGCGCTCATAACAAACCAGTGCCACCTTCGCGGTGGCTACAGCGACCGCGCAACCAATTGAAATACAAAAGGAAAAACAGTGGAGGCGCCGGGAATCGAACCCGGGTCCGAAAGCCTTCGTCTTCGAATCACTACGTGCGTGTTCCGCGGTTTAATTGAGACCCGCTCCCCTCCCACGGACGGGATGAGAATGGGCCGGTCCTGGCTGGTTCTCGTCTCCCTCGCCCAGGCACTTGGAAGACCAGCCCGTATTATGGCGGCTGACCCTCACCTCACAGGCAAGAGGTGAGGCAACCGTTGCGAGACCGGTTTTTAGGCGGCCAGCGCAAGCTCAACGTTGTCGTTGGCTTTTGTGCGTTGCTCATTTTTATTTACGAGTGTGGTGAGCCCACTCGGCACGCGATCAGAAGCCTCTTTGCCCTCGTCGAAGCCGTGTCGCCCCCAGTTGTCAAAGACCTACCCCTGCTCTACCTCAAGTTGACGGCCCCGTCACCCTCGGCTGACGGCAATGACGTACGTCAGGTCACGAAACAGCGGAATTCCTCGGGAGCCGACAAGCAGGTAGAAGCCAAGGGCCAGTGCGCCCCCTCGCCGTCTTCATGTTGGCAGCGACCCTCGGAGCGACCGAGGGATGGGCGCAGTCCGATCCCTTTGCCCGAGGCATCGATGCAGTGCCGTTGAAGTTGAGCCCTGCCCTGAGCTCGGGTCTCATCCTCGACGGGGCCGAGCTCGAGACGACGCACTCGTGGATGCTCCAGGCCCTGGTCGACCTCAACGTCGGCATCATGAGCCTCAAGTTCGGGAAAGAGCCGCTGGGAGCGCTCATCCCCCTGCGCACCGACGTCCACATCATGGGGGCCTATCAGCTCCACTCGCGCTTCGAGCTGGCCGCCGATCTCCCCATCACGGTGCTGCAGCTCAACAACTTTCAGGCGCTCGCCGACCAGGGTTTTCCCCAGGACAGCCCCAAGGTCGCCGGCCTGGGAGCCCCCCGCCTCCAGGGCCGCTTCCAGATCCTCAAGCAGAGCGAAGTCCCCATCGTCGGGCTGGCGGCGATCCTCGAGGTGCGCATCCCCGTGGGTGACAAGGCCAGCTTCCTGTCTGACCAAGGCTTCGTCATCGCCCCCCGCCTGGCCATCGAGCGGGCGCTGGGCCCGGTACGACTCCTCGCCAACGCCGGCTTCAGGTTCCGCACCGCCATGGGCCAGTACCTCAACCTCTTCGTCGGCCATGAGTTCACCCTGGGCGGCGGCGCCATCGTCGCCCTCCCCGAGGGGGGCGGCTTTCGACAGAACCAGATCCTCGCCGAGGTCAACCTCGCCACCCCGGCCGAGGCGCCCTTCACCTTCACCCAGGCCGACTCCCTCAAGACGCCCTTCGAGGTGATGCTCGGCGCCCGCACGGTCCTCGGCGATCACTGGCGGCTCCAGCTCTCGGTCGGCAAGGGCCTGGGCGAGACCGGCTACGGCCGCGAGACCATCCGCGTCTCCCTCGCGCTGGCCTACCAAGACCTCCTCCCTCCCGATCGCGACGGCGACGGCATCCCCGACGCGGTCGACGGCTGCCCCGACATTCCCGAAGACAAAGACGGCTACCAAGACGAAGACGGCTGCCCCGAGCCGAACCCCGAGAACGACCGCGACGGTGACGGAGTGCCCGACGACGTCGACATGTGCCCCGACAACCCCGGGCCTCCGCAGCTCCAGGGCTGCCCCGACCGCGACGGAGACCAGATCCCCGACATCTCGGACAAGTGCCCTGATCAGCCCGGGCCGCCCGACCGCGAGGGCTGTCCGCCGCCTCCCGATGAGGAGCCCGTCGTCCTCGAGTCCGAGCGCATTCGCATCAACAACCAGATCCTCTTCGAGTTCGGCTCCGACCGCATCGACCGCAAGTCCTTCAAGCTCCTCGACGACGTCGCTCAGGTCCTCCGGGCCCACCGCGAGGTCGCCCCAGTGCTCGTCGAGGGCCACACCGACAACATCGGGCCCCGAGCCTTCAACCTCGACCTCTCCAGGCGACGGGCCAAGTCCGTCGAGAACTACCTCGTCACCAAGGGCATCTCGAGAGCTCGCCTCAAGAGCGCGGGCTTCGGCTTCGATCGCCCGGTGGTCCCCAACGACACCCCGCTCAATCGCGCCAAGAATCGCCGCACCGAGTTCAAGCTCGTCGACGAGTCGAAGCCCGTGACGAAACCATGACACCGTCGTCCTCAGACTGGCGTCCCATGCAGTCCGTCACCTCGATGCTTCGTCTGGTCCTGGGGTTCCTCTTCGTCGCGGTGATGTCGTGCCTGACGATGCTCATCGCCCTCGTGCTCCTGCCCTCGCGGGTGTTGCGCATCAAGCTGTGCAACGTCTACGGGAAGATCGTCGGCCGGAGCATCGTCGCCATCGCGGGGGTGACGCCGGAGATCGAGCACCGCGAGCGCCTCGACGGCTCGATGCCCGCCATCTACGTGACCAATCACACCTCGACGCTCGACGCCTTCCTCGGCGTGTGGATGTGCCCCATGGGCGGCTGCGGCGTGTTCAAGAAGGAGGTCGTTCGCGTTCCCTTCTTCGGCCAGCTGGCCTGGCTCTCGGGTCACCTGCTGCTCGACCGCTTCAACCGCGGCCGGGCCCTGGAGTCGCTCAGAGAGACCGCCGACCTGGTGAAGAAGCACCGCCTGGGCATCTGGATTCTCCCCGAGGGCACTCGCAGCAAGGACGGCCGGCTCTTGCCGTTCAAAAAGGGCTTCGTTCACCTCGCCATCGCCACCGGCTTCAAGGTGGTGCCCGTGGTGGTGCACGGCGCTCACCGCAACTGGGAGCTGGGCACCTTCCGCTTCGTTCCCATGAAGCTCAAGATCGAGGTCCTCCCGGCCATCGACACCTCAAGCTGGACCGAAGACACGGCGACCGATCACGCCGAAGCCGTGCGCCGGCTCTTCATCGAGCACCTCCCCGCCGATCAACAGCCCGCGCCGGCCCCCGTGCCGATCGCCGCCTGACCGTCACTCCCTGGCGAGGGCCCGGTCGATCCACCGCCTGAGCTGGTTCTCGGAGAGCTGCCCCACCTCCGCGCCCACGATGGCCCCGTGGCGATCGATGACGTACAGCGTGGGCAGGCCCTTGACGAGGTACCGCTGCCCCACGTCGGGCGTGCCGTAGGCGGCGTACGGCGCGAGCTGGGGCTGGCGGGCGATAAAACCGGCGACCGCCTCCTTCTGCTGGTCGAGATCATCGTTGGCGATGGCCACCAGCCTCACCCCTCGCCCCTCGTACTCCTTGGCCACCCGCACCAGCATCGGCATCTCTTCGCGGCACGGCAGGCACCACGTCGCCCAGAAGTCGACCAGCACCACCTGCCCCGCGAGCTCGGCGAGGCTCACCTGCCCGCCCTCGTACCTCTCGACCGAGAGCTCGGGGGCCTGACTCTGGGCCTTCAGCAGCGCCTCGTCGGCGACCTCCTGCCAGCCCATCAACACCGCGCCCACCAGGAGCAACCCCACCAGCACGAGCGTCAAGGTGTCTGTCTTCGCGCTCTTCATCGATGCTCGAGCCCCTGGACGAAGCGTGTGAGGAGCGCCCGGGTCGCCTGCCTCAGCCACGGCCGCCGGGCCACCAGCCGCGCCAGGTGAGGCCCGTTGGCGTAGTACCAGCGAACGAAGCGGCGACCCCACGTGCGCTCGAGAAGGTACCCGTCGCGAAAGCGCCGCAGGGGAACCAGCTGGGGGGCGCCCTCCCCGAAGACGGCCGTGGCCACGAAGCACGGCCCGGTGGTGTTGAGCCAGAGCACCCGGCTGCTGTTGAGGTTCAACACGCCGCGCAGCCGCTCGGGCGGGGCGTAGAGGAAGGCCAGGAGATCGCGCGGCGCCGCCGGGAGCTCGGTGCCAGTCGCGTCATCGACCTCGACACGGGTCTGCGCCCCCGATGGCTCCACCAGCCGAAACGTCGAATGCCGGGTCTTCCCTCGGAGGCTCGTCTGCACCGCGCGCACCTCGCCGACGTACACCACGAAGGACCGCTGGCACTTGTGACAGGCGAGCCGGTGAGTCGCCAGCCCGGGCGGGAGCTGAAACTCCGACTCCTTCTTGCACCAGGCGCACACCAGCCTGGCATGCACCTGAGCGTCCGCCCGTGCGTCGAAGCGCGAGACCCCCGAGGCGCGATCGAACACCGGGAACGGCCCCTCACTCGAGCGCCGCCACAGCTTGACCTCGGCCTGGGCCGCCTGCTCCAGCGCCACCGCCTCGCGCCACTTCGGCTCGGCTGCCTCGATGCTATTCTCGACCACCAGGCTCAGCGCCAGCAGGTGAGCCTCCAACCCGGCTCGGAGCGGCTCCACGTCAGCCAGCGCCAGCGCCCGCGCCAACAACCGCTCACCCTGCTCCATCAGCCGGCCCGCGACTCCCACGGCCGGGTCGTCCCTCCGCCGGTACAGGGGCGGCTCGGGGATGGCCGCGAAGAACGCTCGCACGTCCCTCCGGAAACGCTCCCCGTCTTCCTTCTCTGGAAGCGTCCGCCGTCTCGCCCGCTGTCGAAGCTCCTCGAGCTGCACCGTGCTCCCTTCTACGCACAAACCCCCGCACCCGGAACGACACTGAACTATTTCAACGCCTTGCCACCCGTCAGTGTCAGCGAATTGACTACCTTGTGCGGCAAGGTACGTTTTCACCATGGGCCTCATTCGATTCATTCTGTGGACTGGAGTCTCGGTGGGCATCGGCATCGCCGCGGCGACGGTCGAGGTGGGCGGCCGAACACCGGTCCAGCACGTCGAGCGCGTGTGGAAGCATGATCGCCCTCAGCTGGAGCGGGCCAGCCACGACGCCGTCGAGGAGCTGAAGAAGAAGGTCTCGAGCAAGGACCTCGGCCCCAAGGAGCAGCACTCGGCCTCGGATCGCTCGGCCATCGACGACATCATCGCCAAGCGGCCGCACCCTTAAGCTCAGCCCTTCGGAACGATGGATCGACCGAGCTGCTCCACCGCGCCCAGCCACAGCTCGGCTTCCCGCTGGGTGAGCTGACCCCGAACCAGCGAACGAGAGAGCTCCCGGAGCACGTGCTCGGGGGCCTGTGGGTTGAGATATCCGCACGCCAGCAGCGTCGTCTTGAGCTTCGACTCCAAGCGATGCACCAGCCCCAGCGGAGCACCTGGCTCGACCGCCGTGGGGACAGCCGGAGCTCGACGGCAGAGGTACGTCAGCACCGCCGCGGCGTGAGACACGTTCATCGACGGCTGGGCGTCATCGGTGGGAATCGCCAGGGCGTCGTGACACAGCGACAGCTCGTCGTCTGACAGCCCCCGCTTCTCGCCTCCCAACACCAGGGCCACCCGACCCCGCGCGGCGTGGGTGGCGAGGCGCTCCACCCCTTCCTCCGGAGAGAGCGCCGTGAAGCGCTTCAGCGCCGTTCGCGACGTGGTGCCGACGGCGTACACCACCGTCGAGAGGGCCTCCTCGAGCGACTGGGCCACCGAGAAGCGCTCGAGCACGTGGTCGGCCTTCACGCCCAGCCGCTCCACGCCACGGAAATCGTGGGTCCGCGGGTCCGAGAGGATGAGCTCGGTGAGGCCGAAGTTCGCCATGACCCGGGCGATCGACCCCAGATTGTCCGCGGAGCGGAGCTGGTGGCACACGAGCACTGGAATGACCATCGGAAGCACCTTCTTTCACTGGCCGAAACGATGCCTTGAGGTGTACACTGAAGGGGTGGGCAAAGGGTTCGTCTTCAGCGTGGTGCTGGTATTGGGCGCCGGCTGCGGCGTGGGCGGGGTCGCGCCCAAAGCCCCTTCGACGTCGCAGGCATTGAGCGGCTCCTCCGAGTGGCTCGAGTTCGAGCCGGTGCAGGTGCGCCGTGAGCTCTACCGCGAGGTGGCCCGTCAGTCGGCTGACCAGGTCGGCCAGCACGGCGCGGTGCTCTTCCCCATGTTCGTTCGAGGCGAGTTCGTCGCCGCGCCGAGCATCGACGCCCGCCTCGACCTTCTGGCCGCGACCGACGGCGGCGCCAAGACGGTGGTGACGTTCGACCAGCAAGACCCCTTCTCCGAAGACCGCCGGGAGTCGTTCCAGGGCCTCTCCGAGCGGGAGGCGGCCGAGCTGGTCGCCCGTTCGCTCCTGCAGCACTGGAAAATCGACCCCGTCGGCCCCGTGACCGTGGTGCGCGTCACCGGAGCCCCCTACGCCGCCGCGTGGATCGACGGCGAGCTGCGGCTGAACCCCGCCTTCGTCACCATGGCCGCGGCGCCCGCTGCGCCCTGAAGGCGTGCGGAGCTCGTCATCGCCACTCCACGCTGACCCCTTGAGAGGCTCGCCGTGAGCCGCCGGTGGGCTCGCCGGGCCCTCGCGCTCACCGCCGCCGTCGCCGCGCTCCTTGTAGGCCTGGTGCTCGCTCGCAATGTGCACCCGGTGGTCAAGGGAGAGGTCTGGCGCTCGGCTCAGCTCTCGGCCGGCACCCTCGAAGCCCTGGCGGGGCGCGAGCACCTGCGCTCGGTGCTGAACTTGAGGGGGCCTCGACCCCAAGCGAGCTGGTACGACGAGGAGCTCGAGGCGAGCCGCCGCGCGGGGGTGGAGCACTTCGACTTCGAGCTCTCGGCCGAGCGCGATGTGCCGCCGGAGCAAGCCCGGGCGCTGGTCGAGCTGATGGCCCGTGCCCCCAAGCCGTTGCTGATCCACTGCCAGGGTGGAGCCGACCGGAGCGGCCTCGCCTCGGCGTTGTACCGCTACGCCGTGGCCCACGAGGCGCCCACGGTGGCCGATGGTGAGCTCTCGGTCTGGTACGGCCACGTTCCCTTCTTCAACTCGAAGGTCCTGGCGATGGATCGAAGCTTCTGGGCCTTCGTGAAGGCCGACCCACGAGCTGGTGGATCTGCACAGTTGCCCTGAAACGATGCAGACGCTACATCTGTTCCGATGCAGACGATTCGCACGACCCTCAACCTCGACGCCCGGCTGATCGCCGAGGCCTGCGCGAGAAACCCCGGGCTCACCCGCACCGCGGTCATCGAGGAAGGGTTGAGGGCGCTGCTCGCCAGAGACGCGGCCCTCCGACTGGCCGAGCTGGGAGGGACCGCCGAGGCCAAAAGCCTCCCCCGCAAGAAGAAGCGGGCTGGCCGGTGATACTCCCCGACGCCAGCGCCTGGGTCGCGCACCTCAAGCGGCGCGATGAGCGTCTGGTGCGCCACCTGGCCGAGAACCGGGTGGTGGCGTGCGACGTGGTGGTGGGCGAGCTGCTCCTCGCCCGGGCCCTGCCCACCGAGCTCTTTCGGCATCTGGCCCAGCTCCCTCGCATTCCCTCCCCGCTCGCCAGCGAGACCGGGGCCTTCATCGAGCGCCATCGGGACCTGTTGCGAAAGGCCCATGCCGACTGGGCCCAGGCCGAGGTGCTCCTCGCCGCCACCGTGGCCCGGGCGACGCTCTTGACCGCCGACCCCGAGCTCGCCGCGGCGTTCCGCCACCTCACCGGGAGCGCCCGACGCCAGTGAGAAGCTGGTAGAGAAGCGCCCATGGAACCGCGCGTCGACGCCGCCCTCAGGGCCCAACTGAGCCACACCCTCTCGCAGACCGACTTCCCCGCGCTGGGCACCAAGTACCAGGGCAAGGTGCGCGACACCTACCGGTCGGACGATCGCCTGGTGCTCATCACCACCGATCGCCTGTCGGCCTTCGACCACGTGCTGACGACGCTGCCGTTCAAGGGCGACCTATTGAACCAGCTGTCGCACTTCTGGTTCCAGCGCACCGCGCACATCGTGAAGAACCACGTGCTCGACCTGCCAGACCCCTGCGTCATCGTGGCGCGGCTCACCCGGCCCTTGCCCATCGAATTCGTCGTGCGCGGCTCCCTCACCGGAAGCCTCTGGCGCGATTACGAGGCCCACCGAGACCCCTACGCCCTGCGGCTCCCTCCGGGCCTGAAGAAGGACCAGGCCTTCGAGCGACCCATTCTCACCCCGTCGACCAAGGCCCCGCTGGGTCAGCACGACGAGCCTGTCTCCGAAGCCGAGCTCCTCGCTCGCGGCCTGGTCTCGGCCCGTGACCTCGCCCGCGCCAAGGAGGCCGCCCTGGCCCTGTTCGCCGAGGGCCAGCGCGTCGCCCAGGGCCAGGGGCTCATCTTGGTCGACACCAAGTACGAGCTGGGCCTCGACGGTGACACGCTGCTCGCCATCGACGAGCTCCACACGCCCGACTCCAGCCGCTACTGGGTGGCCGAGGGCTCCGAGGGCCGCTTCACCCGCGGCGAGGCCCAGGTGATGCTCGACAAAGAGAACCTCAGGCAGTGGCTCATTCAGGAACGCGGCTTCTCGGGGCACGGCCCCCTGCCCACCATTCCCGACGATGTGCGCGTTTCACTGGCAGGAACCTACGTCACTGCCTTCGAGCGAATCACCGGGGCGGCCTTCGCCATGAGCGCGGGCGACGTGACCGAGCGGCTGACCGCCAACCTCCGGCGGGCGAAGCTGATCTAGGTGACTGGCGCAATCAGAATTGCTTACCCATACATCGCCATCCATTAGACACACACGAGACGACGCGCGCCATCGGGCCGCTCGTCTCATTTGTTGAGAATGTGATGTAAAGGCCCTGCGTGTCTGGCCAAGCACAGGGGACCCCCTAACAATACAGTCCATCTGAAATACGAACCATTCGATCCGAGCAGCGGGTACTGTGCACTCGAGTATGCAGGCGACCCTCGACGACCCCCTCATCGGCAAGACGTTCAGCGGGAGATTCGAGATCGTCGCGGCCATCGGCGCGGGCGGCATGGGCCGCATCTACCGGGCGGTCGAGCGCCGCATCGACCGCTTGGTCGCGCTCAAGGTGCTGCGACCTCGCCACGAGGGGGTCAGTGACGCGAGCTACGAGAACCGGTTCTTCCTCGAAGCGCGCATGACGGCCAAGCTGCGGCACCCGAATACGGTGACGCTCTACGATTACGGGCGCACCGACGACGGCACCTACTTCATGGCGCTGGAGTTGCTCGAGGGCGAGACACTCCAGCAGGCGCTGCGCAGGGAAGGCCCGATGAGCTGGCCCCGCGCCTTGTCCATCGGAGCGCAGGTGGCGCGATCGCTTCGGGAGGCCCATCAGCTCGGGCTGGTGCACCGGGACCTCAAGCCTTCGAACATCATGCTCCTGCCCGAGGGGCCGCTGGGAGACCGAGTCAAGGTGCTCGACTTCGGGCTGGTGAAGACCATCACCCCCAGCGCCGACACGTCGCAGGCCGAGCTCGAGCTCACCGACGAGGGCGTGGTGCTGGGGTCACCTCTGTACATGGCTCCGGAGCAGGCCCGAAAGGCCATCGACTCGCGAAGTGATGTGTATTCGCTGGGCGCCGTTCTCTTCGCCGCCATGTCGGGGCGGACTCCTTTCGTCGGCAAGAAGCCCTTCGATCTCATGCTGAAACACATGCATGAGCTGCCACCGGAGCTGAGCTCGGTGATCGACGTGCCTCCGCTGGTGAATGCGTTGGTGATGCGCTGTCTTGAGAAGGCCCCCGAGGCTCGATTCCAGACCATGGACGAGCTCCTGGTGGCCATGCATCAGGCGGTCAACGCGCTGGGGTTCGGGGGCCTGTTCGTGACCCAGCGTCCCGGCCCGTGGGACTCCGGTGAGGCGCGCCGGCGGCGGGTGGAGGTCGAACGGGTCACCCCGCCCTTGGTGCGCCCACCCCCCTCGAGGCTGACGCGCTGGAAGACCGTGTTCCTCGGAGCGGTCATGGCCGGAGGGGCGCTGGGGGCCGTGGTGGCGACCACCGCCAAGCGGAGTCGCGCCTCGAGCGTCACCCAGAGCCCCGTGGTCGGGACGCCCCCGGTGGTGTTCGAGATCACCTCCGAGCCCTCGGGCGCGACGGTGCTCAGCGGGAACCAGTCGGTGGGCGTCACGCCGCTGCGGCTGAGTCGGCCGAGGGAAGACGCAGCGCCAGTGCGCCTGCGGCTCGCCCTGTTGCTCCAGGGCTATGAGACGGCGGTCATCGCGGTGGAGGGGAAGGACGAGCTCGTTCCAGTGCACCAGGTGCTGGCGCCCAACCCGCTCCTCACCGGGAGGCACGTGGGTTCGACGATGAGGCCTCCGCTTCCCAACGCCGCGACGACGCCCGAGGCGACGGCTCCAGCCACGGGGACGGCGGTCTGGGCGATGCCAGCAGGCTGGATGATGCCTCCAGCCGCCGATGGCAGGGCTTTGGCGACCCCGGAGGCTCCGGCGGTGGGGACAACTCGCCCGACAGACGTGGCACCCCACGCCGGCGAGCCCCCAGCGAAGCGCCTCGCGGAGAGACCTCTCGCGATCGCACCCCGAGGCTCGACAGTCCCTGCAAGCCGAGCCACCACTCGCCCCAAGCTCGCCCCGCCCACCGTGAAGTCGCCGGCCCAAACGGAGAAGCACGAGGCCGCGCCTCCCGCGTACCGCGCCGACCCCTACGAGCAGTGAGGAGCGTTTAGCTGCGCCCGAAGACCCGTTGGAAGATGTCGTCGACGTGCTTGAGGTGGTAGTCCGAAGAGAAGCACGCCTCGATGTCAGCGCGAGACATGGTCTTGCCCAGGTCTTCGTCGGCCAGCAGCGCGGTGCGGAAGTCCACTCCGGTCTCGAAGAACTTCATCGCGTTGCGCTGAACGAAGACGTACGCGGCCTGGCGATCGACGCCTCGGCGAGCCAGCTCGAGCAGGAGCCGCTGGCTGTTCACCACTCCACCCAACAGCCCGAGGTTCGCCTGCATCCGCTCGGGGTAGACCCTGAGGTTCTCCACCAGGCCAGCGAAGCGGTGCAGCATGAAGTCGCAGACCACCGTGGCGTCGGGGCCGATCATCCGCTCCACCGACGAATGGCTGATGTC
>PMBV01000005.1 GCA_003153055.1 Myxococcales bacterium
CACCGGGCGGACCGCGACTCGGCGGGTCGCTCCTTCTCTTCGGTGCCGGCCTACTGAGCTCATTGGGCGGGATCCGGCCGCCTGTTACCGAATGGCCGCCCAGCCCTTCCGGTCCGCCCATGCTTGGGCTCGGAGGAAGGCCCCAGGGTCATCGCGCTCGCTCGGAGACCACCCGACTCCGCGACCGACCTTGCGCTTCCACTTCTGGAGGTAGCCTTCCTGACAGGCCCTCGTTTCCGCCGTTTGGAACGGGCCGCCGTTCCAAATTGCCTCGGGGTTGGCAGTCCTTTCACCCAGTCGCTCGGGTCCCAGCACCCATCGCACCGTCGCACTCGACACAATGTGCTCGTCGATACAGTGGGCCTGGACGGTCCTCAGCAGGTCCCTGAAGAGCTCATCGTCTTCTTCCATGGTGCCCCCCTCGACAATCAACTGCAAGGGAGTCCCACCCAACGCAACAGGAAGTGGCGGCGGACCTCACCCGGACCAGGCCAGCGAGGCCTTGCACAAGACGTCATCCCCGCTTGCCTTCAGTGCCGCACTGGCACAGCTGTCCCTCGGCGTGGACTCAGGTGGCTTTGCCCCCACGTGCCCCTGTCTGCCGCACTCGCCCGAGCTCCGAGGTGCCTCCTCGTCAACGTGACGAGCGGCGAGTCGATGGAGTGCCTCTTCAACCCGACGCAGCTGACCGAGAGACTCCAAGTCAACTGGAACCACCTCGCCGTCCCCGGCCTCTCGCACCAGGTGCTTCAGTTCCAAGGCACCAGCAACCGGCAGCTGGCCGGCGTCGACTTCTACCTGGACCGATTCTTCGCCCAGCAGCAGCCCTCCCAGGTGGACATCCTCCAATTCCGCGGCTTCGTCCGGGCCCTCACCGTCCCGCCCAAGGGGACCGAGGGCGTCCTCGCCACAGCGCCACCGAGGGTGCTCTTCATCTGGCCCGACGTCGTCACGGTGGAGTGCGTCGTCGCCACCGTGGACTTCCAGTACCGGCAGCTCGCCATCGATGGCTCGGTCCTCGTGTACACGGCCAGCGTCACCTTCGAGGAGATTCTCGACACCCGCGTGACAAGTGAAGAGCTCCGCAAGGAGCCGACGTAATGGCTCCCCTCGTGGGCTCCAGGCACTGCTTCACCTTCGGCGTCCGTGACGAGGCCGGGCGCCTCTTCCTCACCGAGCGGGAGCCCTTCGGCTTCCGGGAGTATTCGGACACCCGCCAGCACACCGTGGCCCAAGGCGACAGCCTCTTCGGGTTGGCGGGCCGGTACTTCGCGCCGCTTCCCCGGGCGTGTGGCTTCTGGTGGGCCATCGCCGACTTCCAGCCGGACCCCATCATCGACGCCACCCTGGAGCTCGAGCTCGGCCGCTGCCTCTTCATCCCCAGCACGCGAGTGCTGACGGACGTCATTCTGGGGGAGCAACGAAGGCGGCTCGACGGATGAAGTACCTACCGGCCGAGGCGGCTCAGGAGCTCGCGGACGTCTGCGTGCCACTCGGGCCGGCCTGCCTCATCCCATAGCTCGCGGAGCTCTGAATCCTCGTACACCCGCTGTACGGCGCGTCGGGCTTTTACAGGACCGAGCAGTCGAACCGAATCGCGGTGCATGTCGAGCCAAGTGGCTGCCGCCTCATTGAGTCGCTCATCACCGAGACCAAGCGCCGCTGCGACTAACTCTGCGGCAACCAGGGCCGCAGTGCACACCGGGTCGGTCAAAGCAGCGGCGCCCAAGGCGTTGTCCAGAGCCAGGTCGAGGAGCTTCGGCTCGCCCTCGATGAGGTCCGCGAGCCAGTCGAGCGCCGCGTCGTTGGAGAAGCTCCCCGGGCCCCACGTACCCATCGAAGCTGAGTATGTGAATGCCGAGTTCGACGTCAATGGTCCCCTCGAGCTCAGCGCTGGGGCTTTGCCGTCATGATGCCCAGGAGTGCTCGTGACAGAAGTGGCCCCGGGGTGCGGGTGACCGCGCTCCCCAACGAGAAGGCCCGAAGTGGGGAGCCCCTCAACCTGGACGGCCGCATACTCTCCTTCACCTACGAGGAGGCTGTGCTGAAGGTGGACCAAGTCTCCCTCTGTTTGGACAACTTTGACCTCTCACTCTTCGAGAGGGAGGAGCTGGTGGGCGGCGCGGCGCTGGAGGTGTCCTGGGGGTACCCGGGGAACATGGCCCCACCGCGGCGAGTCGTCGTGAAGAAGCTCAAGGGCTTCGAGACGCTGACGGTGGAGGGCCAGGGCACCAGCGTGCTTTTGAATCGTCACGCGAAGACGCGCGCCTGGCAGGGCAAGTCCCGGGGCACCGTCGCCCGGGAGGTGGCCGCCGAGTACGGCTACGAGGGCGAGTCCTTGGACGTCCAAGACACCAGCGAGGCGCTGGACACCATCAACCAGGTGGCCGAGACGGACGCCCGCTTCCTCCGCCGGCTGGCGGCACGCGAGGAATTCGAATTCTTCGTCGATGACAGGGGCTTCCACTGGCACTCCCGAAAACAGGGGAAGCCTCCCACGCGCGTCTTCACCTGGTACTCGGACCCGGGCCGTGGGGACGTCCTCTTCATTGACGTCGAGTCGGACCTCACCCGGCGCGTCGGCCGAGTCGACGTGCGAGGCCGTAACCCCCTCACCAAGACAACGCTGGAGTCGAAGGCCAATAGCAGCACGGTGGACCGAGACACCCTGGCCGACGTCATCGAGGTGGTGGACCCGGAGACGGGAGCCACTTCGCTGCAGCAGCGGAACGCCACCGCCAGCGTGCACCCCACCTCGGCTGCGACGCCCGCGGCGGCGGACCGAGAGGCCCAAGCCCGCTTCCGACGGGCGGAGCGCGAGACGGTGAGGCTGTCGATGCAGGTGGTGGGTAACCCAACCTTGCGTGCCAAGGAGGTGGTGGAGGTGCGGGGCATTTCGAGCCTCCTGTCGGGCAAGTACTACGTCACGGAGGCGAGGCACGTCATCTCCTCCTCGGGGTACGTGGTGGACTTGAAGCTGACTCGCGACGGAGTCGGCACCCGCCGGGGCGCCGGTGCCGCCGCGCAAGGTGGCCGGCCCAACCGGAGTACCCCCGCGACGGGCGGAGCGATGACGGAGGTGGAAGTCGTGGACCCGGCTACCGGCACCACGCACGTCGAGTAC
>PMBV01000166.1 GCA_003153055.1 Myxococcales bacterium
TCGAGGTCGCAGACGTCGATGCCGAGCTCCAACGTGGACGTGCAGACGATGCATGCGTCGGCGCCGTGGTTGAAGCGGTCCTCGGCAGCTCGACGCTCTTCGAGCGACACGGAGCTGTGGTGGACGAAGACATCGATGCTCCGGCCTCGCATCCTGTCGGCGACGGTCTCGGTGAGCGATCTCGACTGACAGAAGAACAGGCTCTTCTTCCCCGTGGCCTTCTCCGCGGCAGCCCTGGCGATCTCCACCGTCGACCCCGGGAGCGCCACGGTGATCTTGTTGCTCCTCGGCTCCTTGGGCGGCTGCACCACCACACCTGCCCGCTTCGACGAGCCAGTCATCCACGCCAGGATGGCCTTGGGATTCCCCACCGTCGCCGAGAGGCCCACGCGTTGCACATCTGCGCCGCTCAGCGCCGCCAGCCGCTCGATGACCGACAACAGGTGGGCCCCACGGTCAGACCCGGCCAGCGCGTGGATCTCGTCGATGACGACGGAGCGCAGCTCCTTGAACAGCTGGGCAACGGGCACGCGCGGGGAGATGAGCATCACCTCCAGCGACTCCGGGGTCGTCATCAGCAGCTCGGCGGGTTCCTTCACGAACTTCCGCTTCTCCCGGTCAGGGGTGTCGCCGTGCCAGACGAAGCGTCGGAGCCCGACCATCTCGGTGTAGGTCCCGAGACGCTCTTCCTGATTGTTGAGCAGCGCCTTGATGGGCGCAACGTAGATGGCACCCACGCTGGTCACCGGGCGTTCCATCAGCTCGGCGATGACGGGGAACATCGACGCCTCGGTCTTCCCCCCGGCGGTCGGCGCCAGCACGACTGCGTTCTTCCCCGAAAGCAGCGCCTCACCGGCCAGTTCCTGCACGGGGCGCAGGGACGTGAAGCCGAGACGGCTGACGATGGCTTCCTGCAATCGCGGTGGGAATCGGCTGAACGTGCTCATCAGATGTCCATGACCTCGTAGCCGTCCGCATCCCCAGGCTCAGCCTCGAACTCGGGCTTCCCTGCCTGTTTGTTCTCTTCGGTGGGCGTGAGGTTCGGATCGAGCACGGGCTTGCCCGGCCCCGGATTGAAGGTCGGCTCACTGTCGACCAGCTCGAGCACGTTCACCAATCGCCGCAGGAACTGCCGGGGCACCACGCCGACGTCGCCGCAGAAGCCCTCGGTCACCTCGTTCACCAGCAGGTCCAAGTACTCTGGCGTGACCCGCCGCTCGAAGTCGTCGCGGTTCTTCGCCGGGTACAGCGAGCGCAGCTTCATGCTCACTTCCTTCAACCGCGCCTTGTTGAATGGTTGGAGCTGCAGCTGCGGCTGCTTGAAGGGCACGAAGCCGCCCTCGGTCCGGAACTGGATGCGGTCGTACAGGGGCTGCAAGCCCTTCACCCCGCGGTTGGTGTCGAAGAACTCGGGCGTGCCGGTGAAGATCCACAACAGCCCGTGGAACGAGCCGGCGATGTCGTCGATCTGCCGCATGCCATTGAGCGACTTGGCGCGCACGTCTGACTTCATTCGCAGGATGGTCTCGGCCTCGTCGATGACGATGACGAGCCCCGCGTACCCAGCGCCCTTCACGATCGCGAGAATGCCGCGCAGATACGCCAGCGCGTCCGTGCTTTGAATCTCGCCCTTGATGTCGGCGAGCTTCTTCACCGCGCTCGAGACGTTCTGGCTGCCCGAGAGCCAGGACAACAGCGCCGCGGCGTCGGCAAGCTGCCGCCTCTGCTTGAGCTCAAAGATGGTGCGTACGGCGCGCACGAAGTCTTGCGGCACTTCGTTCTTGGTGTGCAAGGCAAGGTGCTCGTCGAGCTTCTTGAGCACCTCTTGGTCGAAGCCCGGCGCGTCGGGGTCCCTGCCCAGGGCGATGAGCGACTCCTCGACCTTCGCGACCCAACGGTCGAGAACGTCGGCGAGCGCGCCACGTCGGCACGCCCGCGTTGACAACTCGCTGACGACCTTCCGGTACACGTCATCGAACCGATGGAAGTGGAGATCGTTGTCGGACACCACGACGAAGCTCGTGGCGAAGTTCCGCTCCTGCGACTGAGCGTCGGCAACCGTGAGGCGCGCGAGGAAGGTCTTTCCGCAACCGTACCCGCCGCGGAGGAACTTCACACCGCCTGCGCCCTCCCTCGTTCGCTCGAGCTGCCGGTGGAGCTCGCCGCGCTCGCGCTCGATGCCGACGGCAAGCGCCTCCAGGCCTCGCTCGGGCACCTTTCCGCCGCTCAGCTCTTCGATGACGTGTTCGACGTCCCGCTTGTTCAGTGCCATGCGTCGTTACCTCTTCCGGTACTGCTTGCCGTCACCGCCAGAGATGACCTCGACCTCGAATGTAAGTCGCTCGAGGAAGCCATCGAACCTCGCCGCGAAGGCGCGGGCCTTTCGCGCGTTTCCCAGCAGCTCGACCATGTCTGCCTCCGCCAGTACGCCATGTTTCTCCAGGTAGTCGAACACCTTGCCCGCGTCGGCGTCGCCAAGTCGCTCGGCCCAACCGGCCGCGGTGGGCATCTGCGCCGCCGAGGCCACCACCGGCGCTGGCCCGCCCACGAAGGACACGGGGTAGAAGGCGTCCGGTCGCGCGGTGCTCGTCGGGTCATTGAGCACCGAGAGCTCCACCTGCAAGCGTTCGCCACTGGTCCCCTCGAGTACGAAGAAGACCTCAGCCCACTCGGCCTTCCCTGCGTCGAGACGAAGTCCACCGGCGTGCGCCGAGGCCCCACCGCCAGAGACGTCTTTCACCACCACGCGAATGTCGGAGCGCTGGGGGACGGCCACCAGCACGTCCACGAGGCCCGCGGAGAAGCTCAGCGATGTTTGCCCCAGCGGCTGGGCGCGCACCTTCAAGCGCTGGATGCCCATCACCGGCTCCAGGCGCTCGCAGACAAGGCCAATCCTCAGCGGCACCTCGGCGCTGGGCCTCTTCCGCCAGACCTTCAGCACCGGAATCACTCGCTCCTGAAGCGAGTTGCCACCGTGCGTGAAGGCGCCAGGCCCAGTGGCCACCTTGAACTCGTCGGTGTCGTCGCGGAAGAGGAGCACCCCGGTTCCCTCGTATCCAAGCGAAGACAATGACACCGTGAGATGCCCGGGGTCGGTGCGTTCGGTGTCGCTGTAGACGTACCGGCGCTGCGCCTCCCCGCGAGAACCGAACACCTGTGCCTTGCGCCCGCGGCCCAGAAGGAAGCCGTGGTCGGAGGTGAACACGAAGTGCGTGATGCCAGCAGCCTCGAGTTGATGCCTCGCGGTGACGACGTCGCGCAGCACCTTCTCGAATACATCGACGGCCATGCCGGTCTCGCCCGCGTCGTCAATCTCTGTGCCGTGTACGACGAGCAGGTGACACTGGGCGACCTGGTTCTTGAGCTTCTCTGCTGACGTCTCGCGCACCTCTGACAGCGACATCCCGCGGATCTGCTTTCCAGCGCGCAGGCCCATCGTCTTCACCCGGTCCGCTGGGCGCGACACCGTGACTTCGCCGGTACGGAAGCCCTCAAAGCGCCCGGCCTTCAACACCGGAGCCAGGCGCCCATCTCGAGCCACGGGAGCCAATACGTTCATTCCAACTGAAGTGATGGTGGGCAGCTCGGCGAGCCGCGCACGGAGCTCGAACTGCAGGCCCGCGGCCGTGAGCTCGTCGCGCAGCTCCAGCGCCATCTCGTAGCGCAAGGCGTCCATGACGAAGAGCGCGGTGCGTTCGCCCCCCTTGAGCAACGGAGCGACAACCTCCTCGAAGAGCCCGCGCTGCTGGAGCTCAGGTGGAGGCAGCGCGCCGTGCTTGCGGCACACGGCGTTGAATTCCGCGGCCAACCGCTTCGACCAGTCATCGTGGGCGAAGCGAACCTTTTCGAAGGCCTCGTCCAGCGCCGTCAGCTCCGGCAGGAGAGGCCCGTAGAGCGAGGAGAAGCGCTGTTCAAAGACACGGTGGGCGCGGTCGACCTCGGCTGCGTCACCGACGTAGGCGGTGGTGGCCTCGTCGAGGCTCTGAGCCGCCCGGAGTACATGGTCGGCCTTCTTCAGCGCAAGCCCGAGCCGAGCGGCATCAGCGATGAGCGACCAGGCCCACCGGCGCGGTTGCTCCTGCTGCACCCAGAATCCTGCGCTCTCCTCGTGAGCATTCGCCCAGGTCTGCACCTGCGCGTAGTCCCCTTGCGCCAGCGCTCGCACAGCCCCCCGGTAGATGCTGAACGCCTCGAAGCGGAAGGTGTCGATGCGCCCGAGGATGCGAGGGTCCAACTCGGTCTCCGTTGGGCCGAGCCATGCCTCGACCGACAGCGCCCAGGCACGGTACGGCTCCGGCTGCTCCCGGCGCAGGCGGGCGGTCTGGGCCTGGCACCGCTTCACCATCGGTGGCGGTAGCGCCCGCAGCGCCGCCAGTTCAGGGCGCTTCGGGGGCTCGGTCAAATCGAACGCGTATTCGACACACAGCAACCAGGCGACGATGGCTTCAGCCTCGTCTTCGTGGTGGGAGCCCCATGCGTCCATCCACGTCGTCGTGGTGCCAAAGAGCGTCTCCGCCCGGCGCCGGGTCGCCGCCCGCAACTCCGCGGAGCTGCTGCTCGCCGGTGACGTCAAGTGCGCCAGGAACTCCGCGGGCTCGAGGACATCGACCCACTCCACCGCCGCCACGGTACCCGCGCCCCCTGCCTGGGCCAACCAGGCATCGGCGGAGTCGAGGGTTAGGCCTGGTTGCGCGACGAAGCGCTCGATCTCAGGGAGCGGCAGCCGACCGTTGGCCGTCTCGCGCACGTGGGTCTCGAGGCGGATCTGCAGTGGCGCCGCGGCCTCGTACACCTCGAGCAACGGCGTCTTGCGCACCGAGTCGGTGTTGTAGCCAGGGAGGTGAACGAGCAGCGGAGGCTTGTCGATGGTGCTCGCCAGACCGCGGAGCTCGAGCATCATCTCCAGGAAGCTGCCGCGGAAGCCGACGACGGAGGCGGGAAACTGCTTCGCCTTGGCACGCTCGGCGAGGCTGCAGGCGAACTTGGTGAAGGTGCCTTCCGAGTCGAGCCACACCACGAGGCGCTTCGACTGAATCTCAGAGAGGACTCGCTGCTCCAGGGCGGAGGTGACTGGGGTGGTGGCGCTCACGCGGCGTCCTCGTCGTCAGAGGCATCGGCCGTTTCGAGGTCAAGGTCTTCCTGGTCCTGCTTGTTGGCCTTGCGCTCGCGACGCGCTTGTTCGGCTGTTTGGAGTTCAGCGGCGCGCTTCGGTTCCTTCTTGAGGAAGGCCTTTCGGAGTGCGTCGGAGTCCTTCTCGTTGATGAGGAAGTCCGGGCCGATCTCATCCTGCAGCCGGAGCTCCCACTGGTAGGCGACCTCCGGGTGGTACTTCCAGAAGCAGCCGTGCGCGACGGCGAGCGATGGGTCCTTCTTGCACTTCTCATCGACGCGGCTCGGAAAGTAGCGCGCGGAGAGGTGCGACCAGTCGTAGTCCTTGCGGCCCTTCGCGGTGGCGAGCTCCTTCCACCACTTTTTCGGGTCCTTCCACATCGGATCGAGCAGCGGCCAGAGCGCGGCCGCGTTGACCATCACGCCGTCGTCGAGATCCATCGCATAGGGCGCGTCGACCTCGCGGGCTGGCGTGCTCGCATCGGGCGGCGGAGGCCCCTTCTCCGCGCACTGGGTCACCTTCGCAATGAAGTCCTCAAGTTCCTCGAGCCACTTCGACTTCTCCGCAAACTGGCGGTCGGTCTCCGAACGGGACTTCTTGTCGCCGCTGGCTCGAGCTGCGCGGAGGTCGGCAAGAGCGCCCTCAAGAGACTTGCGCTCTGGGATCAGGTGGTCGGAGAGCAACGTCGTGAGCGTTGAAGGCGTCCATCTGTGGATCGAAACATAGGCAACGAAAGCGCGCTTTGAGGAGCTGAGCGGGAAGTAGATCGGGCGGTTCTCGTAGGTCTCACGATGGTGCAGAAAGAAGTCGGCGCACAGCCAGTCGCGCAGCGTCGTTCCTGTCCGCCCTTCAAACGTCGCCCAAGCTGAGTGCAACGGCGCGTATGCCTCACGTGAGAGGGCGTCCGTCGAATCGGAGGGCCCCAAGAAGAGAACACCGTGGTCAAGCACATTCCCCGGCGCCTGCGGGAGAACGCCCTCACCGTCTCTGCCGAAGCGGCCAAGCAGGACACCCACCTGAAACGAGAGTTCCGCGTATGGCTCAGCCTTGGTCACCTCAGCCCTAAATGGCGGAAGTGGCGCACCGGGAGCGCGATCAACGGCTCGCTGCGCCCAGACCTGCACGCTTTCCCAAGCGGAACCGCCCGGACGCCGGAACTCGACTGAGCCCTCGCGCGCCGACTCGCGCGTCGCAAAGACGCGTTCGACCTCCGTAAGTATTGCGTCTGCGTCAGGCGTCGCGAACGTTGGCAGGCGCAGGACGTCACTCGTCAGAAAGTGGAGCCCCGGGTTGAGCGACTCCATGGTTTCGCTCGCACGCCGACTATTTAGAAGGCACACAGCATCTGCGACTGGCATCCCGAAAACAGACCCGGCGACATGCCCGAAGATGCTCTGCAGCCGATGCACGCGCGCGGAGAACTCCGACCCGATGTTCACGAATGCGACGCCCTGAACGAAGTAGTAGTCGGTGCTCCGGCCGTACCGATTGTCGGGATACGTGGCGAGTTCGAGTCCCTTCGAGCGCCACAGCAGAACGTCGCTGACGGCATCACACCATTTTCGGCCCTCAGCGCCCTTGATGTACGGCACCCAGGGGGAGCCATCCCAACCGCGTTCCTCCGAAAACCGTCGGAGCATGAGATGTCGAGGCGACACCTCCCAGGCCTTCCTGAGCCACCGGGTGTTGTTCTGCGTGGACAACCCGTAGCGCACAGGCGCGACGCTTCCGAGCTTGGGCAACGATCCGTATTCAGCCAGGCGATCGTGACCCCACCAATAGACCATTGGCGCACCATCGATCGCCGCAAAGTCTCGGGCGGTGAACTCCTGCCGGCCCACCTGGGCGAGCACGGCGGCCCGCTTCCGTGACGTACGAGCGCGGTCGTACGACTTGTCGCTCAGCGGGGTCGGCTGCACCGCCACGCTGGCCTCGCTCCCGGGCCGGGTTCGGCGGAACACCGACATCGCAGTGGCGAGAACCTCGTTCGGCACCTCGTCGAAAGCGCCGCGATCAGCGTCACCCAGGATGCGCAGGTCAAAGGTCTTGAGCAGGTGCTCGCGCAGAGCCGTGAAGCCACTGAGGAACATCCAGCTCCGCATCGTAACCATCGCCGACGCGCCGCCAGGCCTGCACAACTCCAGTCCCCGCTCGAGGAACGCTGCGTAAAGGTCCGACTTCCCCTTCGGGTAATGCTTCGCGACGTACTTCGCGTCCTTCATCTTTGCCGTGCCCTGGTAGGGCGGGTTGCCGACCACGACGTGGTACTCGCCCTCCTTGGCGAGACTGGCGAACCGCAAGCCCGCCGACAGCTGCTGTCCACGGAGCCGCAGGCCGAGATCCTCTGCGCCCGCGTGCCGGCCCAGGAAGCCCTCCAGCCGTTGGAGCACGACGTTCCTCGCCGCGTCTCGGCTCAACGGCTTCGCGTCCCCTGCCCGCTTCGTCTGGAACAGGTCCTGCTGGCCCGACTGCCGAGCGAACGCGCCTTCGTGCGCCGTCAGCACCCTATCCACCGCATCGCCCACCTTCAGCAACGAACCCAAGTGGTCCACGCCAGCCAACGTGGCGATCAGCTCGCGCGTCAACGCAGGAGGAATGCCCGTCTCCCGTTCGAGGTCCGCCTCGAGCTTGACCAACGTGGGATCGGCCTCGTCCAGCGCCGACAGCTTCAACATCGGCGCGACCAGGTTCACCTGCCGGGGATCCGCGCCCTTGGCCAGCGACCGGGCCTTCAGGTACAGCCCCGCCGCTGCCAGTTGCACGGCGCGCGGGTCGATGTCGATGCCGTGGACGTTGTCCTCGAGGATCCACTCGGCGATCTGCCGGTCGGTCCACGACTCACCGCGGTGCCGGGCCTCCTCGCGGTACAGTTCGGCCAGCAGGTCGAACGCAACCACCAGGAAGTGACCGCTCCCACACGCCGGGTCCAGCAACTTCAGCTCGCGCAGGCTCTTCGGCGCGTGCTCCACCACTTCGGCCGGCATCGGCTGGGGCACGTAGTACTTCCAGGCCTCCTCCATGGCGCCCGACGTGGGCATCAACGCGTCCGCCGCGATCGCGCCGGCCTCGCGCTTCTTCCGCCAGTCGGCCCGCCGCGCTTCCAGGTCAGCCAGCACGCCGCTCGACTCGACCTCGGGCGTCCATCCGTGCTTCTTGCAGATCGCCAGCCACGTGACGCCCAGCGAGTTCTGGAGCAGCCACTCCACCATGTACCGCTCGGTGAACATCTGCGTCTTGGCGGCAATCTCGTGCGGCTCAATCTTCCCGCTCGCGTTGATCTTCGCGTCCAGCGCCTCCCGGTCCGGGTCGTTCCAGAACTGGTACACCCAGCCCAACGTCAGGTCGTCGCACCAGGCCTCGCTGGGCACCTGGTCGAGGGCCTCGATGACCTGACGAAGCGTCGCCGCGGGCACCGGCAGCAGACTGGTCAACCCGACGTCACCAAAGAGGCCCGGCAGCGCCACGGCCAGCTCGGCGAACAGCAGGTCCAGGAGCGGAGCCATTCCCTGGGTCTCGTCCTCACAGAGCGCCTGGGCGACCCGCTGAAACTCCTGGTAGCCCTTGCTCATCCAGCCGCCCGTGAGGACCGCGGGCTTCGAGAGCCCCAGCGCCTCGAGGTGGCGCAGCAGCACCAGCCGGTTCAGGAACGTGGCCCCTGCCTCCTTCGCTGCGGCGTCGAAAGCGCGGGCGCGAGCTTCCTTGCCACCCCCATCTTCCTGCGCCGTTTGGTCCAGCGCTGCCTCGAGTCGACGCCGCCGCTCCAATGACGCCGCGTCCCGGCTCGCCGCCGCCTTCGCCAACGGCACGGAGAGCAGATACCGCTGCTCCGCGGATTCCTTGAGCTGGGCGATGAGCGACTCGCGGAGCCCGCGCACCGTCTTGCGAAGCAGCGCCTTCGACTCGCCCGTCAACCCGTTCCGCGTGAGCTCAACCATTGCACCCCGCACCCTTCATGACCGCCTTCGTGATGATGGCGCGTTGGGAAAGCTTGAGGCCGACGTACTTGGCCGCGAACTTGATGATGCGCTTGAGGACATCCTTGCTGATGTACTTCCGGACGAGCACCTTCGTCGTCCGCTGCCCCGCTCGCACGGTGAATTGACTCAAGGCGTGGGAGACGGCGCCGGGAAAGAGGATGGCGATGACGTCGGCCGCGAAGGCGTCCTGGTCCTTCAGCACGTCGGGCTCCAGCAGCGCCGCCACGACGCCAGCCAGCTTCGCCTCGCGACTGAGGACCAGCGTCATCTCGGCGGCGGCGAGCGGCACCATCGCCAGCGGATTGCCTACGACTCCGGCTCCCGCGCCGGCTGCCGCCAACAGCGTCTTCGCCTGCTTCACGGCCTTGTTGGCCAGCTCGTCGGGCGCGAGCTTCGGGTAGCTCTCTCGAAGCTGCCTCGCTTTGTCCGCGCACTCTGTGCTGCTCGGCACCAGCGCCGTCAGGATGCTCTCGAAGTCCACGTGCCCCCGCTTTGAAGGTGAGCGAGGAGCATAGATCGACCCACTGACATCGCGAGCACGTTTGGCCGTCGGAGCTGCCGCCGAGCCTTCACCGCCTCCCCCGAGATGAAGCCCAAGAAGCTGCAGCCAATTGCCTACTCGGCGGCAGCGTCAACGCAACCCCAACCGCCCACGACAGCAACACCACGCTTGTCCTGCGACTAGACATGCGCGATGATGCCGGCCTTTCGAGGAGGGGGCTTCGGATGCGTAGAGGCACGTGGGCTGTCGTCGTGGTGGGGTTGTCGGTTTTCGCCAGCGGGTGCGCTTCCTGCGGAGGCACCCTAGGAACCGACGGCGGAGGGGCGCTGAGTTGGCCTCCCGGGGCCCGCCTGGAAGTCGTCGCAACCACCTCCACGACAGCTCTCCTCCAGTGGCCGACAGCACAAGGCCCAGTGTCGGGCTACCACCTCACTCTCGTCGGCCGGGGCACAACCGAGGCGACTGGCACCTCCTTCCTCGTCGATGGATTGGTAACCGGACAGCACCTCTCGGCCTCGGTGGTTGCCTACTCGAGCGCCGAGACGACAGGGCCCCTCCATGCCGAGGTGGCCGGAGCCACGCCACTGCAAGTCCCTGATGGAGACATCTCCCTCGACTTCTGCCAAGCCAACACCTTCCTCAAGCAAGGCACGGCTGACATCCCCTGCAACACCCTCTCGGTACTACTCGGCCACGTCCTCACACAGGAGGGCTCCGGAGTCCCCGGTCTCACCGTCTCCGTCCTCAACCACCCCGAATTCGGCAGTCTTCGGACTACTTGCCATGACCAAGCAACATGACTACCAAGTGAGCCTGCGTGTTGTTCATCCAGCGATGAGCCCTTCGGTCGTGACGCAACGGCTCAAGCTCGCGCCAAGTGCGTCTTGGAAGAAGGGGGAACCCAGAAGGACACCGAAGGGCAGAGACATCGGCGGTGTTCGTGAGTCGTCGTACTGGTGCGCACGGCTACGCGTTCGGCCTGCCGGGGATATCGCAACCGTCGTGGCGAGTGCACTAGAGCGGTTCGAAAAACATAGGGCCTTTTTTCGCAAGGCTGTAGCTTCTGGTGGACGAGTAAGCCTGTATGTTACGGGGCGAGGAGGTGGTCTGGCTGAAGTATTCGAGTTGTCGTTGTTGAGCCGACTGGTGCGGATGAGCTGTGTGCTTGAGCTCGAAGTGTTCGAACGACTGTGATTTGGCTTAACAGGACGGGAGGACCCAATGCGCCTAGCTGCAAATTGCACCTCGGGGGGGGGGCAACAAATAATGAAGAAGCAACTGCTTTTGGCTGCAAGTTCCGGCGCCCTTGTCCTGGTCGCTTCTTTGGTGCTCTTTGCTCCCGGAGTCGTTTGTCGGCTCTCGCCCCTTGGCGACGAGGGCGAGGGCGAGTGTCTTGCTTGGATTGTTGCCCGTTCGACGACCGCCCGCTGCAGAGTCTCAGTCGCGCTTCTGCGCGAGATCGCTGCCGCCAACAACGACGTTGTGATCTCAAGCACACTGAGCGGCTTCGTCGAGGCATCCGCTTGTGACGACCTCGCACTTATTTTCACGAGAATGCCATCGACTGTTGCGCCGCATGCCTTTCAGCTTGTTGTCGCCGCGATCAAGACTTGCCGAGATCGGACACCGTTTTCACTCGGCGTCGCGAGGGCGATGGCCCCGGCGATTGATGTGGCTGACGTCTCGGAAGCAGCAACCCGATCCAAGTGCAAGTGAGGACGCAGTGAGCCCCCTACTGGTATGAGTGCAGATGGAGTGCGCCCAGAACTTCTTCGTCTGGCGGCCTCCAGACTGGAAGGAACCAAGCGCTGATGGCCCGCGCCGATGTCACTCGCTCTGTTGGGAATACATGGGCATGGCGCTTGCACTAATGGCATGTATTTGTATGTACTTCGGAGTCGGTCTGTACCTGGCCTTCAAGGCAGCCGAAGGCGACCTGTGGCGTTGGCTTCGCGCGGTGTGGAGCATCGGCTTCTCTGAGAGGGGGCGTACTGGGCGGCTCTTCACTGCTTGGGTCATTCTGGGCACCAGGTCGAACCACGCTTCCTGCTTTGCGTCGAACCAGGGCTCGGCAGAAGCGAGCACCAGGGGGGAGTGCGTCGCAGCGATGAGCTGCACCGTGGCCCCCTTGTGCAGCACGTCAGTCAGGCCCAAGACCTTGCTCAAGATGGAGCGCTGCCATCGTGGGTGAAGGTGGGCCTCGAGCTCGTCGAAGAGCATCACCACCTGCTGCGTCCGGGGCTCACCCAGGGCCTGCGCGGCGCGCAGATGCTCCTCCCAAGACCACATGAGCATGTAGGCCAGACCCGCGATGCGGCGGATGCCGGCTGAGGCATTGAGAATGGGGACGTCGCGCGCGTAGGGCGTGTGGATTGAAGGAATGTCGCGAACGTCGTTGACCGACATCCGCTGCAGGGCCCCGACCTCAATGTCGTCACCCGCGGGGGCGAGCTCTTTGAGGGTCAGCCCCATCCTCTTCGCGTTGACGCCGTTCTCGCGAATCCAGACCGACCAGTCCTCGAGGAGCCCCTTGCAGACACGGGTGGGCTTTCCATCAATGTCCACTGACAGGCCGTTCCATACGTCCTGGGGCGAAAGGACGTACCCCGCCAGCCGATCCTGGACGTCGATGTTGCCGCGGCGCTTCCAGTAGTTGCGCGCGGGATCCCACACCGAGAAGCCACCGTCTGCGTGCGCGTAGATGACCAGACCGGGGTTGCCGGGCCGTCCTGCCTTGCCGAGCCAGGCCTGGTCCCGAGACGCATACGGGCTCTCGTACTCGACGCTCTTCACCTTGGTCTCGATGCGGAAAGAAATCGAGGCAGGCTTCTTCGGGTCAGTGGGCCGTGCCGGATACCCGGAGGTGAGGTTCGGGTTGAGGTCGTGAGGCCACTTGCGCGTGAGCGCCCACCACGCAACGTCGAGGAGGAAGCTCTTGCCCAGCCCGTTGTCGCCAGTGATGAGGTTGAGCCGCGGCGCGAAGTCGACCTCCATCTCGGAGGCCGGCCCCACGTTCTTCAGACGGAGACGTTCAAGCATCGGTGTTCCCCTTTCGAGGCCACGCGGAGCTTCGCCTGCCGCCCGCCCTCATGAGAGCCGCACCTTTCGGCCCAGATCGAGCTGCTCGCCAACCCGCTCCTCGAGCTCCTTGAGGACGCCCGTCAGCTCGGCCCGGGTGGTCACCTCACGGCCGTGCAGGTTGGTCTCGATGCGCGTGACAGGGCGCTGGTCCTTCGCCGCCAGCAGCTCGTCGAAGAGAGCCGTGGCCGCCTCGGCGCCCCGCCGGAGCTTGTCTTCGAACTCCAGCTGCAGCTCATGCAGCGGTGGCGCCACCGCGGCGGCCGTCGTCTGCGTCAGCGCCAGCGCGATGGGCCGGAACACGCGGTGGGTCTCGTCATCGGTGAGCTTCACGAAGCCCGGCCGCGCCCGCAGTCGGTTCCGTGCAGCCTCGGCGCTGGTCTCCTGGGCCTGGAGCAGGCGCAGTCGTCGCTCCTGGTAATGGGCGATGATGCGCTCGAGGGCGGGCTTGAGGGCGCCGACGTCCTGCCACGGGCGACGGTGCTTCAGTTGACCGAGGAGCGAAGTGATGTCCTCCTCCACTGGGCCGGTCGCCATGTCGCGCTGGAGCTGCGCCACCTGAAAGTCCCTCACCTCAGCCGCCTGGCGCACTGCCTCGACCGCTTCCTCGGAGAGGTCTGTGTGCAGCCGCTGCAGCACCTGTACGCCTTCGGTCAACGCCGGCAGCTCAGCCTTGAGCGCCTTGATGGTGGGCGCGACGTCTCGCTCACCGCGGCAGTGCTCCAGCGCACGGGCGAGCTTCTTCAGGGTGTCTTCCATCTCCGGGCGGCCCGGGAGCTGGTTGAAGCGCGCCTCCAGCGTGCGCAGCCGTTCTCGCAGGGGAACGAAGTGCTTGAAGACCGCGTCCGCGATGACTTCCTGGCTCGGCTCGAGGTCCTGCCCCAACTTGTCGAAGAACCGGCGCATCGCGACGAGATCGCGCTGGGTGATGGTCTCGTCCTTGTTCGGAAAAATCTCCGTCTTCTTGAACTTCGTGACCCCAAGGAACGTCTCGCGGGTGTTGGCGTCGGCGACCGAGGTGAGCGTCGAGCCATCCTCGAGCTTGAGCTTCACCCGGTGGTCTCGCAGCAGCGCCACCACGCAGGCACGCACGACGTCGCTGGGGAAGCCGTAGGGTGGGCGCGCGAAGTCCTGCAGCAGCACGTTGCCCGCGGTGCCCTCGTTCTTCTCGATGTAGGCGTAGACGAGCTTGGGAACCGGCCCGTTACAGGTGGGCAGAAACCTGGCGCCGTCTTGCGAGAGCAACCCGAGCTTCCCGTCGAGGAACTTCGCCGACACACCGGCCAGCACCGGGAGCAGGAGCGTCTGAAGCTCGGTGTCGGTGACGGCCACGTCGGTGTGGTGCGGGTAGAGCTGCGGTAGGCGAGCCGTGCCCACGGTGGACATGACCGCATTGAACGTCGCGCCGTATTCGCGGGCCGCCTCGGGCTTGCCACGGAAGTACAGCGTGCCCTCGACGAACATGGATTCGACCAGCTTGCTGGCCTTCGCCTCGAGGCTGTCGCGGCGATCCTGCTCTTCGAGGAGCAACTTCTTCTTCTCGCCCGCCAGGGACGAGCTGCGCTGCTGGTATTTTTGCAGCATGGAGCGGGACTTCCCCAGCTCCTTGATGACCTCCAGGTCCTGCTCGGTGGCGACCCACACGATGCGGTCGACGTGTTGCTGGTCTCCGCTCAACCCCGCCCAGTCAGCCTTCGACTGGTCGCGCTTCCCAGCGGGGAACCTGAAGTCGATGGTGACGCACGCCTCATCCGATGAGTGCAGGAGGCGCTCGTCGGTGATGGCCCGGCCGTCTGAGAAGAGCGCAGACCAGTAGAAGGCCCGGCCATTCAGCTTCGGGCGCTCGGGGTCCCTCATTAGGTCGGCCAACTTCTCGCGGATGAGCCGGTTGCGCTCGTCGATGCCCACTCCGAAGTCGTCGCGCTCCCGTTGCCACTCCTGGCCCGCGGAGCTCTGAATCTTGTAGCCCTCCTTCTCGGAGAAGCTGACGACGTTGAGGTTGCGCAGGCGCTCCAGCACGGGCTTGAGCGCATTGAGCGGATTCTCGTCGCCGAGGTGCCCGTAGAGACAGGCGGCGATGAGCTCATCGCGCACCGGCTCCTTCTCGTAGTTCAGCTCGAGCAGCTTGATGGCCTTTACGGCCTTGCGCGCCCAGTCGTCGGCCGCCAGGTCAGCGGAGCCGAGAATGCGGTTCATCGTCACCTGCTCGTCGCCGTCGAAGGCCGTGGCCTGGAGATCGTAGATGTCGTCGAGCGTGACCAGTCGCCCGAGGGGCTCGTTGGCCAGCTTCTTCTCGCGGAAGAGCTCGCCCAGGAGCTGCAACAGGCCGCGAATGGCGTAGTCATCACCCTGCGAGCGAGAAGAGCGGCTGCGCAGGCTGGTGGTGAGCTGCATCAACAGGTCGATGTGCTCAGGGAGCAGTGGGTACGTCTCGAGGAACTCCTCCTCGGTGAGCTGGTCGCACTTGTAGCCGTGGAGTTTGAGCTTCGAGCCGTGGTGCTCGAAGAGTTTTCGCAGGGCCTCTTCTTTCGCAGGGCTCTTCTTGAGCAAGCGACGGTGAACGACATCACGGATGTTGGTGGTGTGGAGGTGAACGCGCAGCGACTGCGGGAACCGGTCCTTCAGCTTCCCGAGCGTCGTGCTGCCACCGCGCTCCTCGNNCTCGGAGACGAAGCTCTGCAACTTCAACATGCGGTCGTCACTCTGATGGACGTACTGGCTGACCTCATCGACCACGACGAAGAGGGTCGCTCCAGGGGCGTGCCGCTCGAGCATCGACTGGATATTGCGAACCGTCTCGGTGACGCCGAGCCCCTCGCTGAATGACGTCCCAGCCCGGCTCAGAAGCCACGACATGGAGTCGCGGTACTTGGTGGGCTCCAGCACCGCCATGACCTCGGAGAAGTGCTCGTCGCACCGCTCCTGCTGACGGAAGGTCTCCCAGGCGCCCTTGAGCGCGTGCCTCGCGGCATCGAGGAAGTGGTCCCATTGACCGTCGATCTCGAGGCGGAGCTCGGCGTCTGCGACCAGCGGGTTCTTCGCGTAACCGAGCCGCCGCTGAATCAGCCGCCGCACCGCCGAGTGGATGTGTTCCCCGTCGTGCGCTTCGCCCCCGATGTCGAAGACGACTGCGATGGACTTCACCTTGGCCTGGAGCGCTGCCCAGGCGTCGTGAAGCTCCTTCTTCCGTGGCGAGTCGTCTCGCCCAAGGAGCGCGTCAGCCAACGGTCGACCGTCGGGCAACGTGTTCCCGTTGAGGGCCAAACCGAGCAGCTTGGCGAACGACGACTTGCCTGAGCCGTAGAAGCCAGAAATCCACGAGGCCGGGAGCTCAGGGCCGCCAGGCTTGTTCAGCTCGCGGACGATGGCCTCGAGCAACCGCACGTATTGCTCATGGATGCCCAGGGGCACGCGGCGCTGACGTGGGTCCCCCTCGGGGTAACCGCCGGTGACGATGTACTCGCTGACTTCGTCGGCCAGCTTCGCCCCCGTCTGCTCATGAAAATAGACGACCGGCGGAATGTTCCGCGTCACGTCACGGTCGAAGACCTCTCCCATCCTCATCACAACCCCCCTCAGGCGTAGATGCGCGGTCGGTAGTCCCTGTCGGGAACCAACTGCTGCATGAATGACAGGCCGTCGTTCTGCTCCCCCGGGTAGAGGAGAACGACGGGCGTGTTCAGCGTGCGGTCGCCGAGCTGCTTGAGCAGCGCTGACGAGCGAAAGAACGGGTACAGAGCGCCCGCTCGCCCGAGCAGCACCAGCGTGCGGTTCTCGGCGTCGGGGTGGGCGGCACGAAACGCAGCGATGCGATCGGCCACGTCTTTCGCCAACCCCTCGGGGCCATCGATGTACTCGGCGAGCTTCTGCTGGAGGTCCTTCAGGGCCCGCTCTGGGGACATCGCGAAGAGTCGCTTCTCGAAGTCGATCAGCCTCTGCAGCCCCTCAGCACCGAGCTTCGCCGACATGCGCTCGAACACCAGCTCATGCAGCGCCAGGGAGAGCACGGTCCAGCCCTCAGCCTCGAGGTGGTGCACCATCTGGCGCACCCGCTGACGCAGCCGATACTCCTCGCGCGGCAGGTACAGGAGGATGGCGAAGTTGTGGTTCCGCATCGTGCTGATGCTTGGGCCACCCGGCTTCAGGAGGTCGCCTTCGAGCGCCAGCACGGCCGCGTCGAGCCCCTGGGCGCTGAACAGGTCGGCCGTCATGCCATCCCCAGTGGGCTGGTGGTGAGCTCCACCAACTCGCCCATGCGTCGGTACGTGACGTCCGGCAGCCGACGGAGACGCACATCGACGAGCTCGGGCGTGAGCCCCACCGAGCGGACGTAGGCATTGTCCTGCCAGGTGCCTTCGTGAGGCACGAGCTGGAGGAGGCGCACGAGATAGCCCAGGGCTTCATCGGACACTCGGGGAGTGAGCGCCATGCGGGGGCCGTCCTTCGACGGAGAGATGAGCCCCGCCTCGTCGGCAGCGCGGATGAGCTTGGTGGCGTACTGGTAGCGCGTGGACGGTGCCGTGGCGGAGGCGCCCACGTCCGCAATCCACCGAGCAACGGTGTCCCGGTCGAGCTGACGCCGACCGTCGTCGAGGCGCGCGGGGAGCCAGGTGCCGGTGAACTGACGGTAGAGGGGGTCGGAGAGCTGCAGGTGCCAGTGGCAGACCAGCGCGCGGGTGCCGAGCTCCGTCGGGCGCCACGTCCTGAGAATTTCCAGCGCGTCGGGGTACGCGTCGAAGCGGGCCGCGAAGTTGGAGAGCAGCAGCTTCACCCGCGCGAGGCTCTTGTTGCCGAACCAGCGCTCCGTGAAGGCGCGTTCGACGCGGGCGGTCCCCTTCAGCATTGGATCGACCGCTTCCCAGTAGGCACGCGACTCCTGCACCGCCAAGGTCAGCCGCAGAATCCGAGTGTGCACCGCCGTGGCTTCACCGTTTTCCACGACCCACCTCGTCGAGGATGAATGGGACGGGATACGCGGGCACCACGGGGCCAGAGAGCAGCGCGGCGGCAAGCCGACGTGCGCGCGCAGGGAGCCCCTCGTTGGCGATCTTCTTCAGCTGGCGGCCGCCTGGGACCACCTTGAATGAGGCGTCAACGCCACCGGCGCCAAGCGTCTTCGCCAGAGCGGCGCGGTCGAAGCGCGAGCCGAGCGCCCGGAGTGGAGGGAGAACCTCGGCCGGGTTGCGCGCCTCGAGCACGTGGTGGGCGAGACGTTCGGCCAGGGCCTCGTCAGTCTCGAAGCCGAAGTGGAAGAGCGTGAGCTGTTCGTCCGCGCTCTTCGCAGGTCGGCGCAGGCGCTCGTCGGTCAGGTACGCGGCACGTCGGGCGGCATCAAGACCGGCCCAGCGGTGGGTCCGTGGCAGCAGCCGCTTCCAGAGGTCGCCACCCGCTTCCTCGTCGATGACGTCGGTCTTCCACCAGCCGAGGCGCGGAGCGTCGCCACCGGGGGTCTCGCCAGCCCAAGCGATGAGCAGTTGCATCGCGAGAATCTGATCAAGCTCTTCAGGAGAGGCGTGGGCCATAGCCGAAACGGATGATATCCCTCACCTTGGGGAACTCACCTGGAATGCGAGACAGTGCGTTCGCATCGACAGCTCGAGAAGCAGCATCGCCCGAGGAAACCCGCGGGACGGTAACCACCTTGACGCGCCGTAACGAGGCTCGGTGATCATTGACGCCCCCAGAAATGAAAACGCCCGCTGAACCTTTCGGTTAAGCGGGCGTCGTCTTTAAGTTGCGGGGGCAGGATTTGAACCTGCGACCTTCGGGTTATGAGCCCGACGAGCTACCTGGCTGCTCCACCCCGCGTCAGGTGGAGGCTCTCTACGTCGTATCCCCCGACTGCGTCAACACTTTCCGTCGTGAGGCCCTATCAATCCGTCC
The DNA here is from genome assembly GCA_003153055.1 of Myxococcales bacterium. The sequence goes on from PMBV01000166.1 coordinate 18,551, forward strand.
AGATCGCGGGGCGCCGGCCAGCGACAGACGGCCTCGATCCCACTACACCCGCGCCATGAAGTCACAGCACTGGGCCATCGTCGCCGCCACCGCGCTCATCGTCTCGCTGCTCATCGTCGGAGCCATCCGCAAGATGCGCCCCCCAGCGGGCGCCTCCGCCGAGTCCTTCACCGAGAAGACCCACACCTTGGAGCCCCTCTTCCCCGCTCCGCCCTTCGCGTACACCGACCAGCGCGGCGCCACCGTCACCGCCCTCACGCTCAAGGGCACGCCGTACATCGCCAACTTCATCTTCACCACCTGCCGCACCATCTGCCCGCTCCTCACCACCAAGATGGTGCAGCTCCACCGCCTGCTCCCCAACGCCTCGGTGCGCTTCGTCTCGTTCTCGGTGGACCCCTCTCACGACACCCCCGAGGTCCTCGCCGCGTACGCCAACACCTGGAACCCCGAGGAGACCCGGTGGACACTCCTCGCAACCGACGATCGCACGCTCCCCGTCACCGCCGCCGGCTTCCACATCACCGCGATGAAGACGGGCTCGCCGACCGACCTCGACCCCATCATCCACTCCTCGGTCTTCCTCTTGGTCGACGGCGAAGGCCTCGTCCGCGGCGTCTACGACTCCGAAGACCGCGACGCCTTCAAGGCCCTCGTCACCGACGCTCGCACCCTCGCCCACGCCCCGCCGCCACCGCCCACGGCCACCCGCGACGGCGCCACGCTCTACCACCAGCTCTCCTGCGCCAACTGCCACGAGCGCCCCACCCTCGGCCCGCCTCTCGGAGGCATCCTCGACACGCGCCGCACCCTCGAGGCCGCCACCCTCGTCACCGCTGACCGCGAGTACCTGAAGGAATCGATCCTCGTGCCCGACGCCAAGCGGGTGGCTGGCTTCCCGCTGCACATGCCGATGTACGACGGGCTGCTCTCTACCCAAGAGCTCGACTCGCTCGTCGACTACATCATCGCCATGCCGAGAGACCCGGGAGGCTCACCCACGGCCTCCGTCGCGGTCGACCCCGTGTGCCACATGAAGGTGCGCGTCACCGACGACGCCCTCCACGCCGACTTCGACGGGGGTACGTACTACTTCTGCTCCGAGTCGTGCCGCGAGCGCTTCACCACCACGCCCGCGGCCTTCACCAGGGACTGAAGCGAAGCCACTACACCTTCAGCTTCAGCCCCTTCAGCTTGTCGGCCAGGGAGTTGAACCCTCCCGCGCTCGACACCTTCTTCGACTGCTCGCCCTTCCAGGCCTCGAGGTCCGCCCGCTCCTCGGTGCGCTGGGCCGAGGTGACCGACAGCTTCAGCTTCTCGCCGTTGATCTCGATGACCTCGGCCTTGAGCTCCTTGCCCATGCCGAAGACCCGCTTGAGATCGGTGCCGCGCTCGGTGCCGGTCTCCGACGCGGGGATCATCCCCACGTTGCCTTCCCACTCGATGAACACCCCGAACGGCTCGACCCGGTTCACCTTGCCGACGACGATCTGCCCACGACGGGGCCGCGCCGACCGCTTCTCTGGGCGCCGCTCCTCACCGTGGTGCTCCTCCGCCGGAGCCGACGACGTCGACACGCCTTCGCCCACCGGCGCGCCGTCTTTCACCAGGCGCAGCCCGATGCGCTTCTCCATCGGGTCGATCTTCTCGACCTTCACCTCGACCTCGTCACCCACCTTCAGCACGTCACGGGGGTGCGCGATGCGCCGGGTGCTCATGGCCGAGATGTGAATAAGCCCGTCGACCCCTGCCATCAGCTCCACGAAGGCGCCGAACGGCTGCAGCCGCACGACCTTCCCCTTCAGCACGTCGCCATCTTTGATGGTCTCGATGGCCTCGGAGAACGGGTCCTTCATCAGCTTTCGCATCGACAGCGTGATGCGATCTTTCCGGTGCGCCTTGTCTGGCGAGTGCGGCTCGGCCTCCTCGAGGCGAATGATCTCGACCTCGACCTCGTCGCCCACCTTCAGCAGCTCGCTGGGGTGGCCGATTCGCACGTGCGACATCTCGGAGACGGGAATGAGCCCCTCGAGCCCGCCGAGGTCGATGAACGCGCCGAAGGCCTGCACGTTCACCACGCGCCCCTTCAGCACCTTCCCCACCTCGAGGGTCTTCTTGAGCTCCACCGCCTTCGCCTTGTGCTCCTCCTCGAGGAGCGCCCGGCGCGACAGCACCACGTTGCGCTCCTTCACCTCGGTCACCCGGAAGGTGAGGCGCTGCCCGACGAACTCCTCGAGCTTCACCTGGCGAACGTCGACCTGGCTCGACGGGCAGAAGGCTCGCGCCTCTCCGACCGAGACCTCGAGGCCGCCCTTGTTCACCTTGGTCACCACGCCTTCGACCGGCAACCCGGAGTGACGGGCCTCGGCCAGCATCGTCAGCGACGCGGCGTCTCTCGACAGCTTCCGCGACAGGACGATGCCCTTGGCACCGGTCTCCACCACGTAGGCCTCGACCTCTTCGCCGACGCCCAGCCTGAGAATGCCTTCTTCGTCCTTCAGCTCATCGAGCTCGAGCATCGCCTCGTGCTTGCCGATGGTGAGGAACGCCGTCTCGGCGCCGAGCTGGAAGATCTTCCCCTTCACCTTCTCGCCCACCCGCGGCATCGCCTTGCGCAGGGGCACGCCGCCGTCCTTGGCGTGCTTCTCGAACATCTCGGCGAAGCTCTCCGCCTCGTGCACGTGGTCTGACACCGAGGGCCCAACCGGGACCACTGGCTTGACCTGCACCGGCTCGACGGAGGCGTCTCCCTCGGCTGGCTTCGCCTCGGCTGGCTTCGCCTCGGCTGCCTTCACCTCAACGGGCTTCACCTCGACGGGCTTCACCTCGGCAGGCTTGGGCTCGAGGCCGCGTGTCTCGACCACGCCACCCGCGCGCTTCACCACCACCATGGGGCCCTTCTTGTCTTCGCGTGGAGGGCGCTCCTTGCGCTCTGGGCGCTCCTCACCTCCGCCTCGACCAGCGGGAATTCCCGTCATCGCATCACCGAACGTGGCCTTGGGCTTCTTCTGCTCGCTCACGGGCTTGTGCTTCCTTGCTTTTTGAGATTTTCGCTCACTGCGGCCCTCTATCTACCGCCGCGAACCGGGCCTCCTAGCAGGGGTTCGACATCGAGGCAAAGGGTCGCGGCTCTTCAACAGAAACCTTGTACTGCGCACTTGACCTTTGCCGCGCGTTGTCAATCTACCTTCCCAGCGCCGCTGGGCCTGGTAGGGGTACCGCGTGACTGAGCGACTCGTCCATACCTCCCTCACCCACGGCGTCCTCGCAGTCAGCGCGGTGGTGTTCCTCTCGCTCTTCTTCATCAACGCGCCCTACGGCCGGCACACGCGGCCTGGCTGGGGTGTGATGATCTCCAACCGAGTGGGTTGGGCGCTCATGGAGAGCCCCTCGGCCATCGTCTTCGCGACGGTCTTCTTCCTCGGCCAGCACGCGCTCTCGCCCATGCCACTGGCGCTGGCGACCCTCTGGCTCACCCACTACGTCCACCGCTCCTTCATCTACCCGTTCCGCCTCCGCGACGCGAAGAAGCCCATGCCCGTCGCCATCGCGGCGATGGCCATCATCTTCAACCACGTCAACTCGTACCTGAACGCCCGGTGGATCTCGGAGTTCGGCCAGTACCAGCTCGCCGACTTCACCCAACCGCATTTCATCATCGGGGTGCTCGGCTTCGTCGGCGGCATGGCCCTCAACATCCGCGCGGACAACATCCTCTTCGCGCTGCGCAAACCGGGCGACGAGGGGTACCAGGTGCCCACGGGCGGCCCCTACCGCTGGGTCTCGTCTCCCAATTACCTGGGAGAGCTCGTCGAGTGGGGTTCCTGGGCGCTGGCGACCTGGTCCTTGGCGGGCCTGTCATTCTTCCTCTTCACGCTCGCCAACCTGCTCCCCCGTGCCCTCGCCAACCACCAGTGGTACCGGAAGACCTTCGGCGACTACCCCAAAGAGCGCCGGGCCATCATCCCCTACCTGCTCTGAACAGCGCCGGTCAGTAGACCGACAAGGGCTCGAGCACCTCGTACTGGCCGTGCCGCTGGCGCACCAGCCGCACGTCTTCGTCGAGGGTCGCCGGCTCGTCCAAGGGCTCGCCCTCGCCGGCCTTCAGCACCATCACTCGGTATTCCCCCGCCACCGCGAGCGGCACGTTCAAGCGGAGCGAAGGCCCGCTGCCCTCGCAGGCCGGCCCGCCGGGACAACGCCCCACCAGCGTCTTGCCGTTGAGCCAGACCCGCGCCTCCTTCCAGGCCCGCGTCTCGATGCGATACTTGCCCCCCACCGCCGCGCTCGCCGCTCTCATGCCCGTGGGGAGCTCGACCAGGGCGGTGACCGAGCTCTTCGGTTCACCCTCGGGCCCGGCCCTCAGCACGAACACGCCCAGCGCCGCGGCCGCCAACACCCCTGCGCCCACCCAGGCGGCCCGCGATGACTTCGATCGGCGCTGGCCCCGCGTCACCACCGCCTCGAGGCGCGCCTCCCACCCGGGAGGGGGCTGGGCGTCGCCGTGGGCCTTGGCGATGAGCCGTTCGAGGCGCTGGAAGCGGTCGGCGAGCGCCTGACAGTCGGCGCAGCTCGCCAGGTGGGCGGCGCGCTCGGGCGTGACGGGGTAGACGCTCAACCCCTCCTGGGCAAAACGATCACAGGTCATACGATCTCCCGGCTACCAGGAGACACCCCGTTCCTCGAGGCACTCCTTGAGTTGAACCAGCCCGCGCAACACCCGCACCCGGAGCGCCCCCGCCTTCGTTCCTGTTAGCGCTTCGATGGACTCGTACGACAACTGCTCGTGGTACCTCAGGACGATCGCCGTCCTGGTGTGGGCCGGAAGCTCGTCGAGGCACTTGGCGACCTCCCGCGCCACCTCCGAGTCCTCCAGCGCGCCGTCCGCCCCTCGACCGTCCGAAGGCACATCCATCCCTTCCTCCTCCTCCGCGCTCGGCGGCCGTCGGCGGAGCATCTTCAGCCGATCGAGACACCGGTGCCGGGCGATCGACAACAGCCAGTGAAGCTCCGACCCGGGGTCGCGAAATTGCTCGAAGTCCTGCACGGCCTGCAGAAACACCACCTGCATCGCGTCCTCCGCCTCGGAGTCGCTGGTCAGCAGCTTCCTGCAGTATCGATAGACGTCGAGCCCCCATTGCTTTGCCCAGAGGGCGACGACACCAGGCTGTTTGTTACTCGCCTCGTTCATTCGGCCTCGGAAAGTACGAGATTTCCATGAATGGCCGGCAGCGTCATTTTATTATGTGCGCCCGTGTAACACTGGAACCCGCTGGTCGCTTTGGTGGAAGTGAAGCGCGAGGAGGCACCAATGACGACGGGCGAATTCGCGACCGCGTCGTTTGCTTCGATGCTCGAGGCGACGTCGCGGGAGGCGGGGAGTGAGGTGGGCGACGGCGTCAGGCGGCTCCGGCGCATCGTCAAGGGCCACATCGAGCGGCCAGCGCAGCTCCCCCTGTACATCTACGTGGCCGTCCGCCAGCTCTACCGCACGTACCTCACCCTGAGCTGGGAGGTCGGGCACCTGGGGTCCCTCGACGCCTCGCTCTCCATCGCACTCTCGCGCTTGGGGCGGGCCCAGCTCGTGCAGCGCGTGCATCGCACCGGGGGAGACTTTGCCCTCATCGGCCGGATCTGCCAGGCGCTGCACCCTCACATCGACGAGGACCCCCGGGTCGCCGAGGCCGAAGAGGTGCTCCTGTCGTGGACCGACCGGGAAGCGCACCTCTTCTGCATGCTGGTGCCCTTGGCCAACTACGCCGATGAGCTGCGCAAGGAGCTGACCCAGCTCTCTCGCGCCCAGGTCACCGTCGCCGCCGGCCTGGCCGCCCGCCTCAAGCAGGCCGAGCGAGCCATGACCCCCGTGCTCCGAGAGCTCGCCCAAACGACTCAGGTGCTGCACCAACTCGCCGAGGAGCTCAAGCCCCTCACCACCACGGCTCCGCCAGCACACTCGCCCTCTTCCTCGAGCAAGGAGGCTGCAGTGCTTCTGGAGTTGCAGACCACGCTTTTGAAAGGTGCCCGAGAGGCGCCGAAGGAAACCACGACATGAGCAACGCGCTGCTGGGCTTCATTCAGGGCTACTGGATCAGAGCGAAGGGCGAGGACAACACCCCGGCGATGCAGTTCAACGGGAGCAAGAAGTTCTACGGCGTCTTGCGGAACCGCATCGACGGGTTGCCGCTCCTCACCACGGGGCCGCTGGCTGCCACTGGAAGCCATGGCCAATGGAGTCTGGCGTTCCCGTCGCTCCTGAAGGCCCCGGGGCAAGAGGCGCTCCTGTACCTCTTCGACACCGAAACCGCGGGGAAGGCGTACGAGGACCGCTGCACCAAGCCGTGGAACCAGGCCGAGCTGCTCCCGCTCCTCGACCAGAAGCAGCTCCCCGACCTCACTGACCCGCACAGCACCCTCAGGCTCGCCACCGTGGTCGCTCAGGGGAACAGTCTGACGGCTCTGGCGGCCCTGGTTGCCCAGGGGAACGCCCTGCTCACAACGGCGGCCAGCGTGGCGGCGCCGAACGGCGTGCAGACGCCCATCAGCGTCGTCCTCGGTCCCCACACGACCGTGCAGATGGCTGCCCCGGGCAGTCCGCCTCAGTGGATTCCGTAGCGTGGTGGAGGTCGTAGGGTGGTGGAGGTCGTGGGGGAGTGGTGGTCGGTCGGCGGGTACGAGCGCGATGGGTCGCAGCTGGGCTTCGACGGCCTGGGCGGAGCAAGCGCCAGGCGCATGGGGGACGTTGAACCGCCGTCATCGCGAGTCGTAGGGAGGTGAAGGGGTGGCGGCCGCTCAGTCTGCAGACCGACTGAGTGGCCGCCTGCGGGCGTTCGTCAAAGCCCGAGGACGAAAAAGGGCTCCCACGTGGAGCGCGGGTAGGACTTCAGCAATCGGCGCTGAGCCTCGGCCACCTGCTCGGCTGGGCGATCAAAGGCACCTCCGAGAAAGAGCTCACTGGTGAAACGAGCGGCAACCGCGTCGTCGACCGAGTGCGTCGTGGCGATCACCTGCTGACTCCCCGCGGCGAAGAAGGCTTCGGCCACCGTTGAAGCCGCCTGACCCGCGACGCGAGCTCCAGAGGCGCAACTCGAGAGGAAGACGACCCTGGGAGCGCACCCCGCTTGGAGCAGTCGGGCCGCGGTGACCGTGCCGTCGGCCAGCGCCAGCCACCCGCCTTCGGGACCCAGCCCCGAGTGCCCAGCGAAGTGCAGGAGGTCTGCGTGACAGGACCTCATGAGCTCGGCCACGCTCGCCTGGTGTTGCACCAATGGCTCGACTCCGAAGCGGTGGGCCAACGCCCGGGCCTCGGCGGCCGCCGCGGGGAGATCTCCAGTCGGGTCTCCCAGCACCTGTACGCCTCCATCGGTCGTACCCCGCGGCCGTCTTCCCAGGGTCGCCGCGGCGCCCAGCGACGGAGCCCGTGAGATGACATGATCCTCGACCAGCCAACGGCCGAGGCGACGGAGGCCAGCGAAGGAGAGGTTCGCCAGCGCCCCGTCGGCCACGATGATCACCCTCGTCGCGACCTTCTTCGAAGGCCACAGCAGCGCGCCCAGCGCCTCGGCAGCGCCGAGCTCATCAGGGGTCGCCGCCAGGCGATCGAGCAGCTCCGAGATCTTTTCGAGTCGCTCGACCCTGGCGAACTCGATCTGGCCGCCCGAGACGTGCGCCCGGTAGACCGTTCCCCGCGCCACGACGAAACCGATGGCGTCGCGGTCGCCGAGCTCACCCAGGAGCCCCATCACTGGCCCAGGCATGGGGCGCTGCTGGCTGACCCGCGACTCGAGCGCCGCCAACCGATGCTCGGCCACCAACCGCGCCGTGCGGAGGTCGCCGGACTCGTCGGCGGCTCGCTTCGCCATCGTCTCCTCGAAGGCCCGAGCCAGGAGCTGCTCCATCACCTCGACGGCGGTCTCCGAGTCACCCATGCGCAGGGCGAGCTCGAACAGAGCTTCGTAGGGCTCTCTCCTCGGCGCGAGAATGCCCGACCGCAGCGCCTCGGTCGGCTCGGCCCGGCGGAGCGCTTCGATCACCGCGGTGGCCTGGCTGAAGGCCCGGAGCGCTGCCGCGTCGTCGCCCTGTCGCTCGGCACAGCTCCCCTCCACGGTGAGGAGCTGCCACTGCCAGTCAGGAAGCGCCCCCGCGTCGAGCGCCCCACCCGCCAGCTCGCGCGCCGCCTCGCAGTCGCCGCGTTCGCGCAGGAGCGTCACCTTGGCGAAATCCCAGGCGGTCTGGTCGTACCCGAAGCGCGGAGGGATCTCGGCCGCGGCGGCCAGGTGCGCGTCACCTCCATCGAGATCGCCGTTCCGGCAGGCCAGGTTCGCCAAGCTCACGTGGGCCGATCGAACGATCGGCAAGAGCCCTGCGTCGCGAGAGCCATCGAGGGCCGACTGGAAGGAATCGCGGGCCAAGAGCAGATTCGCCCGCTCCACCTCGACCATGCCCTGGCGAAGCCGCACCTGGGCGAGGATCCAAGGCTCGTCCTTCGACCTCGAGGCCAGCGCGCTGAGCGCCCGCGCCTGTCCCGCGGGATCGCCCACCTCGCCCAACAGGTCGGCCAGCTGCCCGTCGAGGAGCCTCGAGACCAACGGGTCATCCCCCAGGCGAGCCTCCTCGAAGGCGGTGTCCAGGGTCACGAAGGCCGCCTGAAACTGCCCGTACGTCCACTGCTTCGACACCAACTGGTGGGCAGCCATGGCGGCGTAGTCGTGGAGCCCTGCCTGGCGGCTCGCCACCACCGTCTCGGCGTACAGTCGCATGGCCGAGTCATCATCACCACCGGCCTCGGCGCTCACGGCCCGGTAGTACGTCGCGGCCGACGCGAAGCGCGTGCCCTCGAGCCAGCTCAGCCGCCGGTCGACCTCGGCCGTTCGGTGGAGCGCGCTGAGCCCCATGAGCGTTCGAGACCCAGCCTCGGCATCGCCAGTGCGGTGGTAGGTCTCTTCACAGACCCTCGCCATGAGCTCCCACTGGTGCTTGGCCGCCGCGACCTCACAGTCGGCCGTGCTCCCTCGAAGGTGGAGGACCCAGGCCACCGCGACTGCCACCGCGATGGTCCCGAGCAACACTGTCCAGCGCCTGGTCATCGGGGCTCCGTTCCACTCCACAGCGTACACCTCACGGGCCCCTGGCAGAGAGGGCAGCGATTGGGTCTTGTCGGAGCCTGAGGTGCCTCAGGCGATGGCCTGGATCGTCGTCGTCCCACCGAGACGATCGATGTCCTTCGCGCTCACCGAGAGCTCGGGCGTGGGCGTGCTGGGAGCCGGCGAGCACCCGAACACGGACAGGCAAGCGATGGCTCGGAAGGCCTGAAGCCTGACGTTTCTAAATGGTCGCAAGGCGCTCACGGACCGTGAATTGTTGTTGCGACCGGACCGTCGGTCAATCGATATCGCCGTCCCGCGAAACGCACTCAACCCACTGGTCAGGGCGACGAAACGGCCCTGGGGTGCGCTGCCCGTTCAGATCTCGCTCTCGTCGCGCAACACTTCGTCGAGCGCCCTGGCTGTCAGGACACGTTCTCCCCAGCGCATGAGCTCCGTTTCGGAGGCCCGTCGTATCCGTTCGGCCGTTGAGTCGGGGACCTTTCCGAAGCGGAGAGAAAGCTGCC
>PMBV01000143.1 GCA_003153055.1 Myxococcales bacterium
GGCTCTGGCGTCGGCGGCGGCTCTGGAGGTGGTGCAGGAGGCGGCGACTGCATGGGGGGCATCACGGTCAGTGGGCAGGGGCTTCCGATGGTGCCGCCCACCGGCTACGACATCTGGCAAGCCGGCGTCATGAAAGGCACGGTCAGCGATGCGCAAACGTATCCTCTGAAATCGGGCGGCACGGGAAGCGTGAAGGTCTACACGCCCCCCGGATATTCGACAGCCAAGAAGTACAGCGTGCTGTACCTGCTTCACGGGTGCGGCGGCAATTACAACGACTGGACCATCGGCGGCGGCAAAGTGGCCAATCTCCCTGCGACGGGAGACGCAGGTGAGAACGCAGAGGTCATTTCAGACAACCTTATCGCGCAGAAGAAAGTCCAGCCCAACTTCATCCTGGTGATGCCGACCAATTACGTCGGGACTAACAACTGTGGCTTCACGGAGTTCGCGAACTACATGCCCGAGCTGACAGGGGCGCTCATACCTTGGGTCAATTCGCACTATTCTGTCAATCCGGACCGCGACCACACTGCTTTGGCCGGATTGTCCATGGGCGGCGCACTTACCTACAACGTCGGTCTCGAGAATCTCGACAAGTTCCCCTACTTGGGTCCCTGGTCCGCTGCGCCCAACGTCGATTCGACCGCGACGCTGTTCCCCGATATGGGCGCCAAGGCGAAGACGGACCTGAAATTGATCCTTCAGAGTTACGGAAGCAACGATGGACTGGTCGGCAACGGCACGACCGTGAAGGACTACATGGACTCGAAGAGCATCACGAACCTCTGGTGGATCTACCAGGGAAAGGCCCACGAACAGGCGGTCTGGAGGGCAAGCCTCTGGAACTTCCTCCAGATGGCGCAGGTCGCAGGCTGGGGTGGCTGCCATTAGTCCCACCAAGGCGGTGCGGTCCGTGAACGACACCAAACGCATCATCGAAGCAATGAAGGCAGTCACCGGCTCTCGCAGAGCCAGTACACCACTTGACGAGACGCGACACTTCGCGGAACCGGAGGGAATGATGCGCAATTGCCAGATTTCACGGACGCTTCTGCTCGTTGCAGGAGTGGCGGGTCTCGCTGTCTCGATCGGCGCTTGCGAGACCACCCAATGCAGTGGCTGCATGTACGGGGGCACCTGCGTCCCCGGCACAGCGAACGACGCGTGCGGGACGGGTGCCGACGTGTGTGTTGTCTGCTTAGCGGGCCAGCAGTGTTCGAGCGGCGCTTGCGTCAGTAGCGGCGGTGGAGGGGGTGAAGGGGCTGGAGGCAGCGGAGGGGCTGGAGGCGGCGGAGGGGCCGGTGGCGGCGGAGCGGGTGGTGGGACCGGAGGAGGCGCAGGGGGTGGCGGGGCGACCCGATGTACCTCGACCGGCGGGACCGTCTCGTCGGGGCTCTGCTGTAGTGCGACGGACTTTCCGGAGACTTGCGCTCCGGGTGCGTGCTCCTGCGCCCCGGCAAGCAGCCACAGCGTCAACACCTGCGTCTGCCCGCGCACGACGTGTTACAGTGCAGATTTGGGCTGTCACTGATTGGCCTTACACAACGTCATCGGAAGTTGGGGTGTCGGGTTGGCTCGTGGCTCACCCCGGGCCCGCCTCCCGAGCTTCGGCGACCCCGACTCCCCCTCGAGGTGAGCAGATTCCGGACGGCCAGCCCCGAAAGGGCTCTTGTTCGTCCTTGACCTCAGCGAGTGAAGCGAGGGGCCCAAACGCGCATTTCCCCATCGCGCGAAGGCCGAGGGGCGGGCCGGAGAGACCGCCGAAGCTCACTCCGGGGTGAGCGTGCCACCACCCGAAAGCTGATACGTCTTGCCGCCGAGCGCGGTGTTCTTCGCCGAGACGTAGTAGACCGTGTGGCCGCCGCCGTTGATGTTCGTGACGGAGGTGCCCGAGATGCCCGCGGCGTCGCTGAGGACGTCGAGGTGGGAGTCCACGGTGACTGTCCAGCTGCTGTCGCCGTCCAGAGACAGGGACACGAGGCTGCCGGAGTTCGCTGCGTCGATGGCGCCCTGGAGCGAGCTCTTGACCAAGACGAGGTTAACGGTACTGACACTGTCGACGAGGATGTTCCCGACGAGCGTCTGGTCAGTGGCATTCAAGGTGACCTTGCCGCCGTTGGAGCCGCTCGTCCCCCACTCCTGCGCTGCCGCCTGCAACAGCGTCGGCCCGGCGTTGGAGAGCTCGACGCCGCTCATGTTGATGGTCGTCGTCTGGTTCGTCACGAGGATGGCCGCCCCCGTCGTGGACCGATAGGCGTAGCTCCCGTCCTTCATGGTCAGGGTCGAGTGGCCGACCGTCGCGTCCCCCGAGAAGCTCTGGTAGACGAGCATGCCGTGATGGTACTCGTCGTTGGTGCTGGAGAGCGTGCACCCAGTCACGGTGGCTATGTTCTTGCCCTCGACGACGATGACCTCCGCGCCCGTGGTTTCGATGGTCGCATCAGTCGCGGTGATGTTGCCAGTCGAGTAGATGCCAGCCGAGCGGGAGCCGGTCGCCTTGAACGAGCCGCCTTTGACCGTCACCGTGCCGCCCCCGCGGTCTGTGGCCAGCACCGAGGAGCGCTCTCCGGTGGTCGTCGCCGAAACATTGGTCAGCTCGATGGAACCCCCCGAGGCCGCCTCGACGCCATGGGCGCTCGTCGCGGCCGCGTCGATGACGAGGTCGCTGGCGGTGATGGTGGCTCCGACCCCAGCGGCGAACAGGGCGTTGCCACCGTGGGCGGTGGTCGTGATTTTGCCACCGACGACCCTCACGGCACCTCCTGAGGTCGTCTTGTCGCTCGATCCGTAGGCGAGGACGGCCGCGTTCCGCCCGAAGAAGCTCGAGTCGTCCTCGGACGAGGTATCTCCGGTCTTGGTAATGGTCGCGTCAGTGACAGTCACCGACGTGCCGTCGTTCGCCGCGCACACGACGCTCTGGTCGGCCGCGGTCGCCTGCCCGGCGACCGATGAGATGGTCCCTGAGCCTGAGGTGAGGGCGTACCGCGCGGTGCCGAGCCCGCACTTCCCGCTGACGAAGGCCCCGGTTACCCCACTCGGGGTCGAGCCACCGCCGCCGCCAGTCGCTGTCGAGCCACCGCCCGTGCCCGCATCAGCAGTCGGTGCGAGCCCTCCGCAGGAGACGGCGACCACGGAGAGTGCCAGTGCGCCAGCCGAAAATGCCGCCATGTGTCTGGGTTTCATATGCGGCCTTGTAGCGACGGACGGGGAGAAACGATCATTCTCAAAGTTCCAGAAGAAGCTCCCCTGCTACCCAGGCGCGTCGGCGAGACCGAGGACCCTCGCTTGCGAACCATCGTTTGCTGGGCAGACTAGTCAGCGCTCGAGGCGACGTCGTCGTTGCTCAGCCTGCGGCACCAGGCCGTGCATTGCATCAGTTTCAAGTGACCTGAACCGACGTCGATGTCGGGGGACTCTCGAAGGCTCCTGCGTGTCGACTCAGCGCCCGTAGCCCGCCGAGACGATATTGGCTTGCACTGCATCATCGGTGGCATCGGGAGGGCTGCCCTGGGTTATCGCTCCCTCGAAGAACGTCCCAATGCCCCCCGCGCTGCCGTCGCCACCGACGCCCAGTTCGACGGCGCCCTCCTTCTTCATGGGGCTGTAACCAGACGGACGCGCACCATCCCACTTCACTCCAAGGGACCCCGACTGGGCATTGCCCGCCTTGAGCGCGAAGCGATTCCCCGAGGGCCCCTTGAGCATTAACGTCGCGTAGCTCGCATCCAGCGGCGTGTTGCTCGAGACGGTGCCGGTCTTCTGGGCCCCTGCATACACGCCGTTCTCGAGATCTGCCAGAACCCAAGGCCCATCGCCGGTGCCGTGCGACCAGTTCATGATACTTCCCCACTCAAGGGTCTCCATGGTTGCGTCGCCATCGTCGTTCCCAGTCGTCTCGACATTGCCGTAATCGAAGCAGCAACGACCATTGTACCGCTTTCCATCGACCACCATGTACATCGCCTCGGCCTCGTCGCCCGTCGCGACACCTTTGGTCTTGTTGTTCCGATAGGTGATGCCGACGTCAGACTCGACGTACACCCCGTACACGGTGTGGCCAGCCACCTTGATCTTGGCGGCCGCCGCATTGGCCTCCTTGCCTCCATTGGCTAACCAATGCACGGGTGGAGAGACCGGGAGGTGATTCGCTTGCGGCGACTGATCGTAGATGATGGAGATGGTGCAGGTCGTGCCAGTACAGAATGAATCTTGCACGGCCGAATCGACGTAGCCTCCTTGACTCAGAAGCGGAACGTCCTTGGTGGATTTGTCCGAACCACGCCTGACCTGATAGACGTTTCCGCTGTAGGCCTGATAGAGGGCGCGAACCGTACTGTGGGCCGCCACGCAGGGGGTGCCGGCCGCTTGATAGATATCGCACGGTCCGGGGGTTCCCGCATCACCCACGGTCGACCCCCCGCCCGCTGCCGCGGTGCCTCCGCCCGCCGAGCCTCCGCCAGTGGCTGCGCCGCCGCCGGCCGAGCCGCCTCCAGCAGAAGCACTGCCGCCGCCCGTCGTGCCGCCTCCAGCAGAAGCACTGCCGCCGCCCGTCGTGCCACCTCCGAGCGCGGCGTTGCCGCCCCCGCCCGAGTCGCTTCCGGGCTCGAGGCCGTCCGAACCGCCCTGTCCCCCATCGGCGCGCAACTCGAACGCAATGCCCTCACACGCGCAGAGCGCCGAAAGCACGAACAACACCCAGAGGGTTCTTCCCATGGAGGAAGGAGTGACGCCGCGCTGCACATCGGGTCACGACCTCGAGATGCAACGCGCCCGCTGCCCACGACAGACCCAAACCAACCCCCATATTGCCCCGGGGCCCACTTCGCCGAAGCAGCACCAATGACGGGAACCTGGGCAGCGAGCCCACGCTCACGCCGGCCAGCTCGGCGATGCGACGGGTGGTGGCTGCCCGGTAGCCGAAGCGATCAAACGCCCGCGCGGCAGCCTCGAGGATGACCTCGACGGTGTCTCGGGATCGTCGCTGGCGGGGGAGCTTCCGCGCGGCGACGGGCGCGGCGGGTCGCATGCGGGGCATTGAGGCACTCTGGCGGACCAGCGCAGGCCGGCGCAAGGATGTCACCGCCGGCATCCTCCGCTGGGTGGTCCGCTCCCTCCACGCGCGGAGGCCAGATCAGGGCGTGTTGGCGAGCGCGAAGCCCAGGTACACCCGCAAGCTGGGCGTCGAGGGCTCTCCCCCGAAGCCAGGACCGGCCGAGGCGAAGAATTCGACGGCCCCCAGTGGCAACCGAACGCCGAGCTGGGCCTCAGCGCCGGCGTAGCCTCCCGAGAGCGATACATGGACCCTCGCCGAAGCCTCGGCCCGGGGCCCCGTCGCGCTCAGCGAGGTGACGGTGCCGGCCAACCACACCTGGGAGCCGACGGTGTTCGCGGCGTCGATGGCCACCGGTGGCCGATACAGCACACCCACCTCGGCCCCCCACTGCCACTGCTCGAAGGCCTTGCCGAGCTGGAGCTTGGGCGCCACCTCGAGGCCACCGTTGCCCAGCGCGGGCCCACTGCCGATGGGAATGCCAACCGCCAGCGCGACGCCCATCGTCACCAGGTGGCTATCGTCGAGCACCGCGGCCTTGGCGTGGAGGAACGGATTGCCCACGCCCGCCGAGCCGATGCCGTACTGCGCTGGCCCTTGCTGTGACGCGACCACCGGTACGTTGGCACCCAGCTCGAGCCACCGGGTGACGCCGAGGGCGCCGAACACCTGGAAGCCGAGGCGATCGACCAAGAGGCTGCTCGAGCCCGAGCGAAGGTTGTTGGAGGTGTAGAAGGCCGCCACGCCAAACCTGAAGTCCAGCTCGTCGAGCGTCTTCCCGGTGCCCACCATCATGGAGCCTCGCGCGGCCGGGTCGAGCCACACCTGCTCGATATCGGCCGAGGGCACCTGCCCCAACGCCGAGGTCGCCATCACCAGGCCCATCACTGCGAATCGCATGAATGCCCCTCTCAGGCTCGTGAGCAAACACCGGTTGCTACTCATGGGGAAGCCCGCCGTCGGGCTCGTCGCCGTGAGCAAAGTGAATGTCCAGCACCTCGGCCCGGCGACGACAGGCCTCGAGCGCCTGCAGCGCGTGGGGGTTCAAGCCGCCGTCGAGCCCGGCCTGAGCAGCCAGCCGCGCGCAGGCAGCCAGCACGGCCTCGAGCTCGGCCGGACGACTCCCCGGTTTGGGCGCCAAGGCCAAGGGCGCTCGCACCTGTGCCCGCCCGCCACGAATGGCCCCGGCGAGGCGGTGGGCTTCGGCTCCGTGAGGCGAGCCGAGAGGAATCGACTCGAGCTCCTTGAGCACCTCGTCGAAGCCCGGTGAGGCCGGGGGCTCCCCTCGAGCGAGGAGCGTGTCGTAGCTCGACCGGGCGTGGGTGAAGCGCTCGGCCGTCTGGTCACGGCACGCGCCGAGGAGCAGGACGGCCGCGAGGAGGGGCTGGCGCATGCCAACGGATACCCCGGGACCACTGGGCCGTCGAGGGCTCTTCAGGTCTCTTCCGGCGGGCGGACGTGACGGAAGGCCCGCCACAGCAGCAGATCGTAGGTCACCTTCATGCCGGCGCCGATGACGAGTGGCAGGTACATCGAGCCCCCCGTCGACAGCGCTCCGGCGAAGGCCGGCGCCACCGCCCAGCCGGCCAGCCGCACCAGGTTGGTGGCCCCCGCGGCGATGGTACGTTCCTCGGGGCGCACCACGGCCAGCACGTACGACTGCCGGGTGGGGACGTCCATCTCGACCAGCCCCTCGCGGAGCAGAAACAGCGCGGCGGCCACCGGGAAGCTGGGCGCGAAGGCCACGGTGACGAGCAACACGCTCGAGGGGATGTGGGTGAACACCATCGTGTTGACCAGGCCGATGCGGGCCGCGAGCCAGGCGGCGCCCAGGTGCGAGCCAGCGTTCATCAGCCGCGCCCCGAAGAACAACAGACCAATCACCCGCTCGTCGACGCCGAAGCGCTCGAAGAAGAAGTACGACAGCATCGCGGTGGTGAGGAAGCCGCCGCCCAGGCTGTCGATGCCGAACAGCCCCGACAGCCGCAGGACGATGGAGCGGCTCGCCTTGGAGAGGAGCGCGTGGCCTGGTCGAGCGCCCACCTCGATGGAGCGCCCCAGCCCGGCGTAGAGCACCAGCCCCACCAGCGACGCTCCAGCACAGGCGAGGAACGTGTCGCGGCCCAGAGGCGCGAGGCGGTCAGAGGTCGCTCCGTGCACCAGCCAGATGGGCGCCCCCGCCAAAAGGGCCCCCACCGCGTGCCCGAGATCCTGCAGCATGGTGTACACGGCGATGACCCGCGTCCGCCGGGCATCGGTGGTGGTGCTCGACAGGGCCGCTTGCTCGACGACCAGCGCGGCGCCGCGATCGCGCCCCATGCCATTGAGCATTCCCAGGAACGCCGTGGCCGCGAGGAAGCCAGGGCTCGAGCCCCAGGCGAACAGCGCCGTCCCTGCCACGCTGAGCGCCGACAGGCCCAAGAGAAAGCGCTTGCGACCAAGGCGATCGGCCAGCACCGTGCCCGCCACGGCGGCGAGGGCCGCGCCGACCAACCCCGAGGAGACGACCAGCCCCAGCGCCGGCCCCTCGAGGCCCAGCCGGCCCAGGTGCACTCCCAGGGTGATGCCCACCACGCTCGTGGTGCTGGCCCGCAGGAAGCCGGCCGCGGTGAGACGCCAGCGATCGCCACGGGCCGCCGCCACCGCGCTCACATCGGGAGTCACGGGTTCAGCTCTCGCTCCAACTGCCTCACCGCCATGGCCGCCGCGCCATGCCCACAGTCCTCTTCTCCACCCATGAACCCAGTGCCGCGCTTCTTGGGAGAGTCCCTGAGCTTCTTCAAGGGCTCGACGGCCTCGGCGTTGCGCAACTCTCCCAGTCGCCGGGCGGCGATGGCCCGCAGCCGGCACTCGTTGCTCTCCAGCGCCCGAACGTAGAGGGGCACCAGTGGCAAGCCTTGCCCGGCGTATTCCTGGTCGATGAAGCGGAGCGCCCCCCACTGGGCCTTGCCCGGCTCGCCCATCGCAAGGGACTGGTACAGCGGGAGCGCGCTCACCTTGGGGAAGCTCGCCAGGAGCTTGCGGAGCGAGGGCGTCTCCTTCTTGGCGTAGTCCTCCGTCAGACCCTCGAGGGCCAGCACCTCGAGCGGCTGGCCTTCGGGCACGACCCGGAGCAGCTCCATCTCTTCGTCGTGGCGGTTCACCTGGTGGAGCGCCGCCGCGCGCAGCATGGGGAGCGCGACCGGCTTCCCCTGTTCTGACGCGTCATCGATGACCTGAAGCGCCTCGGAGCCGCGCCCGGCATCGATGAGGCGACGGGCCTTGCGGGCCGGCGCGTTCCACCACAGGAGCCCACCGACGAGCAGCCCCACCAGCCCGGCGAGCGAGAGCCACAGACCGACCCTCCGCGTCTTCAGCGCCGAGGAAGGCCGAGGCCCATTGAGCCCGTCGTCAGCCTCGCCGCCGAGGCCGTAGTTGGGCGCCGCGGTCCACGCCGGGTCGTCTGACGCCGGAGGTCGAGTGAGGAGCCCCGAGGCCGTCGTGGTGAGGAGCAACGGAGTCGCCAACGCCCCGCTCGAGCTCGCCACCGTGGCCAGCTCGGCCGCCAGGGCCAGGGCGGTCTGTGGCCGGGCCTCTCTCGACTTCTCGAGGCACGACATCACCACGTGGCAGAGCGCCGGCTGGTTGGCCAGGGAGGGGGCCGCGTCCGCCAGGGGTCGAGGCGCTTGTTGCACGTGCTGGGCGATGAACTCCTGAGGGCTGGGCCCGGGGAACGGCAGCCTCCCCGACAGCAGGCGGTAGGCGACGACACCCAGGGAGTAGAGATCCGAGCGCGCGTCGAGGGGGTGGCCCATGGCCTGCTCGGGCGAGACGACCTCGGGCGTGCCCAGCACCGTGCCCACCTGGGTGACCGAGCCGGGAGACTCGGGGGCGGCCAGCCGGGCGATGCCGAAGTCGAGCAGCCGGGCCTGTTCTCCCGCCGCCGAGCGCGTCAGCACCACGTTCTCGGGCTTCAAGTCTCGGTGCACGATGCCCTTGTCGTGAATCGCCGCCAGGCCCTGGCACAGCTGCACCAGCAGAGGGAGGGCCCGCTCGACGGGGAAAGGCCCGGCCCGCAGGGCCTCCTCGAGGGTCTCACCCTCGGCGTACTCCATCACCAGGCAGGCCGACGCGCCGTGCATGCCGAAGTCGATGACCCGCACCACCGCCGAGTGCTCGACTTGAGACAACAGCTTCGCCTCCCGACGGAACCGCTCGCTCATGCCCGCGTGGAGCGACAGGTCGTCGCGCAACACCTTCACCGCCACCGTGCGCGCCAGCGACACCTGCTCGGCCAGGTACACGAGCCCCATGCCCCCCTCGCCGAGGAGCCGATGCAGCCGAAAGCGGCCGTCGAGGATGAGCGTCCCCGCCGGGAGCGACGACGCGCTGGCGACGGATTCGTTGGAGGCCATCTTACAGGCCCAGCCTTAGCCCTTCACGGGGGCTAAAAGAAGCCCGACGGCAGTTGATGTGCGATTGCCCTACCGTTGGAAGTGAATGAGGCCCCAGTTCCCATCGGTCAGAGCACCGGTGGCGAAGAGGTCGTGCTCGCCCACGCCGTAAACGCCGACCACCCTCAAGACCCCAGGAGGAGAAATGGAGTGACCGAGCGTCACCCCGTCCCAGTGGCGTAGACCGCCGTTGCCGTCGCCGAACCACATGTCGCCGGCCGAGTGCCCCCAGGCCGTGTAGATGGCGCCACAGGTCGAGCAGAAGGTGGGGCGCTCCAGCGACATCCCGTTCCAGTGGAGGACGATGGCGCTCAGCCCAACAAACCAGACATCATCGGGACCGTTCGCCCAAATGCGGTACACGTCATCGGAGACGCCGGCGTCGACCACGGCCCAGGTCGTGCCGTCGCCGCGCACGATGGTGCCCTCGGCGCCGCCCAACCAGATGTCGTGCTCGGCGGCCACCGCCACGGTGCGAAACCCGTAGCGCGCGCCCGTCGACGAGAGCTCGACACCGGCGTCGACCTTCACGAAGTCGCCGCTCTCGAAGCGCAGGAGCGACCAGTTGGAGCCCACCGCGTAGATGGAGCCCCCGTCACTGAGCCCGTGGATGGCGCGGATGTCGTCTGCTCCAGGCGCGGTGTGCACGGTGAATTGCGGCGAACGGAACCAGTCGCCAAACGAGCACCCGATGAAGACGTCGGCCGGCGAATAGCCCCACACGCTGAAGCAATACCCGCCGCCACCACCGATCGAGGCTCTGGACCATGAGATGCCGTCCCATTGGAACAACTGCCCCGACGCCGCCGGAGCCCACGCGTCGTTCGGACCCGAGGCCCAGACGCCCGGCTCGACGAGGAAGACGGTCTCGAACACACCCGCGTCGGTGTAGCCCCACGTCCCGGCGTCAACCTGAGCAGATCCGCCACCAGCGCCACCCGTGCCTCCACCAGCACCGCCAGTGCCGCCCGTTCCTCCGCCTCCTCCGACCGCGCCTCCTCCAGCGCCGCCTGTGCCTCCGCCGCCTCCGACCGCGCCGCCACCGCCAGCTCCTCCTCCACCTCCACCTCCGGCGATCGAGCCACCATCGACCTGCTCGCCCGCATCAGCGTGCGCGCCTGCATCGAGCGACTCCTCGAAGGCGAGCTCCCAGTCACGACAGGCCGGGAGAACCCACAGTGCCATCATCAGCCATGGCGACGCTCTCATCGCAACACCCCCACACTGGCGAACGGCAGCTCGGAAGGCCAGAGCCAGGCCTGCGGCGGGCTCCCCGAGGCCCCAATGACATACATCAGCACCGCCGCCACCAGCGCCACGCCTCCACCCACCAGGCTCGCGTTTCCGCCTGTCTCGAAGCCCCGTCCTCGGTCGCGCAGCGAGACGGCCTGACTGAGGGAGGAGCCGCTGCCCGACACCAGGTCGGAATAGAGGCCGCCCGCGAGGACCTGGAGCACGACGCCCGTGACAACCGCCGCGACCCCGAGGGCCGCCGGAGCGAGCGCCCAGACTCGCAGGGGAGAAGCGGACGGGCGCGCCGGTTCAGCCCCTACCTTCAGCTCGGGGCGCTGCAGCACCTCGGCGAGGCGGTCGAGAATGGCCCGCACCGAGCTGTCCATCAGCGCATCGAGCCCAGACTCGGTGGCCGCGCGGCCAGCGTGCATCGCCAGCACCTGACCGTCCTTGGTCGACAGCACCTTGAGCGTCAGGGTGTACTCGCCGCCGATGCGCCCGAGGTCGCCGAGCATGACCCCGTCGGCCCCGAGCGCGGCGATCAGCTCGACCGAGCACCCTGCCTCGGCGCACCCGATGAGCTGCTTCTGTCGATCGATCCCCAGCACCGCGCCCAGGTCTCGGTTGGTGATGACCTTGACCCCGTGAGCACCGAGCTTCTGGGCGATGAGCTCGGTCCGAAGTTCCGACTCACCCGCTGCCAGGTTGACTCCATTGAGCCCAGGGAGCGCCAGCGTCGTCGGCCCAGCCGCCAGCGCCTGAGCCACCATCAGGAACCCGACCATTTCGTGCACCATGAGACTGCTCTCACCAGACCTCGGCCCTCGACGCAACCGAGGGGATCAAGCCAGGCCGACTCCGTCAACCGTACTGGACACTTCCACGGGTCGCCGACCAGCGAGTGACAGCTTCTCTGGGGGCCGGTGTTCAGTCACCACCATGAACCCACGCCTCGCCCTCGCCGCGCTGCTCCTCTCCGGTTGCCAGGCCGTCGTCGGCTCCGGCCGCGTCACCTCCACGACGCGGGATGTCTCGGCCTTTCGCCGAATCAGCATTGCTTCGGGCATCACCGCGAACGCCACAACCGGCAGTCGATCGGTCACCATTCGAACCGACGACAACCTCCAGGACCTCGTGGAGACCGTGGTGGAGGGCGACACGCTGACGGTGCGCCTGCGGCCCAGCGTGCTGCTCGCCTCGAGGAAGGAGCTCGCCGCCGACATCACCAATGATCTCCTCGAGGGCGTCGATGCCTCGGGCGGAGCTCACGTCACCTCCGCGCTCACCCCGGTGGGCACGCTGCGCGTCACTGGCTCCGGAGGCTCCACCATCGAAGCCTCCCCGGTCGCCGCCACCGTCATCTCCCTCGACGCCTCGGGGGGCAGTGACCTCACCCTCTCGGGCGCGGCGACCGACGGCACCGTCGTCTCCAGCGGCGGCAGCGATGTCACGATACGCCAACTCCCCCTCGACACGCTCCACGTCGACATCTCGGGCGGCTCGACGCTCGCCGCGAGGGTCGCGTTGACCCTCTCGGGCGATGTCTCGGGTGGCAGCACCGCGACCATCATCGGCACGCCGAGCTCTTCGGTCACGACCTCGGGCGGTTCGCGCGTCACCACCGGCGCACAGTGATAGGCCTTCACCCACCCCATGCCGGTATCCGTCGCCGACCTCTATTCCAAGTACGGCCCGATGGTGCTCCGTCGGTGCAAGAGGCTGATGCGCGACGAGGCCAAGGCGGTCGATGCCATGCATGATGTCTTCGTTTTGGTGACCCGGCACCAGGACCGGCTCGATCGGGCCGCCCCCTCCGCGCTCCTCAACCGCCTCGCCACCAACGTCTGCCTCAATCACCTGCGCTCGGCGCGGCGCCACCCGGAGGACTCTGACGATGAGCTGGTGCTCTCCATCGCGAGGGATCTCGACCTCGAGGCCCGCGCCCACGCCCGGTCCCTGCTCGCCCGCCTCTTCGCCGACGAGCCCGACTCCACCGCCACCATCGCGGTGCTCCACTACGTCGATGGCATGACCTGGGACGAGGTGGCCCACGAGGTCGGCCTGTCGGTCTCGGGAGTCCGCAAGCGCGCCCGTGGGCTCGCCGAGCGGCTCCAGCTCATGAAAGGAGCTGACGATGTTTCCTGACTGGATGCTAGAGCGCTTCGTGCTCGGCGAGCTCGACGCCGAGCGGACGAGCGCCCTCGAAGCGGCCCTGGCCACCACCCCCGAGCTCAAGGCGCGCCTGGAGGCCCTCGCGGTCGACTCGCGTCGCACCTTGGCCGAACACCCGCCAGAGCTCGTGGACCGCGTCGTCGCCCGGCGACTGTCGGCTCGACCGAGGCGCCGCGCCACCTGGCACTCCCTCGTGCCCGCCCTCGCCGGAGCCGCCGCGCTCCTCTGGCTCGTCGTCGTGCCCCACCCTCCAGGCGACGAGGTGCGACTGAAGGGTGACGGCCCGAGCCTGCGCCTGTTCCGCCTGGGCGCCGCCGGCCCGGAGCGCCTGTTCGACGCGGCCACCGTGCGCCCCCACGACGTGGTGCAGGTAGCCTTCGAGCTGGCTGGTCAGGCCCACCTCGTCGTCGTCAGCATCGACGGAGCCAGCAACGCGACGCTCCACTTTCCCCTCGATGGGAGCTCGCGGGCTCCGCTGGGCGCCAAGGTGCTCGAGCAGTCCTTCGAGCTCGACGACGCGCCTGGCTTCGAGCGCTTCTTCCTCGTCACCAGCCAGCAGCCCCTCGCCTCCGACGCCATTCTCGCCGCGGCCCGACGCATGGCCAGCGGACCCAACCCTCGCACTGCTCCATTCCCCGTGCCTCCTGGGGCCACCGCCAGCTCGGTGCGCCTCGACAAGGTGAACCCATGATCGCGCCCCTCCTGGTCTCGCTGGCTCTCTCGCAGGTCGCTCCCGACGCGACGCTGCGGCGTTTCGCCCTCGTCGCCGGCGCCAACGACGGAGGCTCGGGTCGCGTCACCCTCCGCTACGCCACCAGCGACGCGAGGGCCGTCTCCCACGTGCTGACCCAGCTCGGCGGGGTGAGCGAGCGCGACCTCGTGGTGGTCGAGAACCCATCGACGAGCCAGCTCAACCAGGCCTTCGCTGAGCTCGCGACCCGGGTGGGCGAGGCCCGCTCGTCCAGGGCCCGCACCGAGGTCGTCTTCTACTACTCCGGCCACAGCGACGAAGACGGACTGCTCCTGCCAGGAGGCGAGCGCTTGTCGTACGCGGCGCTCCGCTCCCGGCTCGACAGTACGGCCGCCGAGGTGCGCATCGCGGTGCTCGACTCCTGCGCCTCGGGGGCGATGACTCGCTCGAAGGGAGGCGTGGCCCGGCCCTCGTTCCTGGTGGACCAGTCTTCCCAGCTCGTCGGCCACGCCTTCTTGACCTCGGCTTCGGCCGACGAAGCAGCCCAGGAATCGGAGCGGCTCAAGGCGAGCATCTTCACCCACTTCTTCCTCTCTGGCCTGCGCGGAGCTGCCGACGCCAACCGCGATGGGCGGGTGACCTTGAACGAATCGTACCAGTACGCGTTCGCCGAGACGCTGGCCCGCACCACGTCGACCCGCGCCGGCCCTCAGCGCCCGGGCTACGACATTCAACTCGTCGGCACCGGCGACCTGGTGCTGACCGACGTGCGCAGCGCCACCTCGCGGCTGGTGCTCGACGCCACCGTCGGCGGCCGGGTGTACGTGCTCGGCGCCCAGGGCGGCCTGGTGGTGGAAGTGGCCAAGGCGCCGGGCAAGCCCATCGAGCTGGGCCTCGAGCCGGGCGAGTACCGGGTGGTGGTGGACGAGGGGACCAAGACCGTGGGGGAGGCTCACATCAGCCTGGCCACGGGTGACTCGAAGGCCCTGTCGCGAGCGTCCCTCGAGGCTACCTCGCTCGAGGCCACCATCTTGCGGGGCGACGAGCCGCTGCCCCGACCCTGGTTGCCCGTCGACCTCGCGTTCGTGTACCCCGTCGGCATCACCGGGTATGCCCTCCCAGCTCCGAGGATCAACGCGGGCCTCGGCGTCATCGCCGAGCGCGTCGGCGCGGTGCATGGGGCCACGGTGAGCGGCGTCGTCGGGTGGGTCGACGACGAGGTGAACGGCGTGGGCGTCGCAGGCGTCTTCCTCAAGACCGGAGCGCTTCGCGGGCTCGGGGTCGCGGGGGCCCTGCTCGTCTCGACTGGCGACGTCGTCGGCCTCACTGCCACCACGCTCGCCATCACCCATGGCAACGTCATCGGACTCCAGGCCAGCGCCTTGAACCTGACCACCGGCACGCTCACGGGGCTCCAGGCCGGCGCGGGAAACCTCGCCGCCGGAGGCTTCATCGGCGTTCAGGCCGCGGTGGTGAATGTCGCCGTCGAGCCCTCCTGGGGGCTCCAGGCCGGAGCGCTCAACTTCGGCGGCGAGCTCGTCGGCTCGCAGCTGGGTGTCGGCAACTTCTCGGGCGGCGGCTTCGGAGGCCTCCAGGCCGGAGCGGCCAACGTGGCCACGGGGACTTCATGGGGGGCCCAGGTCGGCGTGGTGAACATCGGAGGTGACGTGGTGGGCAGTCAGGTAGGCGTGCTCAACATCGCGTCGCATGTCAGGGGTGCACAGCTGGGCGTGCTCAACATCGCCCAGACGAGCGACGCGCCGGTGGGGCTGCTGAACATCATCACCCATGGCCGGGTGAAGCTCGCCGCGTGGACCAACGAGACCTCGGTCGCGAACCTCGCTTTCAAGATTGGTGGGGAGCACGTCTACAGCTCAATCACCCTGGGTCTCAACCCTCGGGGCTCCTCGGGGAAGCCACACTTCAGCTATGGCTTCGGCCTGGGCCTCAGAGCAGGCATCGACCGCTGGTACGGAGAGCTCGAGGCCAGCTTCGAGGACCTCCACCAGTTCAACCCAGGCCTCATGTGGGTGGGTGGCGTCTTCTCCACCGGCCTCCGGGTGAACATCGGGTACCAGTTGCTGGACGGCGTGGCCGTGTTCGCCGGGCCCCAGGTGCACGTGATGATGGCGTACTCGAGCACCCAGACGCCGGCCTCGCTCACGCCGTGGGGCTTCGACCTGACGAGTCAGCACCGCCTGGTGCCGGGCTTCGTGCTCGGCGCCCAGTTCCTCTGACTGAGGCCGAGGCCTACCTCCCCGCGGCGAAGGCGATGGCTCTCGGGGCGTTCGTCATCGCGAGCAGCCGATCTGATGGGAGTCGAGCGCGACGTCGTCGATCCACGAGGTGAAGGCCGCCGTGGATTGGACGTAGAATATCGAGCCGATGGCCAGCGAGGTGAAGGTGGCCAGCTTCGAACCGCTGTTGTTGTTGAATGCGATGGCCGTGACTTCCGACCCGTCGATGAAGAAACGGTAGCTCTTCGTCGAGGCGTCGACGTTCCACTCGGCACAGTGCCATCCATCGTCGAAGGTCCAGTTGTAGCTCGAGCTGGTGCAGCAGGAGTCGTCAGGAACGTTGAAGAGGTACTGAACCTTCCCCGTCGACTCCTCCACCGTGTCCACCACTCGGCCTTCAGCAGCGTCGGCGCCGCTCTCCACCGCGGCGAACGTGAGGTGCAGGTAAGTGGGGGAGGAGGAGGTGGCGCCCTGCTTGACTGGTGCTGGCGTCTTGACCTTGTAGAAGAGTCGGCCCCAGTGGGCCTGGGCCAGGGTGCCCGAGAGTGCCTTCTGGACCCGCCCCTGACCAGCAACGTCGGAGCTGCTCTTCAGCGACTTGGTGCCCCAGTGTGCCTGGTCAGTCTGAACCGTCGGCAACACGCCCGCGTTGTTCCCCCAGCCAGACTTGAGCGTCCACCCGGTCGGGGCCGCTCCAGCTGTCGTCGACTCGAAGTCCTCACACAGAGCGAAGGAGCACCCTTGGCTCCCGCCGCCGGCCGCTGAGCCTCCGCCCGCGGCTGAGCC
>PMBV01000222.1 GCA_003153055.1 Myxococcales bacterium
CTGCCCTACAGCCCCTACCAAAACGGGAAGCAGGAGAACTTCTGGGCGCAGGTGGAGGGTCGGCTGTGCCCGCGCTGGTCGAGAAATGCCGCCAGTCGGTGTTGGCGGCCGCGTTCCGGGGCGACCTGACCGCCGACTGGAGGAAGAAGAACCCCAATGTCGAACCCGCGTCGAAGCTCCTGGAGCGCATCCGTGCCGAGCGCCGCAAGAAGTGGGAGGAGGCCGAGCTCGCGAAGATGAAGGCCAAGGGCAAGGTGCCCAAGGACGACAAGTGGAAGGCGAAGTACGCAGAGCCTGAGCCGCTTGATGCGAGAGAGCTACCCGAGTTGCCCCCGACCTGGTGCTGGGCTTCGCTCGACGATTTGCTGCTCTCGCTGCGAAACGGCGTTGCCACGAAGCCGGACCGAGATGATGGCCTGCCAGTTCTTCGGATCAGCGCTGTCCGACCCCTTGAAGTCGATCTGAGCGATGTTCGCTACCTCCGGGATACCGCCGAATATGACCCCTATCATCTGACGGAGCATGATCTCCTCTTCACGAGGTACAATGGCAATGCCGAACTGGTTGGTTCGTGCGCCGTCGTGACAGGGCTGAATCGACGTATAGTGTTTCCCGACAAGCTGATTCGAGGGCGCGCGGTCGGTCAGCTCGTGCTTCCAGAGTTTATCGCCCAGGCAGCCTCCGCGGGCGCCACACGTGCTTTCATCGCTTCTAAGAGCAAGTCGGCGGCAGGCCAGGTCGGGATCTCGGGTTCGGACCTTCGACGTGCTCCGGTCCCGCTCGTGCCTGTGGGTGAGCAGAAGGAAATCGGAAGAGTCGTCGGGCATGCGCTGACGGTGAGTCGCTGTGCCCAGGTAGACGCCGATTCCGGACTCGACAAGCACGCTAGCCTCGAGCGGGCGCTTCTTGCCCGTGCATTCGCGGGCCAACTAGTCTAACCGTTAGTTCACTCGTCAAGGACGCGTATCGATGAAGAATCCCAGTGAGGAGCACCCGACGGCGGTCGCAGGCGCGAAGGACGACGTGGCCGGCGCCTCCCTCGCGCTCGCCCCCGTCGACAAAGCAGACCAGCTCCCGGACCTTCGCCACGCTCTCGTGGACCGGCGACTGCCTAACGCACTCGTCGAGTTGCATTCACGTCTCACGGCGCTACTGGACACCGACCCGAATGAGGTGGTGCGCCAGGTGCGAGAGATCAGCCATGCATTGCCAAACGGGCGCAACACCAAGGTGCTCCGCGCGGGGCTCCTTGTGGATGGAGGTGTGGCGTCAGGACAGACGGATGCTATCGGGGAGGGGTTGCAGTTGTTTCGCGAACTCTACAAGGCATATCCGGACGCCGAGGTTGCCTACGGCCTCGCAAACGCACTCGTATCGATCAACGGCGCGCCACCAGGCGGTTCGGATTGGCTCGGCCATCAGGAACGCACACGCGAGCAGCGTGCGGAGGCTCGGCGTCTATATTGGGGAGTCGCTCGGGACACAGCCGTCGAGCAGGCGCTCAGGACCCAGGCCTGGACGAACCTTGCCAGCGAGTTTACCAACAGCTACCGGCTTGGTGAGGCGCACGACGCGCGACTAGCGGCGCTCGACGTTGATCCCTCGAACGGGGTTGCCGCCGGCTGTGCGGCTCGCGACCTCCTCTGGCTCTTCCACCAGGGCGGCTGCTCTGACCTTACCCGCGTCGAGGCGATCATGCTGGCCAAAATCGCCAAGCGGCACCAGGACCGCGTGCTTGAGTATGCCGGACGACGCGCCGCAGAGCAGTTCGCGGCCCTGGCCGACGAGCTCGGCGAGCCACCTCCGCGCTTGCCGCACGTCGATCCATTCGTCCGGTGGGTGGAGCGCGAGCGGCTGACCCTCGCTCCGGCGGTCGAACTCGTCGATCCCGCGTTGGGGAAGTTGGACTGGCTGATGCTGCCTGGGATCGTCGACCGTGAACCTGGCGCACGGGCGGCGTCACCACCACCCGTATTTGCGATGTTCAATGTCTTGAAGGCAGACTTCATCCTCGCGCGCGATCTGGCCTGGAGGGCCAGAGGAGGTGGCAGCGATTGGCCCGCGACGGGTCGCTTCGCCGATACCCTCGATTATGCCACCTATGGGCCGCAGTCGTCTGCCCACGTCCTCGCTCACCGCACAGCACTCGACATACTCGACAAAGTGGCAGTGACCGCGAACCACTACTTCAATATCGGACAGCCGCCGAACAAGGTGTCCTTCGGCAGGCTGTGGCGTCAAAGTCAACGCAAGAGCGCCGATTCCCGCCCGCTCGACGCGCGGGTCGAAACTGCCATTCGAGGAGGCGCCAACGCCCTTTACGGGCTCCTTGAGCTTGCCGAGGACTACGATGATGAAGGGGGCGCCTTGCATTCGCAAAAGGAACTTCGAAATGCAGGCACGCACCGCTTCGTGGTCCTGCACGACCTCGCTGACCCGGAAGCAGGTAGACAAGGACCGGAGATCGAACACCACCGGCAAGGGCAGTTCGTCGAGGAGGTGGTTCGAGCGCTCCGTGTCGCAAGGTCGGCGATCCAGATGCTCGCGCTCGCAATCACGCAGCACGAACGAGCGCTGCGACAGGGGGCGGGCGGACGGCTGGGAACAATGGTTGTCCCCGATCACGATTGGATCAGAGGGCGCGGAGAGGACGTTCGGTGACCTGCAACGAACGTCCGGGTTCTCAGTCGGTGCCTCGGCTGCGTCCACCGGCCCCTCCACTGGGTGGCACAGGCCCAAGACGTGCGTGACCCCGTCCCCTCCGCGGCGTGCTTGTGGTCATGGTGGTTGTGCGATGGGCGCAGTGTTCCAGAGTATCTAGACGAAGAACTGCAAGGTGGCCTCCGTGTTCGTCTTGGGAAATCCGACAGTGTAGAAGATCTCGGTGTCGCGTACCGGGACTTCCTCAAATCGCTTGAACACTTGGTCGCCCTGTTCGGGCAATCGCCTCAGGACGGCCTCCCACGCTGCGGTGACTTCCGCGCTGCTATCACCCGTCCTCAACAAGAATAGGCTTACCGGAGATGGCAGGTTGTCTGGAATGGAAATGTTCTCAACCCCTACCATCACATGGGGAAGCGCGGGGGCGTGGTCTCGGTATCGAAGTGTCACGGCATCTCCTTCTTGAATGCTCGAGTATAGAGGCGATTCCTACGGGATGCTTCGTGAAGAGCATGGACGTTGGCGGATTAACCTTAAGCTAGTGAGGGATTCCCGAGAGGCATTTCTGTGGTCTGTCGGCAAGCGTCACCCTGTCGGCTCGTGACCCATCTTATCGCCGGTGTGCTGCATCGGTGAGACCAAATCTCGCCGCGGCTCCCCACGTTCCTGCGTGCGCCACATCCCGAAGCGCCCCCTCGCCGATCGGATCCACCCCTTCGACGGCCTCAAGCGCCAGCACCCGCTCTTGGATGTCGGGGGCCAACAGCAGACGGTCTAGGAACTGTTCCCCCTCGCGCTCCGCCGGGCGTGAAGCCCCGGCTGGAGCAAACCACCTAAGGTTTCGCAGCCGTCTCGGTGAATCGACGGAAGAGCTTCGCCCAGAGGTCGACGGTGGGGTCGGTGCGCTCAAGCCCCTTCGAGAGGAGCAGTTGCTTCACTCGCTTGGAGAGTTCGACCTTCCAGCCCTTTTCGAGAATGATCCCCTCGGTCTTGGCCCAACTCTCGATCTGCCCGACCACGGGGACGCCCGTCTTCGCAACGTCGACGAAGCTGTTGTCGTGATCTCGGAACATTCGATCGACCTGCTTCCCGAGCATCCGGAGTGGGATCAGGTCCTCGATCTCGGCACCGGCAATCCCCGCAAACGTCGAGACATCGAGGAGCTTCTCTTGCTCGGTTGAATACAGATCGCGACGCAGAGCCTCGCCAAGTTCGTGGCCGGGCCTGTCTCCGTCCAAGACGACGAATGGAAGCACGTTGTCCTTCCCGCCTAGCAAGGCCACCACAGGCTTGATGCCCTTGGCGCCTCCGCACGGCGGGAACACAAGTTCCTTCCCGGTTGCGAGGAGCCCGTGAGAGGCCAGAACCTGTTTGATAGCTGTGAGGTAGTGCTGGTCGGATGCGCCTTCGACCAGAACAGGTGTGCAGCCAATCAAGAGGCTCTGGGACACGCTCAATCCGAGCGCGGCGTGAACTGCATAACCCGACCCCTTCTCGGAGGTTGTTGCTCCAGCCCCAAGATCGGAAGTGACGCTGGTGGCCCCCTCTTCGGTCACGAACACCTTTCGCACTCGGTCCAGGCGATCGGCGTCAACTAGGAACGGAGAGTGCGTCGTATACAGCAGCTGGTTCTCCTTGGAGAGACTGTGAAAGAAGGCCAAGAGATCGCTTTGTGCCAAGGGATGCAGGCTGAGGCCCGGCTCATCGAGGAGGAGGATGGCGTCATCGTGCGCCTCAGAGCTCTCGACAAGGAACACTAGGTAGAAACTCAGGAACCATTGAAGTCCGGTGCTTCGTCCCTCGAGCTCAACTTCCTCGGGTCGCCGCTCATCCGCGACCCAGATTCGGAAGTGATCGCCGTCGGCTTCGAAGCGGAAACGATAGTCGCCCTGCTTCCACCACGTCCGAAAGTCCTTCGTTAGCTTCGTGCTCGCTGATTGCAGGAGGATGCTTCGTTCCTTCTTCTTGGCTGCCACTGCGTTGGCCTCGTCCGGATTGGCGACGCGCGTTGGATTGCCGGGATCTCGGAATTCGCGGCCGAGTTCGAGGATCTCATCCGGCTTCAGATTGACGAAATCGAAGAGGACCTTGAGCGTCCTCGCCTTGGCTTCCTCCTTCGCGCCCAAACCAGTCCGGGCGAGATTCTGGATGACCTGCGGCAGGTAGATCTCGGAATCGAGGTTTCCGTAGTTCGAGTAGTAGACGAACCTCGGCGCAAGCGACAACGCGAGCTTCCCTCCCGCGTCGTTTGCTGAGGGGTGCGGTTGCCCCAAGGAAGTACTGACAGCAGTCAGACTGGCAATCGCCTTCTCGATGAGGGGTTCGAGCTTCGGATCAGCCACGCCACCAGCAGCCAGCACGGCGATCACCTGGTTCACTACGTCGGTGGACACATCCGCGAGGCCGGTCGTTACCTCTTCGGCAGTTTCAAGGACCGCGAGAACGGCCGCTTTGGCACCCGCCTGCTCTGGCTTGAGTTCCAACTCATCGAGTGCTGTTCGCGCGCCCTGCGTGGCGTCGGTCACTGAGGCCACAGGAGCGGTTCGGGCTGGCGACGCTCTTGGGAACCCAACAGAGTGGCGACCATCAAATGAGCGCGACACCTCGATCTGGGCGAACTCCTCCGGGGGGAGCAACGTCAGCTTCGATAGCTGCGCGGCTTCCTGCTTGTTGGTCTCGAAGATCGCCCGAACAAACACAGGCGACGGTTTTTGATTTCGCATCCCGCTGTATTCTTTTCGGGGCATGTCGGAAAGCGGGACGATCGCACCCTCCTTCGCGGGTCGAAGCTTCCATAATGGCAAGAGAAGATTCGTCTTCCCCGACTCGTTGGTTCCGATGAAGGCCGTCACATCATCAACCGTCACCCAGCCGCTATCGACGACTGAACGGAAATTCGTGACGCGGAATTGAGCAAGTCTCACAGAAGTCCCTTTGTGTTGGTGAAAAGAGTGCGAGCGCGATGGGCCGCATCACTCCAAGTGGCTGTTCCTGTACGTGAGCGCCTTTCTTCTGCGTCACGCTCTCACTGAAGGGCCGCTTCAACTGCGCGGAGGCCCATTGGAAGTCGGTCTACACCTCCACGTTGATCGACCCCGTGGAGTTCGGGTCCGCCTCCTTCCGCTTGGCCGCAACCGATGGCTCGAGAAGCAGGATCGCGTCGTCGTCCTGACCTCCTCCCCCTCTCCCGACTTCAGGCCCTCATTGGCGACCAGTTGAGATTCCACCCTCGCCTGTGCACGCTCTGCACCTTCGAACTCCTGTTCGGTGCGCGCGACGGCTGCACGGACCTCCTTAGTCGACCGCTCCCCCATCTGGTTCCTCCCAAGAGGTTGGGGAGTTGAGCGCGCCGCCCGTCTCTTGTCGAGGCGAACCTTTAGGTGCTCAGGTGGTTGGCCAGGCGGCCCGCTGTTCCTCCGACGTCCTCGCGTGTGCCACGTCCCTCAGTGCCCGCTCACCGATGGGCTCCACACCGTCGACGGCCTCGAGCACCAACACCTGCTCCTGGATGTCGGGAGCCGGCAGCAACAAGTCCAGGAGCTGAGTCACCCGGGCCCGGGTGAAGCCCAGGCTGCGTGCCACCGACGCCCTGTCTGCGACGATGCCCTTGTCGATGGCCACCTGCAGGTGGTGGGCGAGCGCCAGCATGTGGGCCACCTTCGCCGGGCGCCGCACTGGCTCCCTCGCCTCCTCCGGCGCCGGTGGCTCCTCCGTGAGGCTGACTCGGGAGCCACGCCTCCGGAACAGTGCCCCCTTGATGACGTGCCGGTCGACCGGACCTGGGCCCCCCCCTCGGCGCCGGTACTCATGCCCGCCTCCTGGGAGCCGTCCTCGATGGCGAAGTTGATGAGCTCCACCTCCACCTCACCCGTCGCCTCGGCCACCCGCACCTGGGTCACCAAGGCCCGCATCAGCCGCAGCCGATTCTCCGGCGTCATCCACGTCCACACCCGGCCGAAGTTCCGCAGGGCCCCGGCCATCCACTGGGCCTCGTCAGTGGCCCGGCCGAGTTGCTTCCTGTCCAGCTCCGCCTGGGCCAGGAGCCGCTCCGACGTCACCAGCCTGTCGCTTTCGGCCACCAGCTTCTCCTCGGCCATCTCCCTGGCCCGGCCCCCCAGCCTGGAGAGCTCCTCCGTCAGCTTCGAGGCGGCGGTGGAGGCGCTGGCCACTCGGCCGGGCAGCTGAGGACCTTCCTGGAGCTGGGGCAACGACTACCGCTCCTCGCGACCAGTTCGGTGGTGACAGGACAACGTTGCGCGACTGCCCGCGATTAGCCGAACCGGCACAACAACCGGCTATTGCCCCGGCGTGTTGTCGGGCAGCAAGGGCCTCCTCACCATCCTAGACCTCGCAGGCAGTTCAAAGAGGTTCTCCAATGTGTGTTCCAGAATCTCGATCGCAGCGCGCAACTGGTGGTCGGAATTCGTGCACGGCTTTATTGCCGAGGAACCGGTGCCCGTGCAGTGCATCCGCGTGCATCATGGTAAGGTGGCCTTGCTGTGCGAGCCCGTAGATCTTCCCTTCGAGGTTGCGGCTATTGTGCGCGGTAGGATTGCCCGCCGTGTCCTTCACGGCTTTGCCCGCGGCATCCAGATTCGGGACGTCCCCGCTGACGACCTTACATGCGGCACAAATCGTCTCCACGAGGGTTCGCACTCCCACAGCGCAAAGCAGGTTCAAATCGTAGTTGAACGCGCCAACTGATTCTCGGTACACGCGCTGCACGTGGTACGGGGCGTTGAGAAACTGCCTTTCCACAAGCCCCTCTCTGCCTCGCTGTGGATACAGCCGCTCGGACACTATTGGTTGACCCGTTTCCGCATCCAGATCCCTGTTGCTGCTCCACCGCTCGCGGAAGGAAACGTCCTCACACCCGCGGCACTCGAGCATCTCATAGGTGACCTCGCCCCAGTCAGGAGCTTTATCTGGCCCGTTGTCGAGGTTCATGCGTCGCACATACGAGCGGATGACATCGTGTTTGGTGTCATTTCGACAGATGCCACACATTAGCTTTTCGCTCTCCATCATTCCCCCTGAGGTGTGCTCCGTATCGTATCGTAGTGCGTGTATCCTATCATGCGATCGACCTGAGCCCCCAATGATGGGTCAGGACGTTCGCGTGCTCGACGCCACGGTAGGCGTCGCAATTGGTTCGCCCACGCCGGATACTCCGTTCAACACAGGTGATCAGTGGGGTTAATAGTGCCGAGGCGTGATCCGATGTCGCGCTCGCCGCGCAACGCGCACAAGGTCGGCGCTGGTTCGCGGCGCGTGTTTGCGGACGTATTGCTTCTGAAGTCCCCATCCCGGCTCGATGGGGTTGAAGTCGTGCGAGTACGGCGGCAGGTAGAGCAGGCGAACGCCGAAGCTCTTGCACCACCTCTTCACACGCGCGTCGTGATGAGCTTTCAGGTTGTCGAGCACGAGAATGTCGCCACGATTCAGCCGAGGCAGGAGCTTGTGGGCGAGCCAGGCGACGAAGCGGTCCTTGTTCGTGGTGTCGAACATGGTGCTCGGCAACACCCACCCGCTCAGCCTCATCGCACCGAGCAGCGTGAGGTTCTTTCCCCAGTTCATCGGGGTTCGCTCGATCAGTTCATGGCCCTTCTTCACCCACGCGTGGCTCCTGGTCATCGATGCGTTCAGGCCCGATTCGTCGAGGAAGACGAGGCGCTCTGATGGGAGGCGGCGCATGAGTCGTTGGAACGCCTCTCTCTTGCGCACGACATCCGGGCGCAGTTGCTCCAAAGCTCTCAGTCGCTTTTTTGACCACGTAGCCAGCGCGATGCAGGGCGCGCTTGATGCTCGATACGTGCTTTCGCGCCGTACCCCGTCGCCCCAGGTTGTACGCCGCCGTGATCTCGCCAGCGTTGGCGTCAGGATGCCTGTCCATGATCCCTTCGAGCTCCTTCACGGAGATCACTGACGGCGTGCCACCTCGCTTTTTGCGCGGCCGAAGGTCGCCGATGTCGCGGGACTGACCGACCCACCGACGGACGGTCGCCTCCCCCACGACGAATTGGCTCGCGATCGTCGGGTACGAGCCCTGGCCAGCTTCGTACGCCTTCACGACGCGTTCTCTCAGGTCAACTGGATATCTGAAAAGGAGTCTCATGGGTCTACCCACTGCTCCTTGCCTCCCAGGTGCGCCAGGTGCTGCTCACCGAGGGTGCCACGGCCCATTCCTCGGGCGAGCTGCCCTGGCGAACCAGTTTCGGCGCCGGCCTCGCGCTCCTGCGGTACCAGCGGAACTACGCCGCGCTGAAGGAGCTGGCCCGGGGGCACCAGACTTCGCCTGCGCGTCC
>PMBV01000037.1 GCA_003153055.1 Myxococcales bacterium
GGAACCGTGCTCGGCATCGTGACCGCTTTCCGCGAGCTCGGCAACACCCAGGCCGGCTCCTCCTCGGGCATGGGCAACGTCATGGGGGGCATTGCCGAGGCGCTGGTCGCCACGGCCATCGGCATCCTCGTCGCGATACCAGCGGTGGTGGCCTACAACTGGTTTTCCAAGAAGTCGGGCGAGCTCGAGGACAACGTCGCGACGATTACGAACTACGTCTTCGCCGAGCTGAAGAGCCTCCCCACGACTCACCCCCACTACACGCAGGCCGCGGTCTCCACCGAGAACGAGGCGCCCCTGTCGGCGCCCACCGTGGCCTGACGAGAGGAACCTTTCATGGCTGGCACACTGGGAAGCGGCAAGGGCCGCGGGATGATCTCTGGCATCAACGTCACGCCGTTGGTCGACGTGGTGCTGGTGTTGCTCATCATCTTGATGGTCTCAGCGAACTACATCGTCAGCCGCTCGCTGAAGGTGGATCTCCCGCGCACCGAGACGAGCGACGGGTCCCCCGACAAGCCGAACACCGTCGTCTTGCAGAAGGACGGGAAGATGCTGTTCAACGAGGAGCCCATCGACGAGCCCGAGCTCGTTCGTCAGCTCAAGACCGCCGTGTCTCACAACGCGGACCTCACGCTGGTGGTGAGCGCCGACAAGGAGGTGTCGCACGGTGCCGTGGTGCACCTCCTCGATGCCTCTAAGGCCGCGGGCGTCGCGAAGTTCGCCATCAACGTTCAGCCCGAATGACGCATGCGAACCTGGTTCCTCGTCGCCTCGATGGCTGTCCACGCCGCTGCTTTCGGCACGCTTCTCTTCTTCGGGCGTCAGCCTCGGGAGCACCACTTTCAGCAGGTGGCGGTGGTGAAAGAGAAGAAGAAGCCCAAGGAAGAGAAGCCGCCCGAGGAGAAGCCGGCTCCGCCTCCTCCGCCCCGGCCCGCGCTGGCCGCGCCCCCTCCGCCTGCGAGCGCGCCGGTGGTGGCCGCGCCCAAGGCGAGCGCACCGCACTTCGCCACCGGCCTCACCCTGGGCAACGGCCCCAGCTCGGGCGTGGGCATCGCCATCGGGGGTGCCACCAACGGCCCGGTCGAGCACGTGGAGCGGGAGGTCGCTCCAGAGCACCGTGAGAACCGGCCGCCGCCGCCCAAGCAAGACGCTCCAGACCTCTGCGATCAACCAGACACCAAGCCGAGGCCGGTGGGCACCAACCAGGTCGAGTACTCGGACAAAGCCCGGGCCGACGGAGTGGAGGGCCGAATTCAGGTCGTCATCCACGTGAACGACGATGGCTCGGTGGCCTCGGTGGAGGTCGTCTCGGGCATCGAGGGCAGCCTGGATGCCTATGTGCTGTCCATCATTCGGAGTTGGAAATTCACCCCCGCGACTCATTGCGGCCGGCCGGTGGCGGGAACGCTCACCTGGGCCCAGCGCTTCGAGTTGGGAGACTGACGTGCGGTCACTGCTTGTTCTCTTCACCCTCTCGCTCGCGACCGAAGCGTTGGCCCAGGCCGGCGCTCCGCCCGAGGGGACTCTCACCCGCGCTCCCGCGCTCGTCACCTTCATGGAGGCCGACTACCCGGCCGACGCCGCCGCCCGTGGTGAGGAGGCGGTCGTCACCTTGAGCATCGACGTCGATCAGGAGGGCAAGGTCGACGACGTCAGGGTGGTGGACGCGCCCTCGACGGCCTTTGGCCAGGCTGCTGAGAAGGCCGCGCGGCAGTTCGTCTTCTCACCGGCGGAGATCGACGGAGTGACGGCGCCGGTCACCATCACCTACCGCTACGAGTTCAAGCTGACGACCAAGCTGGTGAAGCTCGGGCCGCAGGTGAACTTCGAGGGCACCATTCTCGAGCGGTTCCACAAGAAGCCCTTGGCCGAGGTGCAGGTCTCGCTCGAGGACCTGGGCCTCTCCACCGTCACCGACGCCGAGGGACACTTTCAGTTCCTCGACGTCCCGGTGGGGAGCCATCGGGTGAAGCTGTCGGGCGAGAAGCTGGTCGAGGTGGTGACCGACGAGGCCATCGAGAAGGACCAGAAGAAGACGGTGAAGTACCGGGTGGAAGAGAAGCAGGAGGGGGTGGACATCGAGGTCACCGTCCGCGCCGCGCGGCTCAAGAAGGAGTCGGTGCAGACCACCATCCGTACCGAGGAAGCCCGGCGCGTCCCCGGGACCCAGGGCGACACGCTCAAGGTGGTGCAGAACCTGCCCGGCGTGGCCCGCAGCGCCTTCGGCTCGGGGGCGTTGATTGTCTGGGGGAGCTCGCCGAGAGAGACGCGGGTCGTGGTGGACGGCGTGGAGATTCCCAACCTCTACCACGTGGGCGGTCTGCGCTCGGTGGTGTCGAGTGACCTGGTGAAGGGCATCGAGCTGTTGCCGGGCAACTTCGGGCCGGAGTACGGCCGAGGCCTGGGTGGGCTCGTCAAGGTGGACTCCCGCGTGCTCCCCGAGCAGGGCGTGCATGGCTCGGTGTCGGCCGACGTGCTCGACGCCTCGGCGTTTCTCACCGCGGCGGTAGGAGAGCGGCTGCGCATCGCCGTGGCGGGCCGCTACAGCTACCTGGATAAGATCCTCGCTGGCGTCGTCTCTCCCGACGTGGGCGACTTCTTCCCCATTCCCCAGTACTCCGACTACCAGGTGAAGGCGACCCTGGCGCTGCGGCAGGGCGAGGAGCTGGGCCTCTTCTTCCTCGGGGCCCACGACGACTACCGCCGCAAGGTGGCCAGCGACGACCCGGCGCGAGTGAAGAGCGAGGAGACGCAGCAGCACGTGCACCGGCTCTCGCTCCGGTATGCCCGGCTGATGGAGGACGGATCGAGCTTCTCGGTGACGCCGTTCCTAGGGTTCGACGACACCCGCACCGGCCAGACCTTCGGAAGCATCCCCTCGGAGGTCCTCAGCAAGGCCTGGAAGCCGGGCCTCCGCGCGCAGTACCGCAGCAAGCTGAGCTCCAGCTTCATCTTCACGGTGGGCACCGACATCTTGAGCTCGGCCGCCACCACCTCGCGCACCGGCTCCATCACCACCCCACCTCGGGAAGGCGACCCGTACGTCTTTGGCCGCCCTCCCAGCGATGACCTGGCGTCCGATACCTGGAAGACCCAGCTCACCGACGCGTCGGTCTTCGCGCTGGCGGAGGTGCCGCTGGGCCTGTTCACCATCACCGGCGGGCTGCGCCTCGACGCCTTCGTCATCGACGTGGGGCGGCTGGTTCCCAAGTCGGTGGGTGTCCCCTCCATCGGTGGCTCGTCGCTGACGTGGACCGTCGACCCTCGGGTGAGCGTCGCGTTCCGGCCGTTCAAGCAGTGGAGCCTCACGGCGAGCCTCGGCCTCTACCACCAGGGCCCCGATGCCGAGGACCTCTCGGCCGTCTTCGGCAACCCCACGCTCTCGGTGCAGCGGGCGGTTCATCTGTCGCTGGGCTCGAACCTCAAGCTAACCAGCACGCTGAGCCTCGAGCTGGTGGGCTTCTACAAGGACTACGGAGACCTCGTCTCACGGAGCGCCCTGAGCACTCCGCCCATCGCGGCGGCACTCACTCAGAGCGGCGTGGGCCGAGCCTTCGGGGGCCAGGCCCTGTTGCGCCAGGAGCTGTTCCAGAACTTCTTCGGGTGGATTACCTATTCGCTCTCGCGCAGCACCCGGCAGGATCAACCGGGCCAACCGGAGCGGTTGTTCGACTTCGATCAAACCCACGTGCTGGGCGTGGTGGCCAGCTACGAGTGGAAGGGGTTCACCCTGGGCGTGCGCTTCCGCTACACGACCGGGGCGCCGCGGGTGGCGGTGACCGGCTCGTTCTACGACGTGCGTGA
This sequence comes from Myxococcales bacterium, assembly GCA_003153055.1. The sequence continues at coordinate 3,808 of PMBV01000037.1, forward strand.
CGACCTCTGGCAGCCCATTCTCGGGGCTCGCAACAGCACTCGCTTGCCTGACTTCGTGCAGCTCGACGCTCGGCTGGAGAAGACGTTCCACTTCGGGGCCAGCTCGCTCAATGTGTACCTCGACGTGCAGAATGTCTGGAATCAGAAGAACGCCGAGGAGGTCGTCTACAGCCCAAACTACTCGAGCAAACAATACATTTCCGGGTTGCCGTTGCTGGCGGTGTTCGGCGCCCGCTACGAGTTCTGACGTGAGAGGCCCGATGAGACTCGCTGCCCTGCTGTGCCTGTCGCTCGCCGTGGTCGGCTGTCGGCCTGACTTCGGTCTGCCCGTTTCGGTGGTGACCCAGACGCGCATTCTCAGCGTCGAGGCCACGCCCCCGGAGGCGCGCCCCGGCGACGTGGTGCACCTGAAGGCGCTGCCGGTGTCCGAGGAGGGCCCGTCACTCGAGCCGGTGAGCTTCGCGTTCTGCACGAGCCCGCTCCCGCTCACCGAGAACAACGTCGTCAACAGCGACTGCCTCGGGTCGGCAGGAAAGGTGCTGTCCATCGCCGAGGGCGTGCACGAGACCGATGCCACGCTGCCACTGGGGGGCTGTCTCAGCTTCGGCCCCGATACCCCGCCGCAGGAGCCTGGGCAGGCCCCCTTTCGCCCCCGGGCCGCCGATGTCACCGGTGGCTACTACCAGCCGGTTCGCGTCAGCATGTCGAGCGAAGTCGAGAGCGTCGCGCTCGTGCGGCTACACTGCAATCTGCCGGGCGCCTCGGCCCAGCGGGCGGTGGAGTTCAACCAGCGCTACACGAACAACACCAACCCCATCTTCGACGGCATCGCCCTCGAGCAAGGCGGCATGGCGGTGGACCCGGCGCTCGTGCCAGCCAATGCCGATGTCACGATGAGGGTGGGCTGGGCCTCGAGTGAGGTCGAGAGCTACGTGGTGCACGACCAGGTGGATGACAGCCTGCGCGAGCACCGCGAGTCCTTCCGAGTGTCGTGGTTCACCACGGCGGGCGTCATTCCCGTGGTGACGACCGGGCGGGGAGAAGACGACTTCGCCACCGAGACGACCTCGGTCTGGAAGACTCCGCCGTCGGGCTCGGGGACGCTCTGGGCCGTGCTGCGTGACAGTCGCGGAGGCTCGTCGATGAAGGCGCTCCCCTTCGTCGTGCGCTGAATCCGCGAGGCCGCCTCATCGAGCCCGAGCGCTGAGGTGCGAGCCGCGCGAGGAAGCGGCGTGGGGGGAGACGTGTCGGTTTCCCAAGGGTCGCTGACGATGACCGGCGACGCAAGGCGGCGCTCCGGCGACAGATTGCGTTTCACACCAGTCACCGAGAAGCCACCAAGCCGTTTGCTCGAGTTCACGGGCGTGACTGTTGCCTCGGGCAAGGTTCAGTCCTCATTTCCTTACACGAAGGCCTCGTCATGACATCGGCGCTCATCCTCTCCTCCCTCTTGGCCGCAGCGACGCCCTCGCGGGCTGCCACGACTCTGCGCTTCGATGAGCTGCTCGCCCTCAAGCCAGGCGGCTCTCTGGAATACACCGACAAGCTGAAGGCGCTCGCCGGCAAGCGGGTTCGGGTCGTCGGGTTCATGGCGGACATGGAGCGTGCGCCCGAGGGTGCGTTCTTCTTGGTCAAGCGTCCGTTGGTGGCCGACGAGTCTGGAGCTGGGAGCGCGGATCTCCCTCCCGATGCCATTCGCATCATCGTTCGGTCTGCCCGAGGCAAGGCTTTGGCGCACATTCCCCGCGCGCTCACCGTCGTCGGAGTGCTCGAGCTCGGCGCCCGCGATGAGCCAGACGGGCTCCCCTCGTTCATCCGCATCGTCCTCGACGCTCCTCCCCGTAGTCCCCAAGGTGCACCATGAAGCTTCGTCGTCCCTATCTCTTCCTCGCCCTCATGGCCGGCTCGGCCAGCGCGGCGCCCACCAACGTGAGTCTCGTGCCACCGGGGACCGCTCGCTTCCTCGTCGGCCAGCGCTTCGATATTCGCGTCGAAGGCAAGGGCACCGCGCCGTTCAGCGCCACCCTGAAGGTCGACGGGAAGGACGCGGTCTTCACCGGCCTGACCGACCCCACCACGACCGATGGCATCACCGCCGCTGGTTACGGTGGCTTCAACCTGCGCGGCTACAGCTTCACGGCCGCCGGCCCTCACGTGCTCTCGGCGACCTTCACCGACAGCACCGGGACCGTGAGCGTCGAGAAGACCGTTCAGGTACTCGACGTCTCGGGCACCAACAAGCAAGCCAAGAACCTCATCATCTTCTTGGGTGACGGGATGGGCGCCGCGCACCGAACCGCTGCTCGCTTGGTGCGGTATGGCGCGACGGAGGGCACTCCGAACGGCTTCCTGAACATGGAGAAGTTCCCCGGCACTGGGCTCATCACCACCGCCTCGCTCAACAGCGTCATCACCGACTCGGCGCCGGGCATGGCCTGCTACGCCACGGGGCAACACGCCTACAACGGCCAGGAGGGCGTCTACCCAGCCAACGTCACCAACCCGTTCTATGCCCCTCGCGTGGAGTATATGGCCGAGTACCTGCACCGCACGCGCGGAGCCTCGCTGGGGCTCGTCTCGACCGCCGATCTCGAGGACGCGACCCCCGCCGCCAACGCCGTACACACGGCCGATCGAGGCGCGGGGACGGGCGTCGTCGACCAGTACTTCGACGAAGCGGACCCGACCGGGACGAAGACGTACGGAACCGGTCTCGCGGTGCTCCTCGGCGGAGGCCGTCGGTGGTTCCTGCCCAAGGACGCGAACAACCTGTACAGCAGCCGCACGAGCACCAAGGACGACTATGAGAAGCTGCCTGACGATTTGATCGCCGGGTGGAAGCTGCCCGCCTCCGCGAAGGGTGCACTCGACCCCACGCGTGACCTCGTCACCGAGTTCAAGAACGCGGGCTTCGCGTACGCCGAAGACAAGACCTCGCTCGACGCGATCCCCGCGAGCACCACAAAGCTCTTGGGCCTCTTTGCTTTCGGGAACATGAACGTGGCGCTGGATAAGATCGCCAAGCGGCGCAACCAGCCCATCGGAGGGGCGAGCACCTTCGTGGTCGACGACTACCACGCGCCCAACCAGCCACTACTTCCGGAGATGACCGACGCGGCGCTGAAGGTGCTCTCGAAGAACCAGAACGGCTTCGTCCTGATGGTCGAGGGGGCCCACATCGACAAGCAGTCGCACCTGATGGACGCGGATCGCGCCGTGGGCGAGGTGCTCGAACTCGACGACGCCATCAAGGTGGCGAGGACCTTCGCCGACTCGGCCGGCGACACGGTCATCGTGGTGCTCGCGGACCACGAGTGCTCGGGTTTCGCCATCATCGGCGCGCTCTCCGGTGGCATCACCGCGCTCCAGGGGTTGGCCAGCGACCGAGGCAACGTGGAGCTCGATCCGGCCAGCACGTCGACCGTGCAGGGCAACAAGGCGCCCAAGCGGCAGTCGGCGGTCGGCACGTACGACAAGGCGGGCTTCCCTAAGTACGCAATGAATGCCGACGGCTACCCTGAGACTTTCGACACCGACGGGAAGCTCCTGTTCGGCTTCGGCGCCAACGGTGACCGCTACGAAGGCTGGCTGACCAAGCCGCTCACCGTCGTCGACTCACTCCTCCCCCAGGCGGTGAAGGATGAGCTCGCAGGGAAGAGCTACGTGCTCTCGGCCTATGCCCGCGCCGAGTCGGCGACCGGCTTCTTCATCCGTGGCCAGGTACCTGGGGACCAAGCTGTGCATACGGCGACTGACATTCCAGTCTCGGCCTACAGCTCAGGCACCGACGCCTGGCGGCAATTTGTTGGGGTGCAGCAGAACACCGATGTGTTCTTCAAGCTGATGAAGACGGCCCTGGGCGGCTACGTCGACACCTCAGCGGCCTTCTCCGGCGCTGGTGGTGGTACCGGGGTGGACGCGGGGACGTCTGCTGGTGGCGGCGCTGCTGCTGGTGGTGGCTCGGCTGCCGGTGGCGGCTCTGATACTGGTGGCGGCTCTGCTGCTGGTGGCGGCTCTGCTGCTGGTGGTGGCGGGTCTGGCTCGAAGAGCGGGTGCTCCGCCGTGGGCGACGGGCCAGTTCTGCTGACGCTGCTGGGCTTCGCGGGGCTCATTCGCCGTCGCCGGAGCTGATCGAGTTACTGCGCCGGTGGTCCGGGGTCTTCCTCGGGTCATCGCTCGCCAGTGGCCCGGGGGACCTCGTTTTCGGTTGTTGCCCGCCCGCCCGCCCCCGTCGCAGGACCATCGCGCTGCGGACCTGTGTCCGCCGGCGCGGGGGCAGCTCCCAGACCTACCGACGTTCGGTAACCGAAGACGAGTCGTACATGTTGATTTCCCCCCCAAAGCTTGGAGGTTGGATGAGGTCGTTTGCTTCGTGGTTGCTCGTGCTTGGCGTCGTCACCCTGATGGAGTGCCGGCCACTCCGCGACTGCTCCACCGACGCCGACTGCCCGGTGCCGCAGCGGTGCGAGCCGAGCGTGAAGGCCTGCGTGTCCTTCCTCCCACCGGATGTCCACCCGTCGGATGGCGGGACGTCGGATGGCGGGACGTCGGATGGCGGGACGTCGGATGGCGGGACGTCGGATCGCGGGACGTCGGACGGGGGAGGGCTCCCGGACGGAGACAGCACCGGGGGGACTGCTGATGCCGGCCCCACCTGCTCGGACGCCGTGAAGAACGGGTCAGAGCCCGACGTCGATTGCGGGGGATCCTGCGCTCAGAAGTGCGCCGACGGGAAGCGCTGCACGGCGTCCGGGGACTGCCTGTCGACCGTGTGCCAGGTCGGGCAGTGCGTCGCCGCCGGGTGCACGGACGGGACGAAGAACAGCGACGAGACCGACGTCGACTGTGGCGGTTCGTGCGGGAAGTGCGCCGATAGCAAAGCCTGTGGCAAGGCCCCGGATTGTCAGAGCGGCATCTGCACCGGTAGCGCGTGCCAGGCGCCAACTTGCACCGACGGGGTGAAGAATGGCACCGAGACCGACGTCGACTGCGGGAACGGCGTCTGTCCTGCCTGCGGCTCGGGCAAGTCGTGCAGCGTCGACGGGAGCTGCGCGAGCACCGTCTGCCTGAATTGGAAATGCGAGCAGGCCAGCTGCACCGATGGCCACCTCAACAGCTCCGAGACCGACGTCGACTGCGGCGGCGGCACTTGTGGCGCGTGTCCTTCCGGGAAGGCCTGCCTCGCCGCCTCCGACTGCGCGAGCGCCGTGTGCGCTGGCGGCAAGTGCAAGGCCCCAACGTGTTCGGACGCCGTGAAGAATGGGTCCGAGGGCGATGTGGACTGCGGGGGCTCCTGCGCTCAGAAATGCGCCGACGGGAAGCACTGCGCAGCTGCCGGGGACTGCCTGTCGAGCGCGTGCCAGGTCGGCCAGTGTGTGGCCGCCGGGTGCACCGACGGGGCGAAGAATGGCGACGAGACCGACGTCGACTGTGGCGGCTCGTGCGGGGGGTGCGCCGGCAGCAATGCCTGCGGCAAGGCCTCAGATTGCCAGAGCGGCGTCTGCACCGGTAGTGTCTGCCAGGCGCCCTCCTGTATCGACGGCGTGAGGAATGGCACCGAGACCGACGTCGACTGCGGGAACGGCGTCTGCCCTGCCTGCGGTTCGGGCAAGTCCTGCAGCGTTGACGGGAGCTGTGCGAGCACCGTCTGCCTGAATGGGAAATGTCAGCAGTCGACCTGTAACGACGGCCACCTCAACGGGAGCGAGACCGACATTGACTGTGGCGGGCTCTGCCTGGCCTGCAACGACGGCCGGTACTGCTCGGTTGCCTCGGAGTGCCAGAGCAAGGTGTGCGTAGGCGGCACGTGCCAGGTTCCCACATGCTCGGACGCGGTGAAGAACGGTGCCGAGTCCGATGTCGACTGCGGTGGCACCTGCGCGACGAAGTGCGGTGACGGGAAGGCCTGCGGCGCGGCGGCGAACTGTGCGAGCGGCGTATGCCAGAGTGGCGCGTGCAAGGTCGCGAGCTGCTCCGACAACGTGAAGAACGGCGCGGAGACCGACATCGACTGCGGTGGCTCCTGTGGTGGGAAATGCAACGACGGCAAGGGCTGCGGAGCGGCGGCGGACTGCGTGAGTGGCGTGTGCACGGGCGGCAAGTGCCAAGTCCCAACCTGCTCGGACGCGGTGAAGAACGGGGCCGAGGTCGATGTCGACTGCGGTGGCACCTGCGCGACGAAGTGCTCCAATGGCAAGACATGTGCCCTTGGCTCCGACTGCGTGTCGACGTACTGCGCCGCGAACGTCTGCAAGCAGCCGACCTGCTTGGATAACGTGAAGAATGGCACCGAGACGGACGTTGACTGTGGTGGCACCTGCACGACGAAGTGCTCCAATAGCAAGACCTGCGCCGTGGGCTCCGACTGCGTGAGCGGCGTGTGCACCAACAGCAAGTGCCAGATCCCCACCTGTTCGGACGGGATGAAGAACGGAAACGAGAGCGATGTCGACTGCGGCGGATCCTGCAATGGGTGCGACCAATCGAAGCGGTGCAATACCTCCTACGACTGCTTGGCGCCGTACTTGTGTGACGATTTCTCTTACACGTGCGTATACTTTAATCCATGAGCTGAAGAGCTGGATGCGCGAATCCCGCACGTCTGGATCTGTGGGGCCCGGGGTCAGCCTGAGGCTACCCGACCGCCCCCCTTTCACTCCGCGGTATGGACTTGACGGCGTGGTGCCGACGCCGGTCTGCGACTCAATCACCGCGGTATTGGGCGCGGGCCCCTCGGCCGCTCAGCGGACGTACGTACGCGCTGCCAGGGCGTCCTCGAGCGCGTCGGCGATGTCGTTGAGCTGATCACGGCGTCGGCCGGCACGGGAATGGTTGGCGTCTCCGGCGACGAAGCCGGCGAGGGTCTCGAAGGCGTAGCGGTTGCCCGTGAGCTCGAAGCCCTCGTCCTCAATGAGGGTGGCAGAGGCCAGAATGGCCTCGGAGCACGGGTAGTCGAGTTTCTTCAGCAGCGCGAGCTGCTCCCCGGAGATGCAGGTGGAAAGCGGCTTCTCTTCGGTGGCTTTCATGAGGGCCGCATCATACGCAAGCAGCGGGCGTGGGTGCCAAGCGGCAGCGAACTCGCTCGCCACTGCCTCCAACCGCCCCTTGTCGTCGCGCTCTTCCTGCTGCGCATGGGCCATGGGCTTCCTCCGGGCCAGGGCTCAGCAGATTCCGCGCGGGCGCGCAGCGGACTACCCTGGTGCACTCTTGCGGAGGGCACGATGGGATGAAGGAGCCGGGCGCCACGGACGTGGTCGACCGCGCCGGCCCTGTCCGCGGGCGCCGGTGGGCCGTGCGCACCCGCAGATGGATTGACCGTGTCACCGAATGGAAGCAGCTCTTCCATTTGGCCCTTACCCTCGCCAGCCACGGACCTGGTGCCGCCCGAGCGCTGGGAGCGAGGGAGGGGGCGGGGCTGGCCAGACCGCCTCGGTCGCTGGGCACCGGCCCCACCATCGCACCTGGAGGCATGCTCGCACCCTGTCAACGGAGAGGACGCCTCGCGCGACACGTTCGTCACCGCGAAGTGACCGGGGCCCGACGCGGGCTCCACCGCGTTGCCCCACGACCGAGTGAGCCTCGCCCCAAATGCTGAGCGCGATCCTCATCACCTGTGCGGCAGTTGGCCTGGGAGCCCTTGCGGCGCAGCGCCTCGCCCTCTCCCACCACCTGGGCTCGCCACCGGTAGCGCCACTGCGACGTCCAGGCATCTCGATCCTCAAGCCCCTGTGTGGCCTGGAGGACCGGCTCGAAGAGAACCTCGAGCACTTCGCGTCCCTCCGGTACCCCGAGTACGAGCTGCTACTCGGCGTCGACGGAACGAGCGACCCGGCCTGGGCCCTCGCTGAGCGGGTGGCCGCGCGTCACCCCGGGCGGGTGCGAGCGGTCCTCCAACACGGAGCTCCGGGGCTCAACCCGAAGGTGAACCAACTCGTGACCCTGGAGGCCCATGCCCGGCACGAGCTGTTGCTCATCAGTGACTCGAACACCATCGCCCCCGAGGGGTACCTCGATGAGCTGGCCGCGCTGTTCGAGGACGGTCAGGTGGCCTGCGTCACCAACCCCGTCTCAGGCACCGGCCATCGCACTCTCGGCGCGCTCCTCGACAACCTGCACCTCGCCGCCTCGGTCGGCCTCGGGCAGGTGGCGGCCAAGGTGCTCGCGAAGCGGAATCTCGTCGTGGGGAAGTCCATGGCGCTGCGCCGGCCGGTGCTCCAGGCGCTGGGGGGCTTCCACGCGTTCCGTGACTTCCTCGCCGAGGACTACGCCATCGGGCGCGCCATCAGCCCATCGCTCGGTCGCGTCGCGGTGGCGAGGCTCCCGGTGCTCAACGTCGCCGTCGAGCGCAGCGTCGGCTCGTTCTGGGGGCGCTACGCCCGCTGGAGCGTCATTCACCGCACGGCAGTCACGCCTCTCACCTACCTCGCGCAGGCCCTGCTCAACCCCTGGCCGCTGTCGCTCCTGGCGGCCGCTGTATCGCCGTCCATGCGGCTCGCCCTCGCCTCGGTCGGAGTGCTGGTGGCGAAGGCGCTGCTCGACGTGTCGGCCGCGCGGGCGCTGGGGATCGGCCGCTCCGGGCTCGTCGCGCTTCTGGTGGTGCCGCTGAAGGACGTCATCTTGTTCGCGGCGTGGACCCGTGGCCTCGCGGTGCGTACCGTCGTCTGGCGGGGGAAGCGGCTGCGCGTCGAGGCCGGCTCGAGGCTCGTGCGCGGCTCGGTGCAGCGCCACTCCGTGACCGCGGGGCGACCATTTCCTTCCCCAGTCGTGACGCGCTCGCCCGAAGCGTGACACCCGCGGCTGACATATCAGCGGCCGGAGGACACACGAATGGCCCGATACACCGTGAGAACGCTGAAGAGCTCAGACTTCGAACTGTTGATGCACTTGGAGGAGACCATCTTCGGCGCCCAGGGCGAGAAGCTCCTGGGGCCCTACTACGTTCGCCTGTGCTGTGATTTCTTTGGAGACACCTGCTTCATCGCGTTCGCCGAGGGGCAGGCCGTCGGCTACGTCCTCAGCTTCGTGAAGGGGACGGAGGCGTATTGCACCACCCTGGGTGTGCACCCGGACTTTCGGGCGACCCGCCTGACGCTCCACCTCCTGACTGCCTTCACGCGGGCCATCATGCCCAAGGTGGACGTGTGCTGGTTTACCGTTGACGAAGACAACAAGGCGGCCCGGGCGCTGCACACGGTGCTGGGCGCCGAAGAAGTCGGAGTGCGCTCGGACTTCTACGGCCCTGGGCAGCCGCGCATCGTGTCTCGCATTGACCGCCACGCCTTCGAGCGCTCCCGTCGACGGTACGAGCGGCTGGGGTTGGTCGACCACCATGAGCCGCCGCAGGCCACCCATGCCGGCGCGTGAGCGAGACGCCATGGGCGGAGTCGAGCGCCTGGCCCGGCTGGCGATGTCCTCGGTCTCGGTGGCGCTCGAGCCGCTCTCGGGGGCCTCACCGCGGGCGCGCGCCACGGCCTTGAGTCGCATCGCCGGGCGGGTGCTCGCCGAGAGTGGCCTGTCCATCGAATCCTCCGGGGCCCTGCCCAGCGGACCCTGCGTGCTGGTGTCGAACCACCTGAGCTGGTTCGATCCGCTGGTGGTGGCCTCGCGCGTGCCCGTGACGGCCATCGCCAAGAGCGAGGTGGGCTCCTGGCCCTTCGTTGGCGCGCGCGCCCGGGCCCTGGGGGTCATCTTCGTCGACCGGTCCTCGGCCCACAGCGGCGCCGTCAGCCTCTTCAAGGCCCGGCGGGCGCTCGAGCACGGCCTCTGCGTGCTGAACTTCCCCGAGGGCACCACGACTCGGGGTGACAGGGTCCTCCCATTCCGCCGGGCCATCTTCGGCCTTGCCCGGCTGATGCGTGTGCCGGTCGTTCCGGTCTGTCTCGAGGTGGACCCGGCGCTGACGTGGGTCGGAGATGATCCGTTGCTGCCCCACGTGTGGCGCGTCGCATCGAGTGTCCGGCCGGTGGTGCGGCTGCGCTTCGAGGCTCCGCTCGTCGCGGGCGAGGGACCAGACGAGGAGCTCGCCGAGGAAGCACGTCAACGCATCGCCCGTCGCGGTGTCACCCAGGAGGCGCCAAACGATGCAGCACTCTGCGCTTGAGTACATTCGTGGCGGGGTCAGCCACTTCTTCCGATTGCCGGCGCTCGATGAGCGCGAGCGGAACCCCGGGGCGGTGCTCCTCGGCGTGCCGTATGACCTGGGCTCGACACATCACCCCGGCTCGCGGTTCGCGCCCTGGGCCGTGCGGTCGGCGAGCGTCACGCTGGGCTCGTGGCACCCGACGCACCAGCTCGACGTCTTCGGCACCCTGGGCTGCGTCGACGGCGGCAACGTCGTCTTCCCCCCGTTCAACCCGGCCCTCGCCCGAGCGGAGATCGAGCGTCATGTCGGCGCCGTGGCGAAGGGCGGCAGCCGACCCTTCGTGGTGGGCGGCGATCACTCCATCGCGTTGCCCATGGCCCGCGCGCTCAAGGCAGTGCACGGCCCCTTGGCCATCATCCACGTAGACGCGCACCTCGACACCAGCCCGCCAGACACCTGGGCCGAGGAGCACCATCACGGAACGCCGCTGCGGCACTGCCTGACCGAGCGACTGGCCTCATCGCTGTTCCAGATAGGAGTTCGAGCGCCGTGGCACCACCCCGAGGAGGGCGCGCTGGCGGCGTTCCACTCGACCGCCTCCTTTGGGGTGGAGACGGTGGCCGAGCTGGGGCCCACCGCCGTCGCACGCGAAATCCGCGAACGGGTGGGTGACGCGCCGGTGTACCTCAGCTTCGACGTCGACGCGGTGGACCCAGCCTTCGCGCCGGGAACAGGAACGCCGGTACCCGGAGGGCTCTCGGCCCGCGAGGCACTGTGGTTGGTTCGAGGCCTCACCGGCGTCAACCTCGTGGGCATGGACGTGGTCGAGGTGTGTCCCGCTCTCGACGTGGGAGAGCAGACGAGCCTCTTGGCCGCGCACCTGCTCTATGAAGGGCTGGCGGTGGCGGCGTGTCGAGCCCGGTCTCTCGCACGGTCGGGCTGAGCTCGCGACGCCGGGCCGCCGGCGCTCAGTCGGCGGCGGCGAGGGTCTCGGGCGCCCACGATGGCGTCTCGGAGAGTCGGTAGCCGACGCCGCGCACGGTCTCCACCATGTCCCGAGCGACCCCGAGCTTGTCTCGCAGGCGCATCACGTGGGTGTCCACGGTGCGGGTCTCCAACATGGTGGTGATGCCCCAGGCGTCGGCCAGGAGCTGCTCGCGGCTCCGCACCCGGCCACAGTGCAGCATCAGCGACTGGAGGAGCTTGAACTCGAGGCTCGTCAGCTCGATCCGCGCCTCGGCCACGAAGGCTCGGTGGGCCGCGAGGTCGAGCCGGAGCATCGCGACCTTGAGCTGCTCCGAGTCCTCCTTGGCTCCGCTGCGCCGGAGAATGGCCTGGAGTCGCAGCACCAGCTCGCGAGGGCTGAACGGCTTGGTGACGTAGTCGTCGGCGCCGACCTCGAAGCACTCGATGCGCTCGGTCTCTTCGCCCCGGGCGGTGAGCATGGCGACGGGCACCTGCCGCGTCTTCGGCTCGGCCCTCAGGCGTCGGCAGACCTCCTTGCCCGAGATGTCTGGGAGCATGAGGTCGAGGAGCACCAGGTCGGGCACGCGGAGCCGGGCGAGCTGGAGCGCCTGGGCCCCGGTGAAGGCCACCGAGGTGGCCAGCCCGGCCTGGGTGAGGTTGAACTCCACCAGCCGAGCGAGATCCGGTTCGTCATCGACGATGAGCACGTGGGCCATGGAGGAGCGTCTAGTCCGCGAAGGCGATCGTCCCGTGGCGCGGGAGTCACGAATCGATGACGGCCCACACTGCGTCAGAGCGCGTCGAGCTCCTTCAGCAACCCGGCGATTTCTGGCTGCCGGGCGATCTCCCGCTGCTCGGCGAGCACCGACCCGAGGATCTCCACCGTCGTCAGCGGGTTCGCCAAGACCACCCGCAGCACGGTGAGTTGCGGGCCGGCGTGGGCTTTGCGAAGGCGGGTGCGCGAGACGAACGTCTTGCCTGCCTCGCGTTGGTATTTCTGCACCAGCTGGTTCACCTGGTCGAGGACGGCGTTGAGGCGGCCTCGCTGCTCCGGCGCCGCGCGCTCGAGTTTCTCTTGCACGGCGCGGGGGCAGAAGCGGTACGTCAAGATGTTGAGCTCGGGCTCGGTGATGAGCTCGAAGTCAGGATCCTGGCGAATCATATCCGCGAAGGTCTTGGCGCGCTCGATGCCCATGTCGATGAGCAGCTCGTAGCCCTTGCGGCCGATGATGGAGAGGCCGGCGTGCACCAGCATCGCCTTCCCCGGGCGTGAGCCCTCGAGGGTGTGGCTGCCGAGGTCTTTCGAGCCGCGGCGCAAGACGTAGGCGGCGTGATGCTCGATGGCCGACAGGGCCGTGGGGTCTTTGAAGACAACCATTCCGGCGGCCATCGGCACGTAGAGTTGCTTGTGCGCATCGATGGTGACCGAGTCGGCCCGGGCGATGCCAGCGAGCAGGTGCCGGTGCCGGTCGGAGAACAGCGTCGGCCCACCCCAGGCGGCGTCGACGTGGAAATGGCAGCCCAGCTCGAGGGCGAGGTCGCCCATCGCCTCCAGCGGGTCGACGTTACCGGTCTCGGTCGTGCCGGCGATGCCCACCAGCGCCAGCGGTCGCACGTTCTCGTCCTTGAGGCGCTGGCACGTCTCCCTCAGGCGCTTCAGGTCGATGCGGTTGTTGGCGTCGGTCGCCACCTTCACCAGGTTGTCGCGGCCGATGCCGAGGACGTCGGCGGCCTTTCCGAAGGAATAGTGTCCCCGCTCCGAGACGAGGACCGCGAGGCCGTCGCAGCCGCGGTGTTTGAGCGCCCGGGCCAGGCCCTCTTGGGCGATGCCGCGGAACGAGCCCGACGGCGCGAAGAGGCGGTTCCGCGCCACCCACAGCGCCGTGAGGTTGGCGATGGTGCCGCCGGAGCAGAACGCCCCCAGCGCGTGCTGGCTGTTGTGAATCCACTCTCCGTAGAACGCGTCTTCCCGCTGGTAGACCAGGTGATGAACCATCGCGAGGACCTGGCGCTCCATCGGGGTGAAGGCCTTGGAGGTCTCGACCTTCACCAGGTTCTGGTTCAGCGCGGTCATGAGCCGCGCCAGTGGGAGCATGAAGTAGGGGAGCGCCGAGGTCATGTGGCCGATGAAGCCCGGCGCCGCCGTGTGCACCGACTGGGCGACGAGCTTCTCTTTGACGAACTCGGTGTACTCCGAGACGTAGGTCGGCTCCTCGGGGATGAGGAAGGAGGAAAAGTCGGCCTCGATCTCCTCGAGGTTCCGCTCGATGGCGACGATGTGCGTTTGCAGGAAGCCGATGACGTCGTCGGAGATCGCCTGATCGATGGCTCCGAGGGTCGACCCGGGCGCTTCCGGCACGGTGAATATCCGGTAGAGGGCTTCGAGGTTGGCGCGGGCTGGGTCACGGCTTTTCGGCATCGTTGGTTCACCTTCGGCACTGACGGTCGTCGACCCATTCCATCATGGTCGATCCGCGCCCGCTCGGGCAGCTTCATGCGCATGGCGGGGCGTCAGACGACGACGGCGAAGGCCCCAGCTCGAGGGCCCAGTCGAGCCCATTGCCAGCGGACCCTACGGCCAGTACCTTATTGTGCGGCCCTCGCGCGCGGGTCCTTCAGCGCCCCGCAACGATGAACCGTCGCACCGCCTCGGCCACCGCCTCCGGTGCCTCCTCGGCCATGAAGTGCCCCGCGCCGGGGAGGATTTCCACTCGAGCGCCGTGAATGGCCGAAGCAAATCGCCGGGTGTCGGCCTCCGACTGAAGGTCCTCCGCCCCGTGGAGCACCAGGGTGGGCGCCTCGACGCGCCCCAGCGCAGCCCTCCAGTCGTGCCGGCGGCCGAGGCCGGCGTAGAGCGCCGCGGTGAGGAAGCCACCGGCGTCCCCGTCGTCGTCCGGCACCTGTGGCGCCCCCTCGGCGGCTCGGTAGAAGCGCCGCAGCCCACCGTACTTCCGCGACAGCGCTGCTTCGTCCAGATCGAGCGACGCGGGGAGATCGAAGTACGACGCCAGGTAGGCCTGGTACGAGCCCCGCTCGGCCTCAGGGAGACGCTCGGCGATACCCTCGAACAGCCCCTTCCCCTCGGTCGGCATCACCTCGAGCGGCGCCGGGGCGAGCAGCACCAGCGCTCGCACCCGCTCGGGGAACTCGGCGGCGTAGAGGGCCGCGATGAGACCACCGAAGGAGTGTCCGACGAGGATGAGCTTCTGGCTCCCGAGGCGTCGGCGGATGCGCTCCACGTCGGCCAGCTGTTCGGCAAAACCGAGGGTCGCCTCGACCCGGGTGAGGCGACTGTAGAAGGAGCCCTCGAGCTTCCCCTCGAGCGGGCGGGAGGACCGACCGCACCCTCGCTGGTGGTAGCTGTGGACTCGGTACCCGGCGGCCAGCAACTCCGCCGCGCGCCATGGCTCTCGCGGTGGAAAGCCCGGCCCGCCATGGAGGAGGAGGAGGTCCTCGCCCTGGCCGCGGCTCTGATGGAAGAGCTGGATCTCCGGGGTGACGTGCCAGGCGTCTTCGCTCGAGTCGGACGGCATGGGCTCGAGCGATTCACCGGCCGCCGCCACCCGTGCCGCCACCGTCCCTGGTTCGAACATCGGGCCGTCAAACAGGCGCTTGAGCCACACGCCTCCAGCGGTGAGAACAGCCAGCGCGACGACGGCGGAAGCGGCGATCCACATGGGGCGACTCCTCCTTTTCTTGGTGGGGTCCACGGTGTCTCCTTTCAGATGAGCCGGAGTGAAATCTCGGTCACCGCCTCGGACGGCGGGGTGCTGCGCTCATCGGAGAGGTAGCGCTCGATGGACGGGGCCTCGCCCAGCTCGCGGTCGCTCTCCAGCGCCCAGCGGACCAAGTTCCCATACGCCGGCCCCAGGCCATCGTAGGACCCTCGGTGAACCGCGACGGCGAAGGTCCCCCCGGAGACGAGGTCGAGGCGGGCGGGGCTCCCCGGCGGAAGCGGCGTCGCGTCTGGGGCGATGGCCAGGCACGCGTCGTACCGGAGTCGCGCAGGGGGCGTCACCTCTGGGTCGTCGTGCGAGAGCCCCAGCCGCTCACCCAGGGCCGACAGGCCGAGCTCCCTCGCCAGGCCATGCAACGCGCGCCAGGCCGCGCCCACCGCCTGGTAGGGACCGACGTGGCGAACCGCCAGCACCCGCACTGGCCCACGTGCCTCGGTGCGTGCGTAGTCTGGCGGCGGTACCGGCGCGTCCGAGGCGCGCAGCTCGGCGCGGGAGGCGGCCCGGTAGCCACTGGGGGACGCCTCGAATTGGGCCGCGAAGGCGCGGGTGAAGGCCTCGTGCGACGAGAAGCCTGCTTCCAGTGCCAGCTCGAGGATGGAGCCGTCGCCGAGGCGGAGCTTGGACGCGGCGCGCTGCAAGCGGAGGCGCCGGAGGTACTCCATTACCGACTCACCAGTCACCGCGCGGAAGACACGGTGGAAGTGAAACTCGGAGAGACCGGCCACCACGGCCAACGCCACCGGGTCGAGCTCAGCGTCGAGGTGGCCCTCAATCCAGCGCTGGACGAGGGCCACCCGGGCGCGGTGATGGGAGAGGGTCGAGGAGCGAGGCGTCATGCGCGGAGTGTGCCTTGGTCCTCCGTCGCGCGCTTGATTGGGGCTGCTCGAATCAGGGTCGATTCGCGCCCCGCTGGTTCGAGGTGTGCTGGAGCGCCGAGGCTCGGCTCAGTCCCACCAGAAGTACCAGTTCGGCGCCCGGTAAAGGGCCGCGGCGAGGGCCGACACCGAGCCCAACCCCTGGTCGACGAGGTCGACGCAGTACGCCGCTTGCTCCCGTGCCAACGTCAACGCTGCCTCGTGGGTGGCGGCCGGTCGAGTGACGAGCATCTCCACCACGTCGTGCGTGACACCCACCACCTCGGCGCCGAACTCGAGGTTCCAGCGCCGCATCACGCTGGCGTGCTGGGTCGGTGTCGGGCAGGCGTTCCACCCTCCGAAGCGCAGGTAGATGGGCACCTCCCATGGAGCCCGGGTGGGAACGAGGGCCAGCATCACGTGCTCGAGGGGCCGGTGGCTGAGGACGTCGAAGGGAATCGACCAGGCCTCACGAGGTGCGCTGGTGGGCCAGTCGATTTCCTCGATGGTCTCCTCGGGCTCTGGTGACTCGCGGATCGCATGCCAGCTGCTGGGCGAAGGCACCTGCTGGGACTGTTGGGCCAAGAGCGCCTGGGTGGTGTGCAAGCGGGCCCCCTCGACGGAGAACGAGCGCTCCTCGGCCGCCCCGAGGAGCACCGGCCAGTGCCAGGTCTCGGGCACCAGCCTTCGCAACCGCTTCCACAGGGCGATGGCCGCCTGGCCGCCCTCGACCCGCAGGGCGCCGATGGGGTCAGGGAGCGCTCCCAGCCGTGAGAAGCTGGCCGTGTCGATGGAGCTGGCGTCGAGCTTCGCCTTCAGGGTCTCGAGGGAGGCTGGCATGGCGTGCTCAGGCGGTGCGGCGGGGCGCCAGCGCTGGGGTGAGCACCGGCGGAGTGCCTCGATGGCCGAGCAGGCGGGCGAGGGCCTCCGACGGTCCTGCTCCCGCGGCCAGGGTGAGCTGCGCCATGCGGGGCAGCTTGAGAATGGTTTCGGCGACGGCCTCGGCGTCGCTCCGCCGAAAGCCACTGACCGTCAGCGCGTTCAGCTCGCCGTCGTCGCCGGTGAACGAGAGCCGGGCCCCGTTGCAGCTCACCTCCAGGCGCTCGAGCTGCGCGGCGCAGGGGCCCCGGAGCAAGGCCGCCACCTCGGTGGGCTGCACGGGGAGCTCGAACTCGACCTCGCGGACCTGCGGAGGTGGGCGGAGCACGAGCTTGAGCAGCTCCGGGCTCGAGCGGAGAAACCGGAGCCGCCGTGGGCGAGGGGCAGGGTGCCGGCACAGCTCGGTCATCACCGTCGGCCCCAGCTCCGAGACGAGCTCGAGGGCGCGGAGCTGAGGGCTTCGCACCAGCGCGGCCAGGGCGACAGTGTCGGGCGCGGCGAGGTGGAGCCGCTCGACGGTGGCCCAGAGCCGTGAGTCGATGGCCCACGTCGGTGCGTCAGTCACCGCGCACTCGGCGAGGAAGCCGCGCTCGAAGACCGGTGCGATGAGGAGCTGCCCGATGGGATCGAGCCACTTCGTCCCGTGCTCCACCAAGAGGTCGAATTCTCGTCGCCACTCGGCGGCGCTGGAGGGGCGGAGGCCGCGGGTGAGCTGCATCGCGATGAAGGCGCCCCGTGGGTCGCCCCGCTCCTGGAGCCAGTCGGCGTACACGGCCCGCGCGGCGTCGTCGCCCGGGGCCGCCTCGATCCGCTGGAGCATCGCCGCGCCTTCCATCACGTCACCTCGGCTCGGGTCGTCAATGCCTTTAGGGACAGGTGACCGTGCTGGGACAGCTCCCGTCGGTCTGGCGCGGAGTGCTCACCTTGCACGAGGCGACGTTCACGAACTGGTTGCCCGTCAGGAAGTCGACCGGCTGGCCGTAGTAGGCGAGGTCGACGCCCAGGGCCTTGCTGTCGGCGATGAGGCTGTTGGTGAGGAACGCGGCGGCCGGCTGGGAGTAGATGGCCAGCGCCGCGTCTTCCTTGACGGAGAAGCCGACGGTGGGCTCGCAGTGGAAGCTCGAGGCCTGGGAGGCGGCGCCCGCGTAACGGATCTCGACGTGGTCGAGCTTGTTGCGTGAGTCGGCCACCTTGCCGAAGACGAGGCCCTGCCAGTCTCCCGCCGCGGGGGTGGCCGCCGCCGAGGTGAAGACGACGGGCTTGGCGGCCGTGCCCTGCGCGATGATGGCGCCGGTCGAGGAGCCGGTCACCGAGGTCTCGAGGTTCCCCGTGCTCGAGAAGGCCAGCGTGACGCCCGCCTCGAGGGTGAGGGCGAACGGGTTGGGCCCCACGTGAAGCTGGCCGAAGGTGTAGGGGCCGCCGACGTGGTAGGGCACGCCGCGATCGTGGAAGGTCACGTCCTCAACGTTGACGTCACCGTACGCGTCGGTCTCGACCATGATGGCGTTGATGGTGTTCCCAGTGTAGGCGCCGGAGGGGATGTTGCTCGCCAGCCGGGGGATGATGCGCATCGGCTCGAGCGTCGAGCCGGTGATGGTCAGCGCCTGCGAGTCCTTGGTGAAGGTGCCGCTGCCCCTCAACGACACGCCGTAAGTCCCCGAGCCCGCGACGCTGACGTGGTCCACCTTCAGCACCTCCTGGGCCGCCACGTATTGATCGCCGCGCGCTTCGATCATTCCCATGGAGTTGTTGCCGTTCTGCCCGCCGCCGCCGTGGACCGTGGCATACGCCAGCGTCATGGTGCCCGGGGCGAAGACCTGCAGGTAGCCCCACGGCTGGGTGGTGTCGAAGGGCCCGATGTCGATGGGCTGTGCCGCGGTGCCCGCTGCGACCAGATGGCCTTCGACGGTGATGGAGTAGCCTTTCTTGATTCGCAGCACCGCGCAGGGCTCGATGGTGAGGGTCGCCCCGCTCGAGACGCCGATGTCGAAGGTCACGACGTGTGGGCTGGCCGCGGCGGTCCAGTGCTCGTCGGCCGAGATGGTGCCCTCGTGCGTCGTGCCCGCCCCCGTCGGCGTGACGCAGGTGGCGGCGACCGAGCCATCGGGCTCCCCTGGCGTCGTGGTGCAAGCGAGGACAGACAGAGCGAGGACCCACGCAGGGAGCTTCATGTCCCGGTGATTAGCACCGGCCCAGCGCCCGGCGGAAGTCGACTTCCATGGACCCGGCCGAAATACATCGACCGCCATCACCACGAGGGCGAGGCGGTCGACGTCAGCGCGCGGAGGTCAGCTCAGCGGTGGCAGGTCGAGCAGGTCTGCGAGCAACGCGAGTCCTTGTGCACGCAGCTCGACGTGCTGCTGCCTCCGCCGGTGCTCGTGGAGCCACCGTTCCCGCTGCCGGTGCCCGGGGAACCGCCGTGCACGCTCGGGGCCTGGGGGCTGCCGTTGTCCGGGGAAGAGGGCATATTCCAGCCGCCGTCACCGAAGCAGCCACCGCCGCCCGGTGGGCCTGACCAGCCACCACCGGTGGGCGGGCCCGACCAGCCACCGTCACCGAAGCCCTCGCCGCTCGGTGGGCCTGACCAGCCACCACCGGTCGTTGGGCCCGACCAGCCACCGTCACCGAAGCCCCCGCCGCCGTGGTCGCCGTGGCCTCCAGGGAAGAGGCCTCCGTCGGCGTTCATCCCTCCACTGCAGTCGAACCGGCCGCCCATGTTTCCGCAGGGCAGCACGCACAGGGTGGCGTCTCCCGAGGCCGGCTTCGCGCAGGTGCCCGTCAGCTCCCAGGGGCTCTTGCCCATGGAGCAGCTCGCTCCCGCGGCGATGCCGGCACAGGCCTTCTCGGCGGGAGAGACGAGATCGCGGGCGTGGGTACAGGCGAGCGCTCCGGTGCCGGCGGGGCCCAGGCTACACACCCCGGTGATGGTCGATGGGCCCATTGTGGCCGAGCAGGTGTCGCCAGCGGCCTTGCCCGAACAGGCGGCGGTCATCGCGGCCGGCGGCGTGTACTGTCGTCCGCAGACGAGCGTGGACCCGTCTTGGGCGGTGACGCAGACGCCGTCGCGGGCCGTGCCCAGCATGTCGGTGACCTTGCAGGCCTTGCCGGCGGTGAGCCCGCTGCAGGCCGCGACGAGCTCGGCTGGGGGAGCGGGAGGGTTCGGGGCGCAGGCCAGCGTGGCGCCGTCGAGGGTCTCTCGGCAGGTGCCACTCCAGGTCTGGGTTCCGTCGGTCGAGACGAGGGTGCACGCATCCCCAGCCTTCTTGCCAGTGCACAGGGCGACCTGCGCCGCCTGTGGCGTGCACACCAAGGTGCCGGCCGCCTGCGTGGTGGCGGCGAAGCTCGCGGCCAGCGTGGCGGCGGTGCTCGACGCACTGTCTCCCGTGAGGTCCGAGGCAACCCCGCACCCCGCGACGACCCCGGAAAACAGAGCCGCTGCCGTCATGAGTACACTGCGCCAGTTGTGTCGTTCGATTGCCATCATTCCTCCCGTTCGAGTTGCGTTTGCGCCAGTGAGACGAGAACGTGGACCATCTTGTTCCCGCGCCGTGAAGGCTGATTTCTTGCGTGATGTCTTGTGTTTATCCCCGTCGGTGGGTGTGCACTGTTGTGGTCAATTCAATACATCGATTCGGCCGTCTCCTTCGGCACCTCGTCCGACAACAGGCGGCGGAGCGAGCTTCGGCCCCGTGACAGTCGTGACTTCACCGTGCCGACCGAGACGTCCTCGAGCTCGGCGATCTCCTCGTAGGTCCACCCTTCGAGCTCGAAGAGAATGACGGCCCGGCGGAACTGGGCAGGCATCTGCGACAGGGCCTCATGGACGGCGCGCTTGGTCTGCTCGCGCATCAGGAGCTCCTCGGGGCACGCCGCCCAGCGTCGCTCGGGGTGGGTGCGCTCCTCGGCAGGCTCCTCGAGTGGCCCGCGGCGGGCGGCCCTGGTTCGCACGGCGTCGAGGGCGAGGTTGCGCACCACGGAGTACACCCAGGTCGCGAAGGTCGACTGCCCGCGAAAGAGGGTGAGCCTCCGGTGCACCTTGAGGAGCGCTTCTTGCGCCAGGTCTTCGCAATCGACCGTCGGTGACCCGAGGGCGCGGGCGATGCAGTGGACGCGCCGCACCTGTCGGGAGAGGACCTCCTCCATGGCGCTGGGGTCCCCCGCCTGGGCCCGGGCGATCTGCAGACCGAGGGTCGTCTCCGTTGCCATGCTGCCGGCTTGTGGTTCGGGACCGAGCGATCAGATCACTCCGAGCTCACGAATTTTCGTCGACGCCTCCGGCGCGCGCGAACTGCCGAAGAACAGGCGATCCGAGCGCGACGCTCGCCGTCCGAGTGTGAACGACAGTGGGCATCTTCGGTGGTCGTTTCTCGGGAAGCGAGCCGGGCCGCAATCAGGTTCGCGACTGGCTCAATCGGTGGTGAAGACCGTGCCGCGGCTGCCGGGGGACATCGCCTCGTCGAGCAGTGACGTCGCCGGCGAGAGGCCGACGATGTGAATGGCGTCGATGCCCTCCTCGAGCATGGCGAGGCTCTCTTCCACCTTGGGGATCATCCCCCCTTGGATGACGCCCGAGGCGATCTGCGCCCTCGCCTCCTTGGGTGAGAGATGGGGAATTCGAGTGGCCCCGTCGTTCTTGTCCTTTAGGACTCCGGGCACATTGGACACCAAGAAGAGCCGCGCGGCGCTCAGGCGGCCGGCGATGCGGGTGGCCACCGTGTCGGCGTTGACGTTGAAGACGCGACCCTGGGCATCACCGGCGAGGCAGCCGATGACCGCCACCACGCCGATGGAGGCGAGCTTCTCGAGCAACGCGAGGTTGACGTGCGAGATGTCGCCCACCAGGCCGTAGTCCACCGGCTCGGGCATCGCGTCGACCGTCACCGGCGGCCGCTTGGTCGCGTCGACCAGCCCGGCTGAGACCCCCGAGGTGCACAGGGCCGTCACGTTGGCCAGGCGAAAGGCCCTCGCCACGTCGACCCCGACGCCACCCAGCGCGAGCTTCATCACCTCGAGCGTGGCTTCATCGGTGACCCGTTGGCCCAGCACCTGTTTGGTCTGGAGCCCGACCTTCTTCGAGAGCTCGGTCGCCTGGGGACCGCCGCCGTGGATCACCACCACCTTGATGCCCACGTCGAGGAAGGCTCGCACCGCCGCGCCGACGGTCGAGGCCAGCTTGGACACATCTTGCGCCAGCTCGCCGCCGATCTTCACGACGAACCAGCGACCTGCGTACGACTCGAGAGCGTCGGTCACGAGTCGCGGCATTATGCCCTCCAGGGCCCACTTTCAATGCCGAGCGTCACTCACTCTCACCGGGGGCGCCTCGAGAAGAGCACCGGGTCTTGGTGGGATCGCACAGGTGATGATGGAGGGCAGCGGATCGCACACCAACGGGGATGATGGCCTCGTCCTCCATTACCTCCTCCGCTGGCTGGTCGACCCAGACGGCCATCCGCTCGTCCACCTGTGTCAGATGGCCACCAACCTGAACGACCCTCTTCTGGCTCGCCAGGGATCGCTGGGGGGATGTCTCCCTGCCGGCACCGGAGGTGCTGCCGCCTGGCTCCAGCATGTGGGGTTCGTGCCTGGCTGAGCGCACGCCTGCGTTGGCGTGTGGTGGGGTCGCGTGTCACGTCAGCTTGAGTCGACCTGCCACGGCGATCCCTTGAGCGGTAGGCTCGCGCTTACCACCCGCGGGTGGGGATCGATCGGCCGCAGGAGCGTTCTCAGCTTGAGCACGAGGTCGGCCGGATCGGGGAAGGCAGCAAAAAGCTTCGACCTGTGTGCAGCCTGCTCGAGGTGGAGGACGACGGACAATCGTCGCGCCTCAAGGCACTTCCTGGCCACTGCTCGTTCGTCGTCTCCCGCGTTGTGGGCTGCTGCGACCAGCCCTGCGAGAGTGTCACGCACCTTGAGCGCGAACTCGTCCCACAGCGGGATCTCCTTCGTTCGGCGCGAGTTACGGTAGTCCTTGATCTCGATGAGCCAGAGCTGACCGCTCCCGTCGATGGCCACGAGGTCTATCCCCTTGTTACCTCCGCACGTGCTCTTGAATCGCTGAAAGTAGGCCCACTCGTCGTACTTCGCGACCTCCCAGTCCTTCGGGAAACTGAACCGAAGCCGGCCCTCGTCGATCACCTTCACCGTGCCCCCTCTAGGTCCATGAATCGCCTCGACTGCTCGAGTGTCTCGTCGAGCAAGCCGAGGTCCCCGGCGTCTTCGATGGAGTCTCCCTGTCGAACGACTACGCCGTCATCACCCGCCGCCAGCCCGAAGAACCGAGTCGACACGTCTTGGAAGTCCCCACCACGGAGGATCTCGAACTCGCGCAAGAGAAAGAGGCTGTGGGTCGCGATAAAGACCTGCACTCCCGCGCGCGCGATGCGCATGATCATCGCGGCAATATCTCTGATGAGTCGCGGATGCAGATTGGCCTCAGGCTCGTCCCAGAAGAGATAGCCCTTGTCGAGGAGGGAACCGGTGGCGATGAGTCGAGCGATCGTCGCCAACTTGCGCAGCCCCTCTGCGACGAGGTGCATCTCCACCCGGCCGTCTTTTCGCACGAGGTAGAAACGCCCCTCCGTGGTGAGGTCGACCTTTCCTCCCATGTCTTCCTCAATCGGTGCTAGCAGCTCTCTGATGGTGTTCTCGCGTGGGCCCCTGGCGAGAGGTGCTCCGAGGAGCGAACAGGCGTCACGCAAGGTCTCATCGAACTCGGTGTGCGATGTGTCGAAAAGAGAGACGAACCCCGGGTAGATGCTCAGGAGCTCACGCGCGGGCAGGAAGACGGGGAGCTTGTCGCCCCATTCCTGAGGCATCGCCTTCACCGTGACCGAATCGTTGCTCTTCGTATTGAACGAGGTCACGGTGTTCCGTGCGCTTTTGTCGAAATTCCAGGCGATCTCGGCGTGGTTGACTCCGCGCTGTCGCCGAGCGAGCCGCCCCAGCGAGTCCGGCCTGAAGACGGCCTTCAGCTTTCGAGCGATCGCCGGCTGGAGCACGACCTTCGTGGGAGTGAGGGACGCGTCCTTCTCGGAGCGCGCAAGCACGTCGATGAGTGCGTAGGCTGCCTTGAGGACGTGTGTCTTGCCGACGCCGTTCTCTCCGAGGAGGACGTTGACGTGCCTACCAAACTCGAACTCCGCTTTGGAGAAGACGGTGAACTGCTCGAAGCTTATCTTGCTCAGCATCAAACGGCCCTTTCGTCAGCTGTACGCCCTGAGGGCAGGCACGTTGCCGATCGAGTCCCTGGTTCTTTCAAGCTCGCTTCTAGCCCAGGATGGCGACTTCTCATCCTGTTTCGCGGGTGGCGCGGGCGCCAGAACGCCCCATGACGAAATGGGGTGGGGTTGAGCTGGGGCGTGCGGGTGGGGCCGAGCTGGTGGGATTTGACGGCGGCCTGGACGATGGCCGGTTCTCCCGACATGACGATCTGGAACAGCTCTCGGCGGGCGAGCTTCCTGGCGAGGTCCTGGAGGTCGCCCGTGCTGATGACCTTGAGCTCGGCGGTCCTCGCCGGGAGGGACACCGGGCGCTTGTCACCGGGGGCGCCTCGAGAAGAGCACCGCGTCCTGGTCCTCATGCTCCAGCCGCCAGCCAGGGTGTTGGCGCAGTGACTCGGCCAGCGCTCCTTCGCGGCTCCAGGCGACCGCGTCGATGTGCCAGCGATCGAGCACGGCCTCCCACCCGGGTCTCAGGTGATGCACGGTCAGGTAGTCGCGCCACACTTCGGTCGGGTAGCAGTCGTTGCGCTGGTCGATGAAGACCGGCTGGCCCGAGAAGAGCAGCGCGCCGCCCCAGTTGAAGGGGTGAAAGAGCCGAGCGGGGCGCGGCCGACTCGAGAGGGAGCTGACGAGCTCGACAGGGAAGAAGTCGGGGGTACGAGCCGGTGGTGCGCGGAACTCCAGCACGGCGGCCAGTGCCCACGCCCCGATGGGCAGCACGCTGCTGGCCCGGCGGTCGACCTCGCCGGCCCGCTCAAGAGCGCCGAACAGGTTACCCTGGAGCCTCCCCGCGACGGCCGCGAGGTGAGGTGGGAGCGCCACGGCGAGGGCGATGCCCATGAGCGGCACGTTTCGCACCGCCGAGAAGGCCGCCAGACTGAAGAGGAGGAACACCACGGCCCGCTCCGACGTGGGCCGCGTCTTGGATGCGATGACGACCAGGAGCGAGAGTCCGACCGCTGCGAGGAGGAGCTCACCGAGTGGGCTGGCGAGCGGCACCCGCTGCCACTCGAGTATTTCCTCGAGGAACCCTGGCTCGGCCCACAGTGGCGTCGCGAGGTACTGGAGTGGGAAGACGAGGCCGCGCACGTGGTGAGGCGTGAGGAGGCAGGCCCCCAGCGCGAGGAGCAGCTCTCGCCACCTCAGCCCGACGCGGTCTTCACGCCGCAAGGTCCCGGCGAGCGTCCACACGCCGAGGAGGCCGAGGCCGATGAGCCAGCTCCCGTGGGCGTTCGCCCAGACGACGAAGAGCGCGAAGAGGGCGATGGACCGCGCAGGCCGTGGCGGCCGGTCGACCAGCCAGAGCAACACAAGCATCAACACATTACCCAAGAGATACGGACGAATGGACCAGTTCGCGAGGAGGAAGAAGCCGGCGAAGAGCGTCAGCACAGTCGAAGCCACCGGCGTCTTCCCTGCTCCTCGGGCCAAGACGGCGACCAGCCCGAGCGCGGCCACGTGGAGGCCGAGCGCCAAGAGAGACAACAGCGCCGGACCCTGACGGAAGACCCAGGCGAACAGCAGCTCCGAGAGCCACTCGTGCGCGACCCACGGTGTCTGGGGTGCCGTGAAGCTGAAGACGTTGGTGCGAGGAATAGCCCCCGTCTCGAGCATCAGCTCGCCCGCCCGCAGGTGCCAGAAGACATCATCGGCCTTCAGGGGGACGACGAAGGTCGCGACCGAGGCGTGGAAGGCGACGACCAGGCCCTGGAGCGAGGGGGCGAGCCAGCGCGACCTCAAAACGAGAGGCCTGGCCACGAGGGCAGCGGCGTGGGCTCCTTGGGGGGGAGCAGGACGCCCATGGGGTACACGCAGGAAACGCCCATGAGAATGCCCCCTGGCCGATGGTTGCCGCTCGCCTTGATGCCGCCGAAGGGGAGCCGGCCGCTGGCGCCGGCGCTCGAGCGGTTCCAGTGCAGCACTCCCACGCGGAGCTCGTCGGCGCAGCGCTCGAAGGCCTCGGCTGACGAGGTGAACACCGAGGCTGAGAGCCCGAAGGGCGAGTCGTTGGCCACCGCGATGGCCTGCTCGACGTCGTCCACCACCAGGAGCGCGAGGTCTGGGGCGAAGAGCTCGACGTCGGTGTATCCAGGGAGTCGGTGGACGCCAGGCGGCGCGCGGTGCACCGCCGGCCGAACGTAGAACCCGCGCCGTTGGGCCTCGACGACGCCTCCGGGAGCGAGGGGCTCGAAGCCCGCGTCGTGGGCCTTGCGTTGGGCGGCGAGGAGGGCCTGGCGAGCTGCCTCGGAGATGAGCGGCCCCATGAAGACGTCGGCCTCGTCAGGGTGCCCGACTTTGGCCCGTTGAGCCACCTGTGCGAGCCGGGCGGCGAGGGCGTCGGCGATGCCCCGGGTGGCGACGACGCGCGAGGTGGCGGTGCAGCGCTGGCCGGCGGTGGCGAAGCCGGAGAAGGCGAGCTCTCGCACGGTGCGCTCGAGGTCCGCGTCGTCGAGGACGAGGGAGGCGTTCTTCCCACCCAGCTCGAGGGCGACGAGCACGCCGGGCCGGTGGGCGTTGGCCGCCACGATGCGTTGGCCCACCGCCAGCGAGCCGGTGAAGAGAATGCCGTCGACGCCGGGGTGCCCGACGAGGTGCTCGGCCACGCTGACTCCGCCTTGCACCAGGTTGAAGACACCGGGAGGCAGACCAGCCTCGTCGAAGCAGCGGGCCATCGTCACCGCTGTCAGCACGCCCTTGTCCGAGGGCTTGAAGACGACGGTGTTCCCCGTGAAGAGCGCGGGCACCAGTTGACCGTTGGGCAGGTGGCCGGGGAAGTTGAACGGCCCCACGACCGCGACGACTCCGAGGGGGCGGTGGCGAAGCTCTCCCGGCAGGTCCTCCACGCGGGTGTCGCGGAGGAACGCGGCTCCTTCTCCTATGGTGACGTCGACCTTCGCGATCATCGCCTGGACCTCGGCGCGGGCCTCCCACATGGGCTTGCCGATCTCCCTCGAGATGGCGCGCGCCAGTTCTTCGAGGTGGGCCTTCAAGGCGCCCTGGTACCGTTTGAGGAGCACGGCGCGGGCGGGCGCTCCCAGGCGTCGCCACGCGGAGGCGGCGGTGCGCGCGGCGTCGACGGCGAGATCCACCTGGTCGCGGCTGAACGGAGCCACTACCACCAGGTCGTTCTCATCGGCCGGGCTCCGCACGGTGAGCTCACCCTCGGGGGCGGCGGCGTGCCCAAAACGTCCGGCCACGAAGTCGGTGTCCGCGTTCATGAGCTGCTTCTAGCCCGTTCGATGGGGAAGGCGTGAATCGAGCGATGGCCGCCTGCGTCCTGATAGGGTGCCTCCAATGGTGCGTCGAGCTCGAGTCGGTCTTGTGGTCCTGTGCTTCCTGTCGTGGTCCTCGCTGGGCGCGGAGCCGGCGCTCACCGACGCGATGCAAGTGCCGCGGCCGGCCGGCCCGGAGTACTTCGGCCTGTACCTCAAGGGCCAGAAGGTCGGCTACATGGTGAGCGAGCTGACGATTTCACCCAAGAAGGACGCGGTCACCTCGCGCAACGAGATTCACGTTCGGGCGAAGGTGCAGGCGGCGGTGACCGAGCGCCACGTCACCGAGACGAAGGTGTTCGAGTCGAAGCCCGGCGGCCGGCTGTTGTCCTTCGTGATGGAGCAAAAAGGCGACGGCGGGGCGCAGACGCTGGAGGGCAGCGCGACGCCCGGCGGGTTCCGGGTGCTGAGGAAGCGGCCGCAGCGGCCCAATGAGACGCTCTCGCTCCAGGCGCCCAAGGAGGTGGTGGAGGACGCGGATCAGGTACGGGTGGCGCTCAAGCGCAACGCGACGGTGGAGGGCGTGGTGACCGACACCACCGACCTCGAGCAGTACAAGGTGACGACCACGCTGGGGCCGAGCGAGGTGCGGAGCATTGGAGGGGTCAAGGTGAAGGTCCGCCGGGTCGAGACCCTATCGGACAAGGAGAAGGTGCCGACCAGCATCTGGGTCGACGAGGGTGGCCGCATCTTGGAGATGCACTACGGGCCCACGATGACGGCGGTAGCCGAGCCGCCCGACGTGGCCAAGCGCATCGACGTGGTCGAGCTGTTCCCGTTGACGCGGGTGGCGCTGCCGAAGCCGCTGCCGCCGACGGCGCGCCAGGTACCGGGTCAGCTGGTGATGCTGATGGCCGACCTCCCCGAGAAGTTCCAGGTCGATACCTACCGGCAGACCTTCGTGCGGAAGCCGAACGACACGGTCGAGGTGACCATCTCCACGAAGCTCCCCAAGGTGCACAAGCCTCGCCCGCTGGTCGACCCCAACGGAGGCGAGAACCTCAAGACCTCCATCGTCATCGAGTCAGACGCGCCGGAGATCAAGAAGCTCGCCAAACAGATCGCCAGCGACGAGAAGGACGCCTGGGAGACGGCGAAGAAGGTGTCGCGCTGGGTGAACCAGCACATGGCGAAGGATTATGGCGCCTCGAGCGACCGGGCGACGGACGTGCTGAGAGAGCTGAAGGGCGACTGCACCGAGCACTCGCTGCTGACGGTGTCTCTGTTGCGGGCCCTCGGCATTCCAGCCAAGCGCATCGACGGCGTGGTGTATCTGATGAACGAGGACCAGGTGCCTGCGCTGTACTGGCACGAGTGGGTCGAGGCCTACATCGGGGAGTGGACCCAGCTCGATCCGACCTTCGGGCAAGACGTGGCTGACTCCACGCACTTCGCGGTGGGAGAAGAGGCCCGGGCGGAGATCACCCCGCTCATCGGGTCGATTCGCGTGCTCGAGGTGCGCTGACCCCTCTCACACCGACGTCTCGGGTCGACTCGGTGGCGCCGATCCCCTACGTTTCCGCTCACCGACCGCGCGACGAAGCCGATTCCCGTCTCCGTCTTTCCGAGAGCCGTCCCCGCGCCCGCGAACGCTCCCGCTCCCGGTCGCGCACCCGGCAGTTCCATCCCTCCCACTGGGCTCAAAGCGAGCCCGATGGACGCGCGAAGAGGAGATGTCTGAGCTCCTCGGCGGTCGTGACCGGCGCCTGGCAGGTCGAGTGGCGGCAGAGGTACGCCGCGGCTTCTCCATGCGCGCGGCGATCCTTCAGCACATCCGCGGCCACCGAGGGAATGGGGGTTCCGGTCAGCAGCCGGTGCACCGACACGGTGGGGAGGTAGGTGTCTTGGATGAGGCGGAGGAGCGGGGCCAGTCCTGCGTCGGTGCCCACGAGTGTCAATTCGGGAGACCCATCGGTGAGCGCATCGGCGGCGAGCCAGAGGTGCCCGAAGGCGAACGGGTTCTCCAGCATCGGCTCCTTCATGCGCTCGAGGTAGGCTGTGGCGCGCTCGAGGTGGACGGCCTTGCCAGTGAGGGCGCTCAAGGCGAGCTGAGCCTCGGTCAACGTCGACGCCCCCGAGGGGAACGCGTTGTCGTGGAGCGCGTAGGTCGGCACCAGCAGGTCCGTCTGGCCCTTGGGCGCCACGAGGTAGGCCTGGCGCTGCGGGTCCCAGAAGCGCTGGTGTGCGAGGTCGGCGAGCTCGTCGGCCGCCTCGAGGTACCTGGGCTCGAAGGTGGCTTGGTAGAGCGAGACCAGACCCAAGGCGAGGTTTCCGTAATCTTCCAGGAGCCCCTCGAGGCGAGCCGTCCCCTGCTGGAACGAGCGCTGGAGGCGGCCGTCGGGACCTCGCATGGACGCGAGGACGAAGTCCGCCGCGCGCTGGGCGGCCTTGGCCCAGTCAGGCCTACCGAAGACCTTCGACGCGAAGGCGAGGCCATGCACCATCAGGCCGTTCCAGCCAGCGAGGACCTTGTCGTCTCGACTCGGGGCCACGCGTGAGGCCCTCACCTCGAGGAGTCGGCGCCGGCCCGCCGCGAGCCGCCGGTGGACCTCGTCCATGGGGAGCCCCAAGTCCTTCGACAGGTCCCCTTCGTCGCGCGCGGCCTGGAGCACGGTGGCGCCGCCCTCGAAGTTCCCTCGGGGGCCGATGTCGAAGTGCGCCTTGAGGAGCCGCGCGTCGACGGCGTCCTCCACGGCGAGGTCGATCTGCTCCGGGCGCCAGACGAAGAAGCGGCCCTCCTCGCCCTCGCTGNNTCGTACAGCATCTTCTCGAAGTGGGGCACCTGCCAGCGCTCGTCGACCGAGTAGCGGTGAAAACCTCCACCGAGCTGATCATACACGCCGCCCCTGGCCATCTTCTCGAGCGTGAAGAGCACCTGCGTGAGGAGCGAGGCGTCACCGGTGCGAAGCTGGCCCCTCAGCATCAGCGCGAGGCTCATGGGGTTGGGGAACTTCGGGCCACTCGAGCCGAAGCCGCCGTGCACCGAGTCGTGGCGGTGGCTCATGGCTCGTGCCGCGGTGACGACATCGGCCGGGGTCAGCGAGGCGCTGGCGGCGTCGAGACCCAGCGCGGCGAAGTCGGTGAGCCCCGTCTCGAAGGTGCCGGCTTGCCGCTCGACCTCGGCCCGCTCTCCGGCCCAGGCATCGGCGATGGCCTGGAGCAAAGTAGGGAAGCCGGGCAGGCCGTGGCGAGGCTCGGGGGGGAAGTAGGTGCCTCCGTAGAAGGGCTTGAGCTCGGGCGTGAGAAAGACAGTCAGAGGCCAACCACCGCCGCGCCCCATCAACTGCACGACGCCCTGGTAGAGCTGGTCAACGTCGGGACGCTCTTCTCGGTCGACCTTCACGCTGATGAAGTGGCGATTCAGCAGGTCGACCGCGGGGCCGTGCTCGAAAGACTCGTGGGCCATCACATGGCACCAGTGGCACGCGGAGTAGCCGACCGAGAGGAGAATGGGCTTCCCTTCTTCCTTGGCGCGCGCGAAGGCCTCTGGGCCCCAAGGGTACCAGTCGACGGTGTTCCCTGCGTGTTGCTTCAAGTAAGGCGAGGGCTCGAGGGCCAGGCGATTCATGCCCGGTGCTAACGGGCGGTCCTGGCCGTTGCATCCCTTCGCTGGGAATCCAGGGTAAACAGCGCGCCATGCCGCGCGACGACGCCTGGTTCGATACCCTGAAGCGCTGGCTCACTCTGGAGCGCACGGCCGAGCGGGCCCGGCTGGCGCAGCTCAAAGTCGAGTTGCCGCTGCTCGAGCTGGCGGCGCGCGGGCTGGTGCTGCTCGACGTCGAGTCCACCGACGAGGCCATCGGCCTGGGCGGTCGCCATCTGGTCACCTTCAAGGACGACCAGAAACGCCGCCTGTCGACGCGCTTCTCCCCCGGAGACGTCGTCACGGTGGCCCCGAGGAAGGCGCCCCTCGACGCGCCACCCGGAGGCATCGTGACGAGCTCGACCCGCGTGTCGCTCACCGTGGCCTTCGAGCGGCCACCTCCTCCGTGGATGGCCGAGGGTCGGCTGCGCATCGACCTGGCCTCGAACGACGTCACCTTCGCGCGCACCAACGCCGCCCTAGAGACGTGGAAGTCCTTCGACTCGGGGGTCAAGCGAGCCCGCCGCGACCTTCTGCTCGGCCGGTCACCGCCCCGCTTCGACCCCACGGCGCGGTTCGAGGCGAGTCGGCCGCTGAACCCCGAGCAGCTCGCGGCCGTGTCGCTCGCGCTCCGGGCCCGAGACGTGGCGTTGGTGCACGGACCGCCGGGCACCGGGAAGTCGACGGTGCTGGCGGAGGTCGCGACCCAGCTCGTCCGCCAGGGCAAGCGGCTCCTCTGCACGGCTGCGAGCAACGCCGCGGTGGATCACCTCCTCGAGCTGTGCCTCGACGCCGGCCTCGACGCCATTCGGGTCGGGCACCCGGCGCGGGTCTTGCCTCACCTCCAGGAGCACACCCTCGACCTCTTGGTGGAGGAGCACCCGGACCGAGTGTTGTCCCGGGAGCTGTTCGACGAGGCCTACGAGCTCATGGGCTATGCGCGGCGGCAGCGCACCCAGGGTCGCAGTCGCCAGCGTTTCTCCAACGCTCGCGAGGCCCAGGCGGAGGCGCGCAAGCTGATGGACGACGCCCGGGCCCTGGAGCGCAAGGCGCTCTCTTCAGTCATGGGGCGCGCGTCGGTGGTGTGCGCCACGCTGGCGGCCCTCGACGGCTCGATGCTGTCGTCCCGCCAGTGGGACGTGGCGCTCCTCGACGAGGCGACGCAGGCGACCGAGCCCTTGGCCCTCATCGCCTTTCTCCGGGCGAACGTCGTCATCCTCGCGGGAGATCCGCTCCAGTTGGGGCCGACGGTGTTGTCGGTCGACGCGGCGAAGGCAGGGCTGGGCACTTCGCTCTTCGAGCGGCTCCTCGGGGAGTACGGCCAGGAGGTGAAGCAGCTCCTCAAGGAGCAGCACCGCATGCACGAGGGGCTGATGCGCTTCCCCTCGAGACAGTTCTACCAAGGGGAGCTCCGCGCCCACCCGTCGGTCGCGAGCCACACGCTCGGTGAGCTGCTCCGAGCGGGGGTGGAGGGAGACTTCCCCCCGCTGCTCTTCCTCGACACCGCCGGCAAAGGCTTCGACGAGGCCAAGGCTCCGGGGACGCAGTCGCTGCTCAACGAGGGCGAGGCGGGGCTCGTGGAGGCCCGGGCCAGGGAGCTCTTGGCGTCGGGGCTGGCCGGGCCTCAGCTGGCGGTCATCACGCCCTACAGTGCCCAGGCTGGGTTGCTCCGGGAGCGGTTGTCAGACGTGGCCGACCTCGAGGTCGACACGGTCGATGCCTTCCAGGGCAGGGAGAAGGAGGCGGTGCTCGTCTCGCTGGTGCGGAGCAACGCCGAGCAGTCCCTCGGGTTCCTCGAGGATCTCCGTCGGCTCAACGTCGCCATCACGCGGCCGCGGCGGCACCTCTTCGTGGTGGGTGACTCGGCGACGCTGTCCAGCCATCCAGTGTACGGCCGTCTCATCGAGGAGGCTCAGGCTCAAGGTGGCTACCGGAGCGCGTGGGAGTGGCCGGGGGCCTGAGGGCCGTGCGCACCGAGCTGTCGCACGGACTCCAGCGTCAACGGTCCTCGACCTGGCAACCCGATGGAGGTAGGCCAGCCGCTCGCGAACGGAAGGAGTTCGCAGGAGCACGGAATGCATCGCCTCGACATCAAGCGCCTGGCCGTCGAGATGCTCGGCTGGCTCCTGCTGGGCGCGGCCCTGGCTGAGTGGTGGTCTCGAACCTTGGCCGCTGGAGCCCCGGGCTACATCAACGCGGACATCGTCCAGATTCCCGCGGTCGTCGAGGACGTCCTGTTCCGTGGCAACCCGATGGCCCACTCCTGGCTCTTGACGCCAGCGCCCTATTTCTTCCCCGATGGTGTGCTGTACCTCACCATGCGCGTGCTCCTCGGCAAGCTTGAGCTGGCCCAGCTCACGGCCAGCGGGCTCCAGCCGGTGTGCTTGGCGCTGGCGGCTCGTCAATTCATGGTGCGCGTCGTCGAACGGCCCCAAGCCGCGGCCCTCGGGCCTGCGCTGGTCGCCCTCTCCATGGCCTTCGGGCTGCTCGGCCATGCGCCCTACGATCTCCTCGTGGTGCCTGCGTACCACACGGGTGTGGCCATCGTGGCCACCGCTTCGACCGCGGTGCTGTGGCGGTATGCATCCTCCGGGGGGCGAGTCACGCTCGGGCTGCTCTCCGCTACGTCCTTCGCGGGCGGCCTCTCCGATGCGCTGCTCCTCGTCGGTCCAGCGGCGGCGTCGAGCACGGTTCTCCTCTTCACGTTCCGACGACTGGGTACCGACACGGGGTGGAGGGCGTGGGTAGCCGGCGGAGTGCTGGCGGTGAGCACCAGCGGCGGGTTTCTGACGCTCCGCGCGCTCCCCGTGCCCCGGCACCCGCAGCTCGCCGCGCGGCTCTCCCAGCTCCCTCAGATTGTCCACCAAGCATGGCTGGACTGGCAGGCCTTCGACGGCTGGAGCCGGGCCTGGCTCATGATTGGCCTGGCTGCGTTGACGCTCCTCGCGGTGCGCTCGAGCTCCGGCCGGGTGCGAGCGACGTCAGCCACCTTGGCGCTCTCCACCCTCTACACGCTGATCGCCATTCTCCTCTCGGCCAACCTCAATGACGCCGGCTGGATCCGGTATCTCTTGTGGCCAGCCTTCTCGGGCCTTCTCGGGCTCGCCATGGTGGGCGCGACCGCGCGCTGGAGCCAAGCCCTGATGATGGCCGGCTGTGCCGCAGTGGTGGCCGTCGCGGTCAACCCTGCCACGTGGACCCTGCGCTCCCCACCGGACTTCGCGCTGAGGAGCGAGGTGGCGTGTGTCGACGCGCTGGCCCAGCGAGAGAACGCCCACGTCGTCGTCGGCCAGTACTGGGTGACCAAGCCGGTGACGCTGCTCTCACGCGCCGGGGTGCGGGTCGCGCAGGTCGAGCCAGACCTGCATGGCATCTCGCTCTGGCTCACCTCCCGCGCCTGGTTCTACCCGCTCAGCCAGACGGGTCTCCTCATCACCAACGGGCTCGAACCGGGGCCTGTCGAGGCGCTGGGTCCGGACTTCGAGCCGGTGACCTGCGGCACGTTCCAGCTCCGAGTGTACCGGGGCGCCTCGCGGGAGCGCCTGGAGTCATTCCTTGCTCGCCACACGTTCAACGCCATTGGTGGCCCGCCCTGAGGCACCGTCACCGGAAATGCAGGAACCCAGCGCGTCGCTGAGGCGGCCGGCCATCGAGCAGAATGCCTCGGCCTTGGGTCGCGACGCCGATGCGCAGGGCACGGAGGCCATGTTTGTCCAGCGCGCGCTCGAAGGCCGTCCGTCGTCGCGGCGGCACGGCGACGAGCAGCACGTAGTCTTCTCCGCCGCCGAGCGCCAGACCGAGGGCCTTGGCCCGCGACCCCGCGTGAGCGAAGAGCGCGTCGCTCACGGGGATGGCGGTGGACTCCAGCGAGGCGCCCACCCCGGACGCCTCGGTGATGTGCCCCAGGTCTTGGAGCAACCCATCGGAGACGTCGATGGCGGCCGAGGCGAACTCGGCGGCTAGGCGCCCAAAGGCGAGGTGCGGCGAGGGCCGGCGCTGGGCGTCGACCAACGGGCGCTGGGCTCGGCCCACGGCGGCGTGCGTCTGCAGCAGCTCGAGGCCGGCCGCCGCATCACCCAGGTACCCCGACACGTAGAGGTGGTGCCCGGGCCGGGCGCCGCTGCGCAACAGTGGCCGTCGAGCCGTTCCAGCCACCGTGATGTTGACGGTGAGCTGCGGCGAGCGCGTCACGTTGCCGCCCACCAGCTCGACCTGGTGCACCTTGGCGAGCGCCGCCA
Organism: Myxococcales bacterium; assembly: GCA_003153055.1. The sequence goes on from PMBV01000037.1 coordinate 38,641, forward strand.
TGCCCCGCGACAGCTCGCCCAAGTCGCGCGGCTTCGTGTCGGGAGGCAGACCCAGGGCGCAGACGAACCAGCTCGGCGTGGCGCCCATCGACGCCACGTCTGACAGGTTCACCGCCAGGGCCTTGTGGCCGATATCGGCCAGCGACGAGGTGCTCCTCAAGAAGTGCACCCCTTCGACCACGGCATCGCACGTGACGATGGAGGAGGGGGCAGCAGGCAGCACTGCCGCGTCATCTCCCGGACCACGAGGCGGTGGTCGGACTCCGAACGACGCGAGGAATCGCGTGATGAGATCGAACTCGTTCACCCTTGACCTACCCCTTTCGCGCCAGGACCGCTTTCTACGACTCGGCGGCGGCGCTGTCACCTGGCTCGAAAGGCCGAGGCAGGGGCCGGGGTCACTGTCCGAAGCGCTCCACCACCGTCTCGAAGGCGCCTTGCCTCAGCTCTCCGAAATCGAACAGCGCGTGGAACATGTCGCAGCGCGGCGACTCTTCGCCGTTGGTGATGCACTCCTGGTGCTCGGTGGCCAGGACCTGGAGGGAACGCTCGTCGGCCGCCAGCGGGCGGTAGGCCGCGGAGATGTAGCCGTGCGAGGTCGGAGCCTGGAGCTCCTCGCTGTGATGGCACATGCCGCAGACCGTCACTCCCGCGTCGGCCTTCTGCGACTCCAGCCTGGTGAAGGGCTCGTCGGCGGGGCGCGGCTCGGTGACAGGGAGGGCGATCTCCGCCTTGAGCGTGCGCGTCGGCGACACCCACTGGCCCAGCTCGATGAAGTCTCCACCGGCTCCCTTGGGAACCACGGCGATGACGACTCCATCAGCCAGGAGGAAGACGCGAGGATCGTGCTCGCCGGCGGCCGGCTGGGCGCTGACGGTGCCTACCGTGGCCACCATCGAGATCGGCCGTTGGAGGCTGGCGACGAAGCACGGGCCACCGACAGGGCGGGGGAGCGAATTGAGTCGATCGATGGCTCCAGAGATAGAGGTGACCGGTGGGCTGGAGTTCGCCGCGCACGCCAGGAGCGAGGCGCTGATGGGGTGCCCGGCATCGGGCTGCCGGAAGTCCTGCTGGCACCCGAAGAACGCGAAGAGACTGACGAAGATGATGAGGCGCACGGCTCGGCATTCTCGCACAGCGAGGGCGAGCCGTCGTCTCGAGGCCCCCAGTGGACCTTCACGTCGCCTGAAGTCGAAGCCGAGTGGTTCGATGTGAGCCCACCTGAGTGCCCACCTGAGTGGGCACCTGGGTCCTGAAGGCCTCTCCCCGAGGCGAAGAACGGGGTAAACCAGCCATCGAGATGAAGCGGACCCTCGGCCGATACGATCTCATCAAGCAGCTCGCCCTGGGCGGCATGGGAGAGGTGTGGCTCGCGCGCCAGAAGGGCCTGGTGGGCTTCGAGAAGTTGGTGGTGGTGAAGACTCTGCGCAGCCACCTCAAGGAGGACCAAGACTTCGTCAACATGTTCTTCGACGAGGCCCGCATCGCCGCGGCGCTGACCCACCCCAACATCGCGCAGATCTACGACCTGGGAGAAGAGAAGGGCGAGTACTTCATCGCCATGGAGTACGTGCACGGCACCTCGCTCAAGGACATGGCCGACTACGCCCACGAGGTCGAGCGCCCCGTCCCTCTGGCTCTCAAGTGCCGGGCCATCGCCGATGCCGCCGGCGCACTCGACTTCGCCCACCAAGCCAAGACGCCATCAGGCCAGCCGCTGGCGCTCATCCACCGTGACGTGAGCCCGCAGAACATCCTCATCGGCTTCAACGGCGCGGTGAAGCTCATCGACTTCGGTGTAGCCAAGGCCGCCAACAAGCTCGTCCGCACCGCCACCGGCGTCATCAAGGGCAAGCACGCCTACATGTCGCCCGAGCAGGCCTACGGCCAGCCTCTCGACGGACGCTCCGATGTCTTCGGGCTGGGCATCGTCTTCTGGGAGCTCCTCACCGGGGAGCGGCTGTTCAAGCGCGAGAGCGAGCTCGACACCCTGAGGGCCGTGGTGGGCGCGGAGATCAAACCGCCCTCGCACAAGGACCGCACCGTGCCCAAGGCCCTCGATGCCGTGGTCATGCGGGCCCTCGAGCGCACCACCGCTCAGCGCTACCCCACCGCGGGAGAGCTCAGGGAGGGCATCGAGCGCTTCCTCACCCGGGCGCGACTCCCGGCGACGGCGGCCCACCTCGCGGCGTACATGCACGAGCTGTTTCCCGACGAGCTCGAGCCACCCTCGACAGGCGACGGAGAAATCACCGCGTCGACCGACTCGGGTCCCCAGCAGAACGCCGCCGTACCTCGAGCCGCGAGCCAGGCACCCGGCGACGAGCTCGACGCACGCATTGCCAGCACCAGGCCCAGCGACCTCATTCGCGGCCTGTTCTTCAACGCATTGTTCTCAGCGGTGATGCGCTCCATCGGGCCACTGGGTGAGGTCGAAGTGCGCCGGGTGGCGCCCGAGCCCAAGCGGTACGTCGACTCCCTCGACTACCCCACGGCCGACTTTCTCACGGTCCTCTGGAAGACCGTCGAGCTGCTCGCACCCAAGCACCGGAACGTTGACGAGGTCTACGCGCACCTCGGAGCAGCCACGATGGACGCGCTCCTCGCGTCGCCCTTCGGCGAGAGCCTCCTCGCCCTCAAAGGCCAGGCTCCCCAGGCGCTGTTCCGCCCGGTGGTCGAGACGCTGGGCCCGATGATGGCCCCGGGGGTTCGGCGAGTGGTGTCGGCCAGCCCGCAGGGGGTCAGCCTGGTCTTCAAGGGCGAGGTGCTCCCGATTCAGCTCTTCGTCGGCGTGTTCCGCTCGCTCCTGGAGCGTCTCCACCCGCTCAAGCTCGAGTCGAGCTGGGAGAAGACAGCCGCCGAGCGCATCGAGCTCACCCTCTGGTGGGAGCCCCGAGGGTGACCGCGATGCCGGGTCGGTGAGGTTGGTCGTGACCGACTCGGGGGTTGCTCCCTGGGAAATGCTGGCCTAAGTCTCGATGATACAGCACATGAGCATTCCTGTTCTCACTGATCCGACCGCCGTACCTGTCTACGCCCCCTCTGCCTTCCAGCGCTTCGCCGAGGGGTTCCTCTACGAGGGTCGCGACGCGGTCTTCGTCCGACACTCGCTGAAGGTGCTGGTGCTGGTGGCGCCGTTGCAAGCGCTGCTCTTCGTGCACTTCTCGTGGTGGCTGGCGATGGCTTTGTGGCTGGTGCAGGCGACGTTCGTGCCGCCCACCATCCTCATGCTTCACAACACTATGCACCGGCCCTTCATCAAACGGTGGCGCTGGCTGAATCGAGTGCACACCTACGCGATGAGCGCGCTCTTCGGCATACCCACGGGCTACATGGAGCACCACCTCGGCATGCACCACGCAGAGAACAACCTGCGGGCCGACCTCTCATCGACCATGCGCTACCAGCGCGACAGCTTCATCGACTGGCTCAGGTACTTCGGGCGCTTCCTGTTCTTCATTCACGTCGATCTCAGTCGATACCTGGTCAGCCACAAGCGCACCCGCCTCGCGCTGCGGGCCATTCCCAGCGACCTCCTGCACATCACGGCCATGGGCGCCCTGTGCCTGGTGGACTGGCGGGCCAGCCTGGCCGCGTTCATCGGCCCCTACCTGGTCGCCCGCATGGGGATGATGCTCGGCAACTGGGGCCAGCACGCCTTCCTCGACCCTGCGCGGCCAGGTGACAGCTACGTCAACTCCATCACCTGCATCAACACCCCGTACAACCGGCACTGCTTCAACGACGGGTACCACATCGGCCACCACGTGAAGCAGAACCGCCACTGGAC
>PMBV01000160.1 GCA_003153055.1 Myxococcales bacterium
TCGGTGGGGGCGATCTTGTCGATGCGTTTGTAGACGTCGCGCATGCCCTGGCAGGCGCCGATGAGGTCGCCGTAGGTGTGCTGCTCGAGCCGGCTCTTGAGGCTCACGTTCTCGAGCTTCAACTCGTTGACGAGCAGCGCGTTCTGCACGATGAGCGACGCCTGCGCGGCGAAGATGGTGAGCGTGTCGAGGGCCTTCTGGTCGAACCGATTCACCAGCCGATCGTTGCCGAGGTAGATGACGCCGAAGAGGTCTCCCTTGTGCATCAGGGGGGCGCACATCACCGAGGACAACTTCAGGTTCACCACCGAGTCCGAGGCCCGGAACTCGGGGTCTGCCAGGGCGTCGGCGATGATCAGCGCCCGCTTCTGCTTCACCACCTTGGCCACGATGGAGTCCGACACTCGCTCGATGGCGTCCTCGATGGTCTCCCGGGACACGTTGCGCGCGGCCTTGACGCGGGGCTGGTCCGACTCCATGAGAATGAGGAAGCCCTTGTCGGCCCGGGCCACCTCGACGCACTCGTCGATGAGGTTCTCGAGCAGGCGATCGATGTCGTGGCTGCCCAACAGGTGTTCAGAGAACGCGGTGAGGCGCTTGAGCGCTGCCAGCTCACGGCCAGCGACGCCGGGCTGGTCGAGCGTCGAGGCATCGGAGTCCGGGGGTTCAGCCGCAGCGAAGCCGCTGGGGTCGCGGCTCACCAGGGCGGGCTGCGCGAGTGGCGAGTCAGCCGAGGTGAAGACGAGCTCTGAGTTGCCGACCTGAACGACGTCGTTCGACTGGAGCGCGCGCTCGCTCAAGGCGCGCCCGTTGACGACGAAGTCATGCTCGCCGCCGATGCGGTAGGTCGCGCCGTCGAAGAGCACCGCGAAGGCCGTCTCAGGCACCTTCGGGTCGTCGAGCACGACGTCGTTGTCGGCACTCCGGCCGATGCTCGTGACGCGCTTGAAGAGGGTGACCGAGCGGGTCTTCCCGTCAGGCGTCTTGATGGTCAACCCGGGCATGACAGGCTCCTTGTCCTAGAAGACCACGGTGAGTCCGGCGCCGAGGCCGCCGGGGGTGAGGAACAGCTCGAGGCTGGTCTTCAGCGGCTCGAGGATCGGCTGCTTGGTCTCGGTGATGACCTCGCCCTTGTGGTGCCAGAGCGCTTCGCCGGCTCCCGCCGCCCAGAGGGCGTAGAACGCGGCGCCGGTGCCGTACTTGAGGGCTGTCCACACCCTGTACTCCCCCATGCGGGCCTCGGGGATTCTCCGCCCGGTGACGTAATAGATCCCGGTCTTGTCGGCGGTGAACCGATCTTCGAGCATGAGAGAGTAGTCCGCGTAGAGCGAGTTGATGGCGAAGTAGGCGATGACGCTGGTGATGGCGACGATCGCCTCGGAGATCGCGAGGAGGACGCCCCACTCGACTCGGCCTTGCTGGAACTGCCCGGCCCCGAAGGGGAGGAAGTTCACGAGGAGCGAGCGCTTCTCGATGGTTCGAATCGTCACCGTGCGAGTCAGCTCGTCGAGCCTCTTCTTGCGTTCCTCCTCGGCTTGCCGCAGCCGCTCCCTTTCTTCTTGCTCGAGGCGCTGTTGCTCGAGCTTGAGGGCGAGGCTCTGGCGTACCAGGTTCAGGCTCTCGGCGTTGTCTTTGCGCACCTGCTCGAACAGCTTCATGACCACCGGTGCGACGGCGAACGGGTCGAGCTGGTAGTCGGGCTCGAGCTGGAGCATCTGGAGGAAGTGCGTCTTGGCTGCCTTCTGATCGTTCAGGTTGAAGGCCGACAGCCCGGCGATCTGATGGAGCGTGAGGCGCTGCTGGGCGGTGAAGTTGGACAGCCCGATGGCGTCTTGAGCCTTCTGCAAGGCCTCGGCGAACCGGCCGAGGTCGTAGGACTGACGGCACCGCTCCACCTCGCGATCGGGCGAGAACTGGGACCATCCCGTCGTGGCCACGATGAGGCTGAGGACGAGGGCTCGCCGAGTCAAGGCTCCCCTCGGTCGATCAGCGTGGCCTTGCCCGGCTCCACCCAGCGGCTGCCTTTCGCCATCACCGCCCCACCTTGGGTGATCTCGTACTCGACCAAGTGCTGCATCTTCGTCGAGCCGGCAGGCGGCGTGTTGATGCGAAAGGGCTCTTTCTTGGCCTCGGCGACGGTGCGCTCGACGGCGCCCACGCGCACCCGGGCCTCCTCGGGGAAGCCCGAGAAGGAGACAAGCGAGGGTCGCAGCGGCGCGATGAGCGGCACTTCTTGGCCGGCCTCGACCGTCATCACCACGACGCGCGCCGTGGGGTCGCAGGCGTCGCAGGTGACAGTGAAGCGGTGGGGGCCTTTGGAGAGCTTCATCGTGTGCCGGGCGAGGGCGTCCTTGGATCTGGGGCCGTCGTCGACCTGCACGTAGCCGAACGGCCGAACGACCACCACAACATCGACGAGCTCAGGGGCGTGGCGTGCCTCGTGGCTCGAGACGGGCTTGGGAGGTGGCTCCGGAGGCGGCGCTAACTCTGACGGAGGGGCGGCCGGACGCTTGGGCCAGTCGAAGTTGCCAAGCGTGACGTCGGTGGGGGCGAAGGTCGAGGGGAGCTTGAAGTCGCCCGGCCGCGTCGCCACCTCGACGCCCTTGAGCGCGCCGAGGAGGACGACGAAGCCCGCGCCGGCGGCCCACGCGGTTCGGCGCAGGCGTTGGTTCTTCCGGTCGCGCTGTCGCCGGGCCTGCATCTGATCGAGCAGCTGGGTGGCGCGCGGGTGCCGGGGCTCGTGAGCGAGGGCGTGGTTCAAGGCGGCCATCGCACGCGCGGTCTTGCGCTCTCCCATGAGTCGCTCGGCGCGGACCACGAGCGCCTGGGTGATGCGGGGGACGAGCTCCTTGCGGTAGGCCTTGGGGTCCTGGAAGAACTTCGGGAGCTCCTCGTGGGGCCGCTCGATGCCGACCCCAGCGAGGAGCTCGCTTAGCGCGTCCTTGAGCTCGCCGGCGTGGGCGTAGCGGGCCGACGGCTGTCGCTTGAGGCACGTGGCGATGACTTCGGCGAGCTCGTCCGACACCGTGGGGACGAGCTGGCGCGGGTCCCGGTAGGCTCCGTCGAGGATCCGCTTGAGCGTCGCGGTGGTGTTGGGGGCCACGAACGGCAAGGAGCCGGTCGCGAACAGGTAGAGCATCGTCCCCATGGAGAAGACGTCGGCCGGCGCGCCCGCCTCCTCTCCCTCGATGATCTCGGGAGCCATGTGCGCCGGAGACCCGACGAGCGCCCCGGTCATCGTCACCTTCTCGTCGCGATCGAGGATCTTGGCGATGCCGAAGTCCATGAGCTTGAGCGCGCCATCCCAGCGGATCATCACGTTCTCGGGCTTGAGATCGCGGTGCAGCACCCCTGCCTCGTGCGCGTGCGCCAGCGCGGCACTCAGCGTGTGCACGACCATCGCCGCGATCTCCGGAGGCTGGAGCGGCTCGTCGGTGAGGAACTCACGCAGCGTCTTCCCTCGAATGTACTCGGTGACGATGTACGCGTCGGCGGCGTCACCCTGCGCAAAGTCGAACACCTCGAGAATGTTCGGGTGGCTCAGCCGCGCGACAGCCTGGGCCTCTCGCTCCAGCCGCCGGCGCGACTCCGCCCGGTTGGCCAGGTGAGGGTGCAGCACCTTCACGGCCACCTCGCGACTCAAGGCCGTATCCACGCCTTTGTACACCACGCTCATTCCGCCTTGGCCGAGCTGCTCGACGATGCGGTACCTCCCGATTTGACGGCCGACGAGCGACATGGGTCACCCACCCCTCCAAGCCCCGGTTTGCACACACCCTCCAAGTCACGTGCTGTGGTGGCGCAGCCTATGACACGAACGCCGTGCTCTTCCAGCATCTCGTGACAGTGTGGTCAGGGCGGCATGGCGGCGGTGACAGAGTCACCCCTAGCGCCGTCGAGCCGCGATTCGGTCCAAGAGGTGCTCGAGGAGGTGCTGTTTGTCGAGCGAGGGGCGATGGGTCTTGGCCTGGGCGAGCTGGAAGAGCTCGGCGAGCCGCTCGCGGATGAGCTCCGAGGCGGGCTGAGCCTGGGCGAGCTCGCGGTAGATGGCGACGGCGCTGGCGAAGTCTCCTCGGCTGGCGAGGGCCTCGGCGCGCTGGGCCGGGGTCGCCGCGAGGCCAGATGGCTCGGAGTGCCAGGTCGCGTTGGCGTTGACGAGCTCCTCGGGCTGGAGGCTGCCTTCGATGAGCGTGAGCCGCTGCTCGAGGGCCTGGTCCCCCGGGTACGCCCGCGAGACGGCCCTCAGCATCTCGAGCGCGTCTCCCAGGTCACCGCGACGGATGCTCCGCTCGGCCCGTTGCTCCAAGGCGGCTCGTTGCTCGGGAGTCATGGGCCCATCTAAAGCACAGCGGCTCCACGGGAGCCAACGCGTGAAAGCCACGGTGGTCGCCTCGTGGGGCTGTGGCATAACGGCTCGAGTGGGCACTGTGATGCTGCTGGTGACGTTGGGCGCCGTTGACCTGCTCGGCGCGCCGCTCAAGCAAGATGGGTATCAGGTTCGCCCACCACGGACCTTTCGCATGACCCGCATGCACCTGTTCCACGGGACCCGCGCGGGCGTGGTGACGGTGGCCGGGAGCTCCTCGGCGACGCGTTTCCTCAGCGCGGCGCTCCTCGACGGAGACGGGGAGGACGCCGCCACCATGGCCATCGCCGTGACCGACGCGGCCTTCGCCCTGAGCCCCTCAGCGAGAGACGAGGTGTCGACGGCGGTGTTGCGCCATTTTCGAGACGAGCTGGCCATGCCCTTCGTGCTCGAAGGCGCCGAGGTGAAGGGTACCTCGGTGCCCCGGGTGCAAGTGCTCGGCTCGATCCGCCAGGGGAGCCAACTGCGGCGGGTGCTGGCCGCGGCGTTCCCAGGGGAAGCCCGGCACGCGGTGGTGCTCTTCACCGTGCCCTCGGGCCGGTGGGACGAAGAGCGGCCGATTTTGGAGGCGAGCCTCGACACCTTCAGGCTCGACGCCCCTCCGCCGGGGCTCTCTCGACAGTGGCGCTGGGCGCTGGTCGTGCTCACGTCTTCGTTGCTGGCCCTGTCGCTCGGCCTGTGGCGGCGCCGAAGGGCCCAGGGAGGCGCGGAGTGACGCTGTCCTTCGGGGCGCTCCTCGCGCTGTTCGGGGTGGCCTTCGCCGCCGGGGTGGTCGACGCCATCGCCGGGGGAGGGGGCTTGTTGACGCTCCCCACGCTGTTGACCGCCGGGTTGCCACCCCAGCTCGTCATCGGCACCAACAAAGGTTCGGCCGTCTTCGGCAGTGGCGCGGCTCTGCTCCGGTTCGTACGCGCTGGGCTCGTCGATTGGCGGCGGGTGTGGCCACTCTTCTTCGTGGGGGCGCTGGGTTCGCTTGGGGGCGCCACGTTGCTGTTGGCCCTCGACCCCACGATCCTCAAGCCGCTCGTGCTGGTGTTGCTGGTGCTCGCGGGCACGGTGGTCGCCTTCGTTCGGCCGAGGCCCTCGGTCGAGGCTCTTCCAGGTCGACGGCTCAAGGTGGCCGCGCTGGCGCTGGTGGTTGGGGCCTACGATGGCTTCTTCGGCCCAGGGACAGGCACGTTCCTCATCATCGGCTTCGTCACGCTCCTGCCGCTCTCACTGTCGCAGGCGTCGGCCAACGCCAAGGTGGTGAATGTCGGCTCCAACGTGGCCGCCGTGGCGCTGTTCGCGTCGCGAGGGGTGATTCGCTGGGACGTGGCGCTGCCCATGGCCGTGGCCCAGTTCCTCGGCGGGACGGTCGGCGCCCACCTGGCGGTCCGGGGCGGCGATACGCTCGTTCGCCGAGTGGTGCTGGTCGTCGTACTGGCCTTGGTGCTGCGGCTGGCCGTCGACCTCTGGGTCTCAGGCTGACCGGGGGACGCGAACTCTAGCGCTCGCAGACCTGGGTCGCCGGCTCGGCGTGGGCAGCGCGAGCCATCAGCTGTGCGCGGGCCTCGTCGTCCACCAGCACCAGGGTCCAGTGGCCATCGGTCTTGAGGACCAGCGCGGTGCTCGGCGTCACTTGCCCCGAGCGCAGCAGCTCGTCGAGCTCGGCCAAGGCGATGGCCTGGGTGGCGGCGTCGAGCTCTTGGAAGGTCTCGTTGGCCGCCATGGCGGAGGTGTTGTTGATGGCGCCGGTCTCGGGGAAGGGGAAGTTGTCTCCCAAGATCACCACCAGCAAGGCCTGGAGGGGGAAGGTGACGACGTCCACCGCGAAGGTGATGGGCAACAGGAAGATGCCGGTCGTCTTTCGATCGGGGAGCGAGGGGCGGCGCACCGTGATGCCCAGGAAGGCGCGGTCGACGAGGCGAGACAGCATGCACCCGGGCAGGAGTGACACGGCGAGGGCTACGGCGACGATTCGCGGGAAGCGCTTCATGGAGGCTCCTTCTCTCTTACCGATCATTGGGGGCGGATCCCTTCGGGATCAAGAGAATGTCCACCTCCGCGCTGCTGTCACAGGCTGCTACAGGTTGGGCCTCCCCACGTCGGTTCGAGCCGTCGCTCGTGGCTCTGGTTTGGGCTCGGGCGGAGCTTCGGGCACTTTCTCGGGCCGAACCTTGAGCTGGTAGCGAATGGCCGCCGACTCGATGATGCGCCCGATCAGCTGGGTGTACGAGAGGCCCCGCTCACTGGCGCCCATGGCCAGCTCGCTCTCCTTCTCGAGGTAGGGGTTGGGGTTCACCTCGAGCACGAAGGGCTCGCCGGTCTTCTCGGAGATGCGGAAGTCGACGCGGGCATAGTCGCGGATCTTGAGCGCTCGGAAGGCGAGCAAGGCACTGCGCTCGATGCGGGCCTGGAGGTCGGGCCCAATGTCTCGCGCGATGACCAGGTGTGGGCTCTGGTCGGTGACGGCTCCGAATTTCACCTGTCGATCCGACACTCGGGGAATCGCTGCGTCCCAGTCACCCCAGTCGAGCTCGACGATGGGGAGTATCTCGGGGCGGGTCGGCGTGCCGATCACCCCCACGTACACCTCTCGGCCGTCGATGAACTCCTCAGCCAGCGCCTCGTCGTCGAGGGACTTGCGAATGTCGCGCACCCGGCGAGTGAGCTCGTCCCAGTCTTTGACCACCGAGTGTTGGCCGATGCCGATGGAGGCGTCGGTCCTCGCTGGCTTCACGATCAGCGGGAACGAGAGGCGCCCGAAGGCCTCGAAGGCCTCTCCGTCGAAGGTGAGGAAGTTGGGGGTGATGACCTCGTGGTACTCGAGGAGCTGCTTGGTGAGGATCTTGTCTTGCGCCAGCAGCAGCCCGGCGGTGCCCGAGCCGGTGAAGCGGATTCGCGCCATCTCCATCAGCGCCGCCACGTTCACCTCGAGGCGGTAGTCGTCGGCGAAGGTCTCGCAGACGTTGAAGACGAGGTCGGCCTGGGCGTCTTCGATGGCCTTGAGCAGGTCGAAGACCCGGTCATGGACCCCGATGGTGACGGTCTGATGCCCCAATTCGGTCAGGGCCTCCGACACGTGCTCCACGACGGGGTCAATGGGCTCACCCGAGGGCTGGTAATGCAGGACGGCGATCTTCAACGGCGGGACAGTCGCGGCGGCCATGCGGTTGCCGCACTGTAGCGCAGAAGTGCTCAGTCGTTCTCGAAGAACTTGTCGGTGTAGAGGAAGTTCATCGCCAGGGCGGTCAACAGGGCCGTCAACCGCGTCATGTACTCACGCGCCTTGTCTCGGTGCACCGTCAGCTTGAGGGCCGTGATCCGCTCGAGCAGGTGATCGAGCACCGACTTGACCGCCCCGCGAGAGACGCCCGAGTACTGGGTCACGGCGACGATGAGCGACTGACGCTCGGCGCGGATCAGCGTGTCGGCGCCAGTGGAGCCGACGCCCTCCGCCTCGAACAGCCCGGAGAGGTCTTGATCGAGGTGCTCGCCGATGGAGGTGTCGATCTTCTCCTCCAGCATGCGCTGCCGGTAGTGGTCGAGCACCGTCTCCTCCATCTGCTCGACCTCGATGTCGCGCTCGTCGAGGGTCACCGGGGCGCTGGCTCGGCCCAGGCGCTGGGCGCACTGTTCCACATAGAGGAGCTTCTTCAGCGCGCTCCACCCACGGTACCGCTCCTGCCACCGCGAATTGGGCGTGAGCCAGACGGCGAAGGTCTCGGCGAAGTCCTCGTCGGGGTGCTTCTGTGCGTACCAACCCGAGATGTGCACCACGTACCGACGGCTGAAGGGGTGGGGCTTGTACGAATCGACGTAGGGCTTGGAGTAGTCGCCGAACTGCTTTCGCCACTCCTCCGTCTCGTACAGCTTGTAGGCGTAGTTGAACGCGTGCCCCGCCTCGTGGCGGAGGTACATCATGATGTCTCGCTCGTTCTCGGCACCGGCGCCCAGTGCGTCTTCGATCTGCAGGAGGTTGGGGTCAGCCAGGTAGAAGGGAATGCCGATGACTGGCACCCCCGAAGGGCAACCCCATTGGTCCGAAAGGTAACACTGGGGCCGCAGCGAGAGGCCCTTGGCCTCCAGCTCCTCGTAGAGCTGTCCGATGAAGCGCTCCAGCAAGGTGCCGGACAAATGCAGCTTGAGGTCTTTGATCCGCGCCTGAAGGAGCGACGCGCTGGCCGGTGGCAGCCCGTCCCCGAAGTGGGGCTCAGGTGCTTTTTCGCGAAAGACCGGGCTGGCGAGTGCGGTGCTCATGGCTGGCGTTGGCGGAAACATTAACCGACACAACCAACACTGCGAGCACGCAGTCCGTTCCTGGCTCTAAGTTGCTGAAAACATTACCGCTACGAGATTTCGGGCGGGTTTTTCTTCACCCTCCATCAATTTACTCAAAGGCTCCAATTCCCTCGTTTTTCCTCTTGGGGGGACGTGGGGTTGATGTAGGTCTAGGTCCGGAGGGCTCGAGAGCGAAGCTGAGGTCTTGATCGACCTCGGCTTTGAAAGAGCGCTGGAGGTCGCGGTACCCGGCGAGCCTGAACGACAGGCTGCGAACGACACCCTTTTCGAGCTCGAGGCTGAGCGGAGTTCTTCCCAAGAGACTCTCGCCCTCGAGCACCTCGGCGCCATCGGGCGTGGTTCGAACGGTGACCTTGATCGCTCGCTGAACAGATGAAGAGGTGGGAGGCGCCACCGCGGGGCCCGTTTCGGTGGGGCTGGAAGGAGCGCTTCGCGCCAACAGGAAGGCCAGGCCACCACCCGCGAAGAGCAGAGCGAGGAGCCACACGGCAGCTCGGGGGCCTTTGGAGGCCGGTGGAGGCGATGGCTCCATGCGAGACCCAGAGCGAGGAATGGCCCGGCTCGCGCTCACGCCTTTGATCTTGGAGCGTGACGCGCCCTGTCTCCGTGAAGCGCTCGAGGCCCCACCAGCAGCCCCGGCGTCCGGGCCCTCAGGCTTGGCGGGCACCGCGTCGAGCACCGCGTCGGGTACGCCAGCCAAGGCGGCCTGGAGGGCGGTGATGAACTCCTCGGTCGACTGGAAGCGGTCTTCTTTCTCTGGCTTGAGACCCTTCACGATGAAGCGGTCGATGGCTTCGGGCACCGGCGCGCCTTGGCGCAAGGAGTCGATGGGGTCGACGTTGCCCGCCATGCCCAGCGTGAGGGCCTTCTTGACGTTGTTGGCCCCATAGGGCGACCGGCCGGTGAGGCAATAGAAGAGGACACCGGTGAGCGAGAACAGGTCAGACCGTCGATCGACCACGTCACCGCCCGCTTGCTCGGGGGGCATGTACTGGGGGGTCCCCAGCACCTGGCCAGTGGAGGTCAGGTGCTGCTCTTCCTCTTCTTGCTCGATGGCCTTCACCAGGCCGAAATCGAGCACCTTGACGTACTCGTTGCCGTCGACCTCCGAGAGCATGATGTTGTGGGGCTTCAAGTCGCGGTGGATGACGTTCTGGTGGTGGGCGTGACCGACGCCGAGGGCGACCTGCTCTATGACCGCGGCCGCCTCGCGCAAGGTGAAGGGCCCGTCGCGGCGCACCCGCTCCCTGAGCGACTCGCCCTCGAGCAGCTCCATCACGAAGTAGCAGAGGCCCTCGGGGGTACGGCCGAAGTCGTAGATGGTGATGATGTTGGGGTGCTTGAGGCGGCTGGCGATCTCGGCCTCGCGCTTGAAGCGCTCGAAGAAGGTCGGCGCCATGGCCAGCTGAGGGTGGAGGGTCTTGAGCGCGATGGGGCGCTGGATCGAGGTCTGCACCCCCCGGAACACCATGCCGAACCCGCCGTAGCCCAGCACCGAGTCGACGCGATAGCGCCCATCGAGCACCTTGCCGATGAGCTCGTCGGCGTTGACTGTCTCGATCGGGTCGGCCATCGAGAGGCAGTCTAGCCAAACCTGGCGCCAGGCGTCGCCCGTTCTGCTATCGACCCCAACCGTCGTGAGCCTGGTCATCGCACAAGGGTTGCAGTTGTCGTTCGGGTCGAAGGTGCTCTTCGAGCGTTCGTCGTTCACCATTGGGCCCACTGATCGCATCGGCCTGGTGGGCGCCAACGGCACGGGCAAGTCGACGCTCCTACGCATCTTGATAGGCCAGGTGACGCCCGATGAAGGTCGGCTCACCTTCCGCCGGGAGGCGCGGGTGGGGTATCTGCCCCAAGATCTCCTCTCGCTCCCGCCTGGGCGGCTGGTCGACGCGGTGCTCAGCGCCGTGCCTGGCCGCGACTCCCTCGACACGCGGTTGGTCGACACCGAGGCGCTCTTGGCCGTGTCGACCGAGGTCGACGAGCAGCTCGAGCTCTCGGCGCTCCTGGCCGAGCTCCACGAGGAGCGGGAGCACTTCGACGAGCGCTTCGGGCGGCATCGGGCCGAGAGCATTCTCTTGGGCCTGGGCTTTCGCGACCGCGATCTCGACAAAGAGACCACCGCGTTCAGCGGCGGCTGGCGAATGAGGGCGGCCCTGGCCGGGCTGCTCTTGCAGGACCCCGACCTGCTGCTCCTCGACGAGCCCACCAACCACCTCGACCTCCCCACGCTGGCCTGGTTCGATCAGTTCCTCAAGCGGTCGAACAAGGCGATGGTGCTGATCAGCCACGACCGGGAGTTCCTCAACCGGCAGATCTCCAAGGTGATGTCCCTCGAGATGGAGGGGCTGCGGACCTGGGCCGGCGACTACGAGGACTACCGGCGCCAGCGGGCCCTGGAGTACGAGCGGCAGCTCGCCCAGTCAGAGAAGGTTCAGGCCAAGCGCGCCCAGCTCGAGCTGTTCATCAACCGGTTCAGGGCCAAGGCCAGCAAGGCAGCCCAGGCCCAGTCGAAGATGAAGCAGCTCGAGAAGCTCGAGGCGGTCGACGTGAACCGCGAACGAGACACGGTTTCGTTCCGTTTTCCCACTGTGGCGGCGTCGGGCCGGGAGGTGGCCCGGTTCTCGGGGGTGAGGAAGGCCTGGGGCGACACGGTGGTGTACGACGGCCTCGATGCTCAGGTGCTCCGAGGGCAGCGCATCGCGGTGGTCGGTCTCAACGGAGCGGGGAAGACGACGCTCCTCAAGTTGCTGGCTGGTGAGCTCGAGGCTGAAAAGGGCACCGTCGAGCTGGGTCACAACGTGCAGCTGGGCTACTACGCCCAGCACCACGCCGAGACGCTCGACCGGAGCCGCACCATCCTCGAGGAGCTGAGCCGGCTGGTGCCCGACAAGCCTCAGGCCTACGTGCGCAGCGTGCTGGGGGCGTTTCTGTTCTCGGGAGACGACGTCGAGAAGCCCATTGGCGTTCTGTCTGGAGGAGAGCGCGCCCGCGTGGCGCTGGCCCGGCTCCTCCTCAAGCCCGCCAATCTCCTGGTGATGGACGAGCCGACCAACCACCTCGACCTCGACTCTTCCGAGGCGCTCATCGAGGCCCTCGAGCAGTACGAGGGCACGTTGATCTTCGTCTCTCACAACCGGAGCTTCCTCGACGCCCTGGCGAACCAGATTTGGGACGTGAAGGACCATCGAGTGGTCCCGTTTCCCGGCAACCTGGTCGACTACCTCCATCACTTGGAGCTCGAGGCCAAGCCCGAGCAGGAGACCACGAGTCAAGGGGGCTCCACCGGGGCCAACGATCGGCAGCGGAGGCGCGCCGAGGCCGAAGCTCGTCAGGCCAGGAGTCAACGCACCGGGCCGCTCAAGAAGGAGATCGCCAAGGCCGAGGCGCGCATCGCCGAGCTGGAGGCGGCGCAGAAGGCCCGGGAGGCCCAGCTCGTCGACCCGGCCTTCGCGGCCAACTACGTCGCCTCGCGGCCGGTGCTCGACGCCCACCGCGAGGCGGCGGCCGAGTTGGAGCAGCTGTACGCTCGGTGGGAGGCGGCCAGCACCGAGCTGGCGGCACTTCAGGAGGGGCAGGGCTAACCCTCCCGCGGCTGTCTCGAGCAAGATGGCGGGGCGAGAACGGCTACGAGGTGCGCGGATGATGACCATCCCCGGCTACACACTGACCGGCGAGGTCTGTGAGGCTGGAGAGTTGTTGTACTTTCCGGCCACTCGGACGCTCGATGGGCGTGCCGTCTTGCTCAAGGTGCCCGCCCAGCAGCGCCCGACGCCCCTCCTCGTCAGCCAGCTGGAACACGAGTACGAGCTGGCTCGCGACCTGGATCCGAGCCGAATCGCCCACCCGCTGGCTCTGGAGCGCCAGGCCGGAGGCGTGGTGGTCATGGTCCTCGAGCCGGGGCCTCAGCGGACCCTGGCGTCCATGCTCGGTTCGCCGATGGACATTCGGTCCTTCCTGTCGATCGCCATTGGCATCAGCGCTGCCTTGGCCGAGCTGCACCGCCACGAACTGGTCCACAAGGATCTCAAGCCGGAGCACATCCTTCTGGATGCCGACGGGCGCGTCTGGCTCACTGGCCTGGGCATCGCTTCCCGCCTGCCGCGAGAACGCCAAACGCCCGAGACGCCGGAGGTCCTTGCCGGCACCCTGGCGTACATGGCCCCCGAACAGACCGGCCGGATGAATCGTTCGATCGATTCCCGCAGCGATCTGTACGCCCTCGGCGTGACCTTCTACCAGATGCTCACCGGCGTGCTGCCGTTCACCGCTTCAGATGCGATGGAATGGGTGCACTGCCACATCGCCCGGCAGCCGGACCGGCCGAGCCATCGAGTCCCGGGCCTCCCCGAGCCGCTCTCGGACCTGGTCATGAGGCTCCTTTCGAAGACCGCCGATGAGCGGTACCAGACCGCCAAGGGGCTCGAGGCAGATCTGCGCCAATGCCTGGCGCAATGGGAGTCGAGTGGCCGCATCGATCCCTTCCCGCCGGGTGCGCACGACGTATCGGACAGGCTCCTGATCCCGGAGCGGCTGTACGGCAGGACGTCCGAGATCGACGCTCTGTCTGCCGCGTTCGATCGGGTCCTGGCGAGCGGATCGCCGGAGCTCGTCCTGGTGTCGGGCTATTCAGGCATCGGCAAGACCTCGGTGGTCCACGAGCTTCACAAGGCGCTGGTCCCTCCGCGGGGCCTGTTCGCGGCCGGCAAGTTCGACCAATACAAGCGCGACGTCCCCTATGCCACCCTCGTCCAGGCACTACGGATCCTCATTCGCCAGTTTCTCGGCAAGGCCGAGGCCGAGGTGGCAGCGTGGCGAGTGGCCCTGCAGGAGGCGGTGACCCCGCACGGACAGCTGATCGTCCGGCTCATCCCCGAAGTCGAGCTCATCATCGGCAAGCAACCGCCGGTGCCGGACCTTCCCCCGCGGGAGGCGCGCAACCGGTTCCAGATGACGTTGCTGCGGTTCCTGAGCGTGTTCGCCGGGCCGGAGCATCCGCTCGCCCTCTTCCTCGACGATCTCCAGTGGATGGATGCTGCCACCCTCGAGCTCATTGAACAGCTCGTGACAGGACCGGAGGTGCGCCAGCTCCTCTTGATTGGTGCGTACCGGGACAACGAGGTCGGCCCAACCCACCCCCTCACGCACGCTCTCCAGGCGATTCGCACCCGTGGGGCCCGCGTGCTGGAGATCGAGCTCGCACCTCTGGCCATCGGCGACGTGGGCAGTCTCGTGGCCGATTCGCTTCACTGCGACCCGGACCGGGCGCTTCCCTTGGCGCAGTTGGTGCACGAAAAGACGGGTGGCAATCCCTTCTTTGCCATTCAGTTCCTGACTGCGCTGGCCGACGAAGCGCTGCTTGTGTTCGATGCCGGCGCGGGCCGCTGGACCTGGGACCTGGCCGGCATTCGGGCCAAAGGCTACTCAGACAACGTCGGAGATCTGATGGTCAAGGCCCTCGGCCGTCTGCCTGCCAAGACGCTGGAGGCGCTGGAGCAGCTTGCCTGCCTCGGGAACGTCGCGGAGATCGCCACGCTGAAGGCGGTCCACGGACAATCGGAGGAAGCGCTCCACGCGGCCCTCTGGGAAGCCGTTCGGTCGGGCTTGGCCATTCGCCACGAGAAGACCTATGCCTTCCTGCATGACCGTGTGCAGGAGGCTGCGTATGCGCTGCTTCCCGAAGACCGTCGCCTGGCGCTGCACCTGAAGTTCGGCCGCCTGCTCCTCGCCAAGTATCCGCGGGAGGAGCTGGCGGAGCGGATGTTCGAAGTGGTCGACCAGTTCAACCGCTGCTTAGCGCTCGTCACCGATGTCGAGGAACGGGCGACGGTTCGCCGGCTCAACGCGGCGGCCGGAAGGAAGGCGCGAGGCGCTGTCGCCTACGCTTCGGCGCGACGCTACCTCGACCAGGCCGCCGCGCTCCTCCCCGCGGACTGCTGGAGCGACCTCTACGCGGAGACCATGGGGCTCTTCACGGAGCTGGCCGAATGCGAATACCTCCTTGGCGACTTCCAGCACTCCGACGACCTGTTGACCACGGCACTCGAGAAGGCCCGGTCTCTGCTCGATCGCGTGTTGATCTGTCGCCTGCGGCAGCGCCTCTACCAGTCCTCTGGACGCTGGCCGGAGGCCGTGCGGGCGGCGCTGGAGGGGCTGGAGCTCCTTGGCGTGACGTTCCCGGACACTGACCAGGAGATTCGCTCAGCCACCGAGGCCGAGAAGCGGCAGATACAGGTGAACCTGCGAGGCCGTCGCATCGCCGACCTGGCCGACGTGCCGTTCACCGATGATCCCGAAACGCAGGCGCTGATCGGTCTGCTCGCCGAATCCATCACTCAGTTCTTCATCACCCGGCCGGTGCTCTGGCATCTCGTCGTGCTCAAATGCGTGAACCTGTGCCTTGAAAGGGGTCACGTCGAGGAGTCGCCGTACATCTACAGCAGCTATTGCAAGATGCTGGTGGCGCTGTACGAGGACATTCCGACGGCCTTCGAGTTCTCGCAGATGTCGCTCGCGCTGAATGAGCGCCGCACGGGCGGGTTCATGAAGGGCCTGCCACCGTTCTTCCACGCCTCCGTGGTCGCCAACTGGCGGCAGCATTTCTCTACGAACCTGCCGCTGTTCGACCGAGCCTTTCAGGCATTCCTCGACTCAGGTGACATCATCTGGGCGAGCTATCTCACCTACAACGCGGTCTGGCTTCACTTGGAGAACGGCGACCCGCTGGGAGAAGTCATCGAGCTCGCCCGGCGCTATGCGGCCTTCAACCGGCGGAGCCACAACGACATCGTATACATCGTGGACCGGATTGAGGAGCAGTTTGCCTTGAGCCTGCAGGGCAAGACACGCTCGCTGACGGACTTCAACGATGGCGACTTCGACGAGGCCGCCAGCGTGGCCGCCATCGAACGGGCCCGCTTTGGCATCGGCATCGGGTACTACCGCATCATCAAGCAGCTCGCGGCATTCATCGCGGGGGACTTCGCCGAAGCGTTGAAGTGGGCCGAAAGCGTGGCGCCGGTGCTGGCCAGCGTGTCGAGCATGGCGATCTGGGGAACGCACGCCTTCTACCACGCGCTCACCATGGCGGCCCTGCACGACGAGGCTGGTGAAGAGCAGCGGCTGGAGCTCGTGAAGAGGCTGACGGGCATCCTCGAGCGACTGAAATTCTGGGCCGACCATTGCCCCGAGAACTTCGCCAACCGCCACCTGCTCGTGGCCGCCGAGCTCGCCCGCGTCGAGGGCCGCGACCGCGAGGCCATGCGCCTCTACGACCAGGCTATCCGCTCGGCGCGGGACAACAACTTCGTCCACCAGGAGGGCCTCGCCGCCGAGGTCGCATCGCGTTTCTACCGAGCGCGAGAATTCGAGAGGATCGCCGACGCCTACCTGCGCGATGCGCACGCCTGCTACGTGCGCTGGGGCGCCATGGGCAAGGCGCGGCAACTGGAGCGGCGTTACCCGCAGCTGTGGGAGGCGCCGCTGCTCGCGCCGACCACCACCTTCTCGACGGGTGCCCAGTCTCTGGACATCCTCTCGGTGATTCAGGCGTCGCAGGCCATCTCCGGCGAGATCATCCTCGACGCCTTGCTCAAGACCCTGATGCGGGTCGTGCTCGAGAACGCCGGAGCCAGGCGAGGCTCCCTGCTTCTGGCCGAGGAAGAAGACCTCTTCATCCGGGCACGCGCCGAGGTCCGGGGAACGGAGACCATCGTCGAGGTCACGCCACCGACCGTGGCGTCCGCGGCGTCACTGCCGCTCTCCATCCTCACCTTTGTCAAGCGAACGCGGGAGCACGTCGTCTTGAGCGATGCCGCTGCCCCCGGGCCTTACGCAGGTGACGAATACATCAAGCACGAGCACTCTCGTTCAATTCTGTGTCTGCCCATCCTCCGGCAGGCCCGCCTGGTGGGCATGTTCTATCTCGAGAACGACCTCACGGCGGGGGTGTTCACGCAGAAGGCATGCGCTGTGTTGGGGCTGCTGGCGTCCCAGGCGGCGATCTCCGTCCAGAACGCCGTGCTGTACGCTCGGCTGCAACGAGAGAACATCGAGCGCCAGCAGGCCGAAGAGGCCGTGCGCGCCAGCGAGGAGCGCTTCAGGACGGTCGTCGAGGCGTCGCCAATCATCGTCTTCGCATTGGATCGCAATGGGGTATTCACCATCAGCGAGGGCAAGGGCCTCGCGGCGCTGGGCCTTTCACCGGGCACGGTGGTCGGGCAGTCCGTCTTCGAGGTCTACAGACAGAATCCTCAGATCGTCGGCGATTTCCGGAGAGCCCTCGGTGGCGAGACCTTCGTCGGCGTCGCCGAGGAGGGAGACCGTCACTACGAGACCCGATGGACACCCATTACGGTGGATGGCGGACAGGTGAACGGAGCCATCGGTGTGTCCGTGGACATCACCGAGCGCAAGCGTGCTGAACGAGAGATTCGCATGCTCAACCGGGAGCTCGAGCAGCGCGTCGTGGAGCGAACGGCCGAGCTGAGGTCGGCGAACAGCGAGCTCGAGGCCTTCTGCTACTCCGTCTCGCACGATTTGCGGGCGCCGCTACGCCACATCGATGGCTTTCTTCGGCTGCTCAGGGCGCGGAGTGGAGCCGTGCTCGACGGGCAGAGTCAGCATTACATGGACACGGTGTCGGCCGCGGCCCAGCGCATGGGCCTCTTGATCGACGACTTGCTCTCGTTTGCCCGCATGGGACGTGGCGAGATGAGCAAGACGCGGGTTGATCTGGGCAGCCTCGTCCGAGATCTCATAGGCGAGCTGGAGTCGGAGACCAGAGGCAGGGTCATCAGCTGGCGGATCGCCGAGCTGCCGGTGGTCGCGGGGGATCCCGCCATGTTGCGAGTTGCGCTGGGCAACCTCCTTTCCAACGCAGTGAAGTACACACGGCCGCGCGAGCATGCGGAGATCGAGATCGGCGCGTTGGTGGGCCAGGGAGAGGAAACCGTGGTGTTCGTGCGCGACAACGGTGTCGGCTTCGACATGCAGTATGCGGGGAAGCTCTTCGGGGTGTTCCAGCGCCTGCACGACGCCGGTTCTTTCGAAGGCACAGGCATCGGCCTGGCCAACGTTCGCCGAGTCATCAGCCGACACGGCGGCAGGACCTGGGCGGAGGGGAAGGTCGATCAAGGGGCGACCTTCTCCTTCACGCTGCCGCGGGTTCTGCCTGCTGAACCGAATCGCTGACGCCCGAGCTCGCGCCGATTGGATCACCACGGCCGGGGTCGGGCATTGGCGACGTCGGGAGGGGGCGGAGTGATGGTCGCAAGCGACACTTATGGCAACGTTCGCGGTCATGACCCACCCCGCATGTTGCATTAGATGTCAATAAGATGACCGGATCGGTCATTGATGACCTCGACCATCTCTCATACCTTCAATGAACATCTCGGGCACCCCCATCTCCCGAGACCAGAAGGTAGCCAGTGCGCACACGCTCCATTATAACTATCTGTATTTTAACCGTTATCGGCTGCAGTCCGAGCCCCACACCGAGCAGCGATGCGACCCTCCAGGCGCTTGCTGTCAGTGCAGGTACACTGAAAC
Organism: Myxococcales bacterium; assembly: GCA_003153055.1. The sequence goes on from PMBV01000160.1 coordinate 18,203, forward strand.
CTGCTTTTGCCACCACCACGCCTGGGTACACGCTGACCGCTCCCTATGGCGCCGCGAGCCTAACGGTGACCGCCACCGCCACCGACGCGAAGGTGAAGGTGATCGAGGTCACCCAGGATGGAAACGTGGTCGGACCTGTCGCGAGCGGATCGGCTTCGGGGCCGTTGACGGTGCCGGCGGTTGGCTTGTCGACGACCCTCTCCGTGAAGGTCACGGCCGAGGATGGGACGACCACCCAGACCTACTCCGTGACCCTCACCCAGAGCGGAACGAATGAGGCGAGCTTGGCGTCACTCGTCGTAAGCGCTGGTGTACTCAGCCCCGTTTTCGTGAGCGGGACCACGACCTACGACTTGACCGCGCCCTCCGGCACCGCCTCGTTGACCATCACCCCCACCGCGACCGACCCCCACGTGAAGTCGATCATCGTCACCCAGGACAACGGCGCGCCCGCGGTCGTGGCCAGTGGTCACGCCTCTGGTGCGCTGCTTGTTCCGGAGTTCGGGGCAACCGCTCCCTCGACGGTCACCATCACGGTGACGGCTCAGGACGGGACCACCAGCAAACGATACACCCTCAACCTCACGCGCGGCGGCAGCACGGAGGCCAACCTGTCGTCGCTCGTCGTCAGCGCCGGTGCGCTCAGCCCGGCGTTCGCGAGCGGGACCTCGAGGTACAGCGTGACGGCGCCCTCGGGGACCCCTTCGGTGACCGTCACCCCGACCGCGACCGATGCCCACGTGAAGTCAATCACCGTCGCCCAGGACGACGGAGCGCCCGCGGTGGTCGCCAGCGGCCAGGCCTCGGTCGCCCTGGCCGTTCCGCCCTTCGGCGCGACGTCCCCATCGAAGGTCACCATCACTGTGACGGCGGAGGACGGGACGACCAGCCATCGCTACACCATCGACCTCACCCGCGGTGGGAGCCCAGAAGCCAGCCTCTCGTCGCTCGTCGTCAGCGCCGGAGTTTTCAGCCCGGCGTTCGCGAGCACCACCTTGAGCTACGGCCTGACCGTTCCCTTCCGCACTCCTTCGGTGACCGTCACGCCGACGGCGACCGATGCTCAGGTGAAGTCGATCACCGTCGTTCAGGACACCGGCACGCCCGCGGTGATCGCCAGCGGCCACGCCTCGGGCGACCTGGTCGTCCCGACAGTGGGCAGCTCGTCGAGGATCGAGATCACCGTGACCGCCCAGGACGGCCACACCACCCAGACGTACACGGTGACCCTGACCCGAGCGAACGGGAAGGACGCGAGCCTTTCGGCGCTCGCCGAGAGCAGCGGGCAACTCGCGAGCTTCTCCTCGACGACCCTGGCCTACAGCCTCCGGATTCCGTTTCAGCTCGCCCCCTATTCGGTCACGCCGACGGCGAATGACGCGACCGCGACGATCAAGGTGAACGGTACTCCAGCCACCAGTGGCATACCGGCGAGGGTCACGCTCTCGGAGGGCCTCAATACTTTCACCATCGAGGTGACCTCGCCCGATGGCACCGTCGTGAAGAGCTACGTCCTCACCATCACCAACTCGCGTGGCCTCCTCAATCCGCGGACCGTCCCGGTGGCCCCCTCGCCCCTCGCGACCGTGACGAGCGGCGTCCTCATGCCCAACGCGAGTGCCGGGGCGAACGTCCCTGTCGATACCTTGCTCCGCCTCGGGTTCGACAGCCCACCCACCCTCGGGGCGACCGGGAAGATTCAAATCCACCAGGCTGATGGAACCGTCGTCGACGAGATCAACCTGGGCGACGGGCCTATGTACGGCGCGATGAACCTGCACCTCGCAAAGACGCCGCCCCTCATGGCCTCGATGGTGAACATCATCGGCGGCACCGCGGCCCAAACGAGTCTGCTTCGGTTTGTCTATTACTCGCCGGTGGCGATCAGCGGGAACACGGTGACCATCTTCCCGCACAAGAACCGCCTCACCTTCGACGGGACCAAGTACGCAATCGCCCAGACCCTCGATTACGGCGCGTCATATTATGTGACCATCGACCAGAGCGTCCTCAATGGCACCAGAAACGGGGTCGCCTTCGAGGGGATTGCCGACAGCTCGACCTGGAGCTTCAGCACGCGGGCCACCGCTCCGGCCGGGGTGGTCGACGCGGCGTCAAACCAGACAACTTTCGCGGTGAACTGGGACAACAGCGGCGATTTCGCCACGGTGCAAGGTGCGCTCGATGCCGTGCCGAAAGACAACAGCGGCGCGGGCTACACCATCGCCATCGCCCCCGGCGTCTACCAGGAGCTCCTGTTCTCGGGGAACAAGAAGATGGTGACGCTCAGGGGGACGAGCGGGAACAACGGCCTCGATACGGTCATCCAGTACGACAACTGCAACGCCTTCAACCCCGGCGCGGGTGTCACCACGCCCATGACCGGCGTCGCGAGCTCAGTCTCGGCGTCCGCGGGCGGGCGGGCGGTATTCCTCATCAGCGGTGACCAGATCGCGCTCGATGGGATTACCGTGAAGAACACCCATGGACAGGACAGCGTCGTGGTGCCGACACTTCCCACCCAAACCACCCTCACCACGGGAGTCACGACGCAGGCCGAAGCGGTGAATTTCAGCTCTGTGTTGAGCACGCTCCGAGCGAAACACAGCAACTTCGTGAGCTACCAGGGCACCCTCCTGATCAAGGGCTTTACCTGGTTCTACGACAGCTTCGTCACCGGCGACGTGGACTTCATCGTGGGGCCGATGAACGTCGGTCTGTTCGAGCAGAGTGAAATCAAGTCCAGGTACCGGAGCCCGACGAGCGGCGAGGCGAGCATCGTCAAGTCGACGGCGCAAGCGCTGTACCCAGGGCTCGTGTTCTTGAACTCCACCTTGAGCAAGGAGGACGGTCTCTTCAGCGCCTTCCTTGCGCGGTCGACGATCGCGACCACCGTAAGCCCAGACAACGTTGCGTACGTCTCCTGCACCTTCGACTCGCACGTCGACGCGGCGGGGTGGAGTCTGAGGAACGCGACGAACGCGACGAACCCGGACCGCGGCGCGAACGTGGCGCCGACGCCGGTTCAGGGATGGAGGCAGTACGGCAACGTCACACCTGCCGGGGCTCCGGTGGACACCAGCCACTACCTGGCCTCTTCGGGGTCGGGGACCACCGCTGTCATGGGCTCGCTGAATCTGACCGATGCCGACGTGGCCACGTTCCTCAAGGACCGCGCCACCATATTCACGGGCGCGACCAACGGCACGTACAAGGTCAAGGGCTTGACGGACGCGAACTCCGCGATGTCCTGGGAAATCAATGGGAAGTTCTTCTCCCCATAGGCGTAGCGAAGCGATGGACGCCGGGCCGCGCTGAAGAACGGCGCAGCGACCCACATCCAACTTCGCGCAGTCAATCACCGAAGGCCCCCGCTCTGGCGGCCTTCTCATTCGTCACAGATGTCGCAACGCCGGAGGTGTCGCAGCGCCCCAGGCGACGCTGCAGTGCTGTCGTGCTGTCGAGGTTCCCTTGTTGAAGACGGTCTGCATTTCCATAATTCGACGTGAGGTAATTGGATGAAATCAATTCAGAAATCGGTTCTCTTTGGCGCGGTGTTTGGGTTGCTGCATCTCGGCTGCGCGGGCCCGGACACGGCGGCGGACGGAACCAAGGTTCGAGCATCGACTCGTGCCCTCGGTGCGGGCATCGACATCTCGGGGACCTGGTTCACCAAGGTGTCGACCCCTGGGAAGATCAAGGCCGCGGTCTCCGACAACGTCACCATCAATGCATGGATTCGGCAGTACGTATCGCCGACCGGCGACGTGACGTTCGACATCTGCAAGCTGTCGACCACCGGCGGGACCATGCTGCAGACGACCTACACGCAGGCGATGGTCAATACGCTCGAGACGACCGGAGTGCTGGCCGCTGGGACTGTCTATCAACCAGGCGACTCGATCGCTCTCCCGACGTTCGTCATCAACAGCGGGCGCGACGCCACGGGCAACTCGGTCGATGCGATCCCCCCTCCGTTCCCAGCTGGCGACGGCGATGGATTCCCCGGCGTGACCATTCCCACGACGGCCATGGGCTTCATCCATCTCGATGTCTACGCCGGTCTCGTCATCACGACGAGCATGAGCGGCGTGACGCTCGGGGCCGATGGGACCACCATGAGCGGAGACACGAGCTTCTCGAGCCACGGCGTCGCGTTCGATTCGACCAACCGATTGCTGGTTCCGGCCAGTTCGACCATCGACGTGACCACCAACGCCGCGACGATTCCTTTCACCGCGACCCAACTGGACACCGACGGTTCGACCGGATGCGACGTCATCGCGACGCTGTAGGCGCGCGGCAACGGAACCCTTGATGGAGGAGACGGCGCGCCGGCTGAGTTGGTCGGGGCGCTGTCTTCAGTCGCGCATCTTCTCGGGGGCTCTTTCTTCGCAACACAATGTGATTTGTTCTCGTGCCGACCATTCGGTAGGTAAAGGCTCACCGATGGGTAAGTCTACAGCGCAGCCGAGCCCCGCAACCCGTGTTCTGATTGACCTGGAGCCTCGATGTATGAGGAAGCGAGAATGATGCGGCGGGTCGACGACGCCACGGCGAAGCTCGAGCACGGGGATCCGAGAAGAGGGCAGGGAGGCCTGACGGCGGGTGTCGTGTTGTCCTTCGCGCTTTGCCTCGCGGGGTGCCATTCGTCATCGACCAATTCCTCGCAGGCGGGTCTCCTCCCCCAGGCTCCCGGGCCCGGCATCGTCTTCAGCTACCCGGCAGACGGGCAATACGACGTGACGGCCGGCACGCTGATGCTGTTGACTTTCTCTCAGCCGCTGCCCCTTCCAGTCCTCGGTGTGGACTCCGGCATGGGTGGCTATGGTCTGTGTGACCGAGTGAACGAGGTCGTGACGGGCGATTTCTGTGTCGAGGGCCCGAACGGCTTCGTCGACGGGCGCGTGGACATCGACGGCACGAGGCTGAGCTTTGCGCCCACCGGTGGGTTTGCCGAGGGTGCGACGTACCGCGTCTATGCGCGACCGGGGATGCTCGATGGCGGCACCAACCTGCCGACCTCGGCGCCTCTCTTGACCTTCCACACCCGGAGCGAGCGAGCGCAGGCGGAAGCGGCGGCGCGGGTGTTGACGGTGAACGGTCTGCCGCTCTTGGCTGATGGAGGCACCTTGCTCCCCTTCCTCGACGAGGTGCCGGTTCGACTCGTCTTCTCCGAGCCGCTCGACCCCGCCACCATTGGCCCTCGGAGTGTCTGGTTGGTTCATGTGTCTGACTCGGTGCCGGTCGAGGGGCTGATCGCCAACGAGGGAATTCACCTCACCTTCGACCCGGGGACGACGCTCCAAGCGGGAGACACCTACCAGCTCAACCTCACCACGGCGGTACGAGACCTGGGAGGCGAGGCCATCGCCCCGGTCGCCCTGACCTTCACGCCGCTCCGCACCGCCGCGGCCGACGCGGGCCTCTACCCGCTGAGCCTGAGCATCGAGCCGTCCTGGAACGACGGGGTTGCGCAGCCGAAGTCGAGGGTGTCGCCGATGCCGTCGAACAGCTCCCTGTTGTCGGCCCCGCTCCTGGGCGCCAACACATTGGGAGTGATGAGGGGCGGGCTCGAGGCGCTGGTGGGAGACCCCGCAGTGATGGGTACACCGATTCCCATGGTCATCAGGCGTGGCCAGCGCCTCGACCTCACGTCGTTGCCGATTCGTTTCGGCGGCGTGCTCGAGGCGGGGCTTCAGACGGGCACGGTGCACTTCACCATGCTGACTGACGCGTATGGCTACCTCATGCGAAACCCGTTCCGCTCTGCCGAGCAGGCGCCCGACGACGTCGAGTCGCCCGTTTCCGTCGAGTTCACGATGGATGCGTTGGTGACCAGCGAGGATCCGCGCGGGAACGTCATCTCGACGCAGACGGTGATGGGCATTCACCTCCTGGGCTTGTCGACCCCTGACGGCGACCAGCTCTCGATCGATCAGGCCGGTTCGATGGACTTCAGCACGCTCGGCATCAACGTGGCGCCAGTCAACCTCGCGATGCGGCTCCGCACCGGATCGAGACCGACGATCGCTCCGCTGTCGGCGCCGGTGCTTCTCTCCTCCTACCCCGCGCCTGGTGCGACGAAGGTGCCACCTGACGCGCCGATCGAGCTCAACTTTTCTGGCCCGATGGATCCGGAGCGCATTCGAGATGGGGTGGAGCTCACCCTCGCGGAGGGCGCGACGGTCATTCCGACGACCACTCAGCTTCGCGGCTCGTCGCTCGTCGTCAGGCCTTCACGCCGCCTCGTCGATGGCGCCACCGTGCGGCTCGTCTTTACGGGCCTCCAGTCGCTGGCAGGTGAGGAGGTGGCCGAGGGCACGCTCTCGTACACGACGGCGGTCATCGACTCGCATCTGGTGGCGCCGCCCATCATCACAGCCATCTCGCCCGGAGCGCCGTGTGCCCTGACCGGCGACGGGGCGGGGCATTGCGCCGGAGGCCTGGCGAGCGACTCGAGCTATCAGCCCTTCACGCTGCCCAGCAACCGCGACATTCGCGTGCAGTTCAGTCAGGTGATGGATCCGGCATCGCTCACCTTGGGTGCGGCATGCGGTCAGGGCAGCGTCCGGGTCGAGAGCGTCGACGCGAGCGGACAATGCACCGCCGTCGTGCAGGGCACTCTGACGAGGAGCGACCGAGAGCTTCGCTTCCAGGCGAATCAGCCTTGGACGGTGGGCGGGGCGTACCGGCTCAGGTTGGTGAGTGGCACCGGCGCCGGCTGTGGGTCGGGGGGCATCTGTGGTCGAAACGGCCAGCCTCTCGACACCGACCCCCTCGCAGGGACGACCGCGGCGCACGCGCGAGGCCCTGACGTGGTGATTCCTTTCACCGGGGTCGCCGCCACTTCAGACAGTTACCAGCCGCTCGAGAGCGACCCGTATGCCGACCTGAACGGCAACGGCTTCCTCGATGGAGCCGAGAAGACCAACGACAAGAACAGAGTGGTCATGGAGCTGGCCGGCTACGGCGGTGACCTCATCAACGACGCCGGTCTGGTTGGCGATGATTGCATGCCTGACCGACCGGGCCGCCAGGTGTGCTCGTACCTCCACGCGACCTTGCCCTCCTCGGTCGGGAGTCTCGTGCCGTCGTGCCCAATCGACGCGAGGGGCCAGCCTGCCACGGCGGTGAACCCTTGCATTCAGGTCCGGGTCTACCCGAACACGATTCTGGGAACGTCGATTTCGATGGAGACGACGTCGTTCGCGGTCCTTCACGTCAGCGTGCCGACCGGACCGATGGTGCTGCGAATGCGAGAAATGGGTGGGCCGATCTACGGCTACATCATGCGAGAGCCGGGGCTCGCAGACCCGCAGTTCGTCATCACCAACAACGTGTACCTCGACAATCCAGACATCTCGATTCAATTGACAGGCATCGCGACGAAGCTGGCGACCGAGGACCTGCATAGCAAGGAGCTGGTGGTGACGCTCAAGGGCCCGGTCACCTTTCGGCCCGACGGGAGAATGGACGTGGCCTTGAGGAGCACCGCCGACGTCCTGGTGAGGGCGAATCTCACGGCGAACCTCGACGTCCCCAGCCCTCCGAAGGGCACCATGGATCTGCGGATTCCAGCGGGAGAAATGCGGATCACCCTCGCCGGGCCGCTCTTGCGATAAGGGAAAGCGCGCCCGTGGTCCCGTTGGCAGCGAGGCGAGCGCTTCGTCTCGCCTCAACGCGTGTAGGCCAGCCAGTCGATCGTCACTCCCCAGAGCGAGGAGTCTGGCGCCCAGGTCCCGACTCGCAGGGTGAATTGCGCTGCCGTGACGTTCTCCGCCGACACCCTGACCCGGGTGTTCGTCGGGCCCGTGTCGACCTCGGTCAGCCCGATGATGACGCTGGGGGCCTGGCGGAAAGGCGAAGGGAAGACGATCGCCTTCTCGAAATACCGATCGAAGCCCGCATCCGTGGCATCGACCAGGTTCCAGTCTTTCTCGATGACGTAGTTGGCGCTGATCCGCCCCGACTGGATCACCACCGCCGGGTCGGGGATCGAGGCCGGCAGCACCGCCTCGGGGATCGGGTCGCACATCAGCACGTGGCTCGTCACTTCGGTGGGGTCGAGGAGTCCGTCACCGTCGGCGTCGAGCCCTACCTGCACGACCTTCCCTCCCTTTTGGCACTGCGTGCCGCCGTCGAGCACCTTCGACTCGATGAGCACCCGGGGCACTCCTTCAGTCGGCACGAAGCAGCCCGACGCCCCGAGGCCCAGCACCAGGATTGCTCGGTACGTCATGGTGGGCTCCCCGGCGGCTGCCCACTGTGGGGCGCCCGTCGGGACCCGAGCGCTGAGGCGCCTCGCCGAGTCGGGTGCCGATCGTCGAGCCCTCGCGCTGAACCATACGCCACCATTCCCCGATTGAGTCGGGAACGGCGGAGATCGGGTCAGGTCTCGCCGCGGGTGGCTGTCTCGAGGGCGGCGGCCACGGCCTCGACGTCTTGGGCCAGTTGCGCCATCTCACTGGCCCGCCACTGGCGCTCGACCGCGGCGTGCATCGCGTTTCGATGGCGTGTGAGACGTACAGCCAGCGCGACGATACCCGGGCGCGGATCCGCCTGCGGCACCGGCCGTCGGGTCTTCGTCTCTGGGGCGGAGCTCAGCGCGTCCGCCAGCTCGACGGACAGCACGTGCGCATCGTGCAGCTCGCCGAGCGCAGTCTGCGCGTCCTTGAGACGAGCCAGGAGCCGCCGCGCACCGGCACTCCGCCAGCTCCGGGTGGGCTCGAGCAGGTACCGCAGGCGCTTCCCTTCGATGCGGGCCCGGTGCGCGCCCTCCTGATCCGCGGCTCCACCGACCAGGGCCATTCTCGTCGTGAACGCTTCACGCTGGGCACGAAGCAGCTTCGCCATGACAACGCCCAGCGCGTCGGGTCCTGCCGGCACCGAGCGGTGGAGTCTCCGCGTGAGCTTCGTGCCGAGGCGCCGGAAGCGCTCCACCAACTCTGTGGCCAGGGGCCCCTGGTGAAGGCGGGTCTCGAGGCGGCTCACGACCAGCTCGTAGCCCGCTCGGCGCGAAGCGATGGCGACCTGTCGGCCCGGGCCCCTCAACCACGCGAGGTGCACCTGGGCGTCGCGGACCTGGTTCGTCGAGCGGGCGAGGCGTCCGAGGCGTCTCTCGTGGCGCCGCTTGAGGTGGGGGAGCCATGGTCGCAGGGCTCGCATGAGGCTCCTCAGCCGGCGAACGGCGACCCGGAAGTCGTGGAGGGGCTCGGCGCCCGTTGCCCTCGCGAGGCGCGTGGCGGCAGTCTCGGCGTCGGCGAGGAGAATGAGGACCAGCTGTCTCGCGCCCTCCTCAGCTGGGAGGGTGAGCATGCGATCGCCGCGCTGCATGGGACCAGCATGCAACGTTCCACCGTCGACGTCTTCTCCCTCTTCTTGCTGTTCGTCGCCAACCCCTGGAGGCCTTCCTCGGCCGCTCGCAGGCGATCAAAATCGTTGGCGGGCTCTCGGGCTCCACGTCGGTCGCGTCTTGATCCACTGAGGCCATTGGCCGCGCTGAACGGCGCTCGGGAATATTCGTCGCGACGCTCGTCTGGAGAGCACTCGCACTCACCGCACCCATCGGGTGCCACCGAAAGGAACGCCATGAAGCGCATCGCTGACATGCTCTGTGCCCTACTGTTCGTCTCAAGCTCGGCGCTGGCCGCCGACTGCACCCCCGTCATCAAGTCGCACATCGCCTGGGTGAAGGCCGCACCCTCCCTGGTGAACCGCAGCTTGGTGCTCACCGTGTCGTCCCTGCAGGGGGGAGCGAAGGCGACCTACGCCGAAGCAGGGCTCAGCGCCATAACGCCCGCGGGCTGCTCGACACTGTTTGGCGTCTCCATGTGCTGGGGCGAGCGGATCAGGGGAGACGTGTCGCCGGTGTATGGCAACTGGGCCTGTGTGACGGACAACAGTGGCGACGTAATCTCGTTCTGCCTCAACCCCTTCAACGACGGCCCCGACACCGCGCGCTTCCTGCTGAGCGCTCCCTTTGAGGGCCTCGGCCTGGGGACGATCGCCCCCGGAGGGCTGACCATCTCGGCGCAGACCTCGGGCATCGCCTCCGCGTCACTGCCGATCGCGAATCTGGTCTGCGACAAGGGCCTGATGTACGGCTTCACGTCGGCTGCCAACTCGCCCCTTTACGTAGTCGCCATCGAGCGAAGGGAGCTCGGGGTTCCCCGCTGACCTTCGATGTGTCTCCGCGGGTCGAGCGCCCTCCTCGGGCTTCCTCAGGCCTTGGGCGTCGTCCCGGCGGCCTGACGTACCAGCACGGCCCCGAAGAAACCGTCGGTTCCATGCCGATGGGGGTACAGACGCAGCATCCCGTCGCGGGTCGTCTTCTCGGCCAGCTCCGGGCCGAGCCACGTGCCCGCAGGCGCCAGCTCGAAGTCGGGGTGGGTCTTGAGGAAGTCCCGAACCACGTCTTCGTTCTCTTCAGTGAGGAGGCTGCAGGTGCCGTAGATGAGTCGGCCCTTGGGCTTCACGAAGGTGGCGAAGCGACCCAACAGCTCCTTTTGGCGCGCGACGTGGTCGGCGACCGCGGCCTCGTCGAGGCGGTACCGGGCGTCGGGGTTGCGGCGATAGGTGCCGCTCCCGCTGCATGGAGCGTCGACCAACACCCGCTCGACGGCCTGATGGAGCGCCGTGGTCTGCTCCAGGGCCTCGGGGCCTTTGCCAATGGCCTGCACGCGGATGTTGTGGGCGCCCGCGCGGCGGGCTCGCAGCTTGAGGTCGTCGAGGCGTCGCTGATCGACATCGAGGGCGTAGAGGTCGCCCTTGTTCTTCATCTGCGCGGCGAGCTGGAGCGCCTTCCCTCCGGCACCGGCGCAGGCATCCACCACCTTGCGTGGAGGGGCGTCGACCAGCATGCCGAGCAGCTGGCTCCCCTCGTCTTGCACTTCGAAGAGCCCTTCTTTGAAGGTGGGGAGCGAGTACACGTTCACCCGAGTCTCGAGGAAGACGCCGAAGGGCGACAGCGGGGTGGGCCGGGCGTCGACCGAGTCTTTCTCGAGGCGGCGGAGCAGATCCTCCCGGGTGATCTTGAGGGTGTTGACCCGGGCGGTGAGCGGCGCGCGCTCGTTCATCGCGGCCGCGGCCTCCATCGCCTCGGGCCCCAGTTCCTTGGCCAGGCGCTTGGCGAGGAAGTCGGGCAGGGAGCCCTCGATGGCGAGGCGCTCCACGGGCTTGAGCCGCTCCAGGGCCGGCGTGTGCTCGCCCAGGGTCTTGAGCATGTTCACGTCGGTGCCCGGGAGCGAGAGATCGCGCGCGACCACGCTGGGGTCTTCTCCGGCGTGAACGCGCAGCACGGCGAAACGGTAGAGGTCTTTCCGGCTGCTCGTCAGGGCGTCGAAGCCGCGGATCATTCGCTCAGCGTAGAAGTCGACCAGGCGCTGGCGCCGGAGCAACGCATACACCCGCTCGGCGACGGCTCGCCGCTCGGTGGAGTACAGGTGCCGCTTGGACCGAAGCGCGTAGTCGAGCGCGCGATCTGCCAGTCGGCCGTCGTGGCGGACGGCGCCGTAGACCTCGAGGCAGACCTGAGTGACCAGGTCCTCCCTCAGGGCTCGCTGGGGATCGTTTCGGTACTGCGCTGGTGACCGACGGGGCGGCTTTTCGGCGTGCGCTGGTGATCGACGGGGCGGCTTCACGGGCTTTTCTCCTGACGGCCGAGCAAGAACCACGCGCCTCCACAGGAAGCCACCAGAATCAACCCGAGGCCCGCCGCGACGGGAAACCAGGAGGGCAGACCGGCCTCTCCCACGGTCACGGTGCCGCGCACGGCCTTGAAGTGGCTGCCCCGCCAAGACACCTCGAGCCGGTGGTCACCCGTTTCGGCCGGGGTGAAGGTGACACGCCACAGCCGCTCTCCCGGCGTCGGAGGCACGGTGACGCTCTGGGCACCGCCGATGGTCGAGAGCGGCCGGAGGCTGACGGTGAGCGGCCCGTCGTACGATCTCCCCTGAAGGGCCTCGAGACGCAGGGTGACCGTGAGCGGTGTCTGGGCCCTCGGCCTGGCCGGCTCGACGGTGCCCCGGAGCACGTCTTCGGTGTCACTCCAGCCGAGAAGCAGGCCCTCGGGCGCGGTGGTGAACCGCAGGCTCGTGAGGGGGCTCTCGCCAGCGCTCGGATCGACGGGCAGGTTGGTCAGGAGCTGGGCCGCGAGCAGGGCTGGGAGCATCGCCTGCCCTCATAGCCCGACCCGAGGCCTTTGGCCTGAGGGCAGAGAGTTTCAACCTCGCTTCTCGACCAGACGAGGTAGAATGGGGCTTCTGGCGATCTCCATGTCGACCCAGGCGTTCGGCAAGTACCAGCTCATCAAGCGGCTCGCCACTGGGGGCATGGCCGAGGTGTGGCTGGCCAAGCAGACCGGCATCGAGGGCTTCAACCGCCACGTGGTCATCAAGCGGATTCTCCCGCACCTCGCGGAGGATCCGGAGTTCGTCCAGATGTTCCTCAACGAGGCGAAGATCGCCTCGCGCTTCAACCACCCCAACATCGCGCAGATCTACGACCTGGGTGCCGAGAACGGCAGCTACTTCATCGCGATGGAGTTCATTCACGGAGAGGACCTCGGCAAGGTCATGCGCCGAGCGTGGACGAGCGGCCAGTGGGTCGCCCGGCACATCGCGCTGCGCATCGTGGCCGACACCTGCCAAGGGCTGTACTACGCCCACTCCCGCGTCGACGACCAGGGCCGCCCGTTGAAGGTCGTGCACCGCGACATCTCGCCCCAGAACCTCCTCATCAGCTTCGACGGCGCCGTGAAGGTGGTCGACTTCGGCATCGCCAAGGCGGCCGATCAGGTCTCGCTGACCAGATCCGGGGCCATCAAGGGCAAGTTCGCCTACATGGCGCCNNGATGGGGACGCCCGACTACATGGCGCCCGAGCAGGCCGGGGGGAAGGTGATCGACGCGCGGGCCGACATCTTCGCGCTGGGGCTCATTCTCTACGAGCTGGTGACGGGCGTTCGTCCCCTCAAGCGCGAGAACGAGCTGGCCACGCTCCAGGCGGCGCTCGCTGGTCGCATCGAGGCCCCCTCGCTGGTCGCCGAGGTGCCCGTCGAGCTCGATGGGCTGGTGATGCGGGCCCTGGCCAGGTCTCCCGATGATCGCTACCGCGACGCCCGGGAGTTCCACACCGCGGTGGAACAGTACCTGGTCGAGCACCAGGAGCTCGCGACCAGCGTGCAGGTGTCGGAGCTGATGGAGACGCTCTTCGCCGATCGCCTCGCCGAGGAGCGGCGGTTGGGTGCGCCCAACCCCTCGACCGAATCCTCCACCGGCAATCCGGTAGCCTCCGAGGCTCCCGTGATGCCCTCGGTGACGCTGCCTCCAGACCCGCCGTCGCTCGTGCCTTCGCCAGCGCCCGCCGAGACACTCGACGAGGAGCCCCAGGAAGCGCCCCGCTCGGTGGTCGAGCGCGCTCCCCAGGGCACGGTGGGCCCCAGCCGTCGCTACGCCGCGTCGAAGCTGTCCGAGACCGTGGCCGCGAGGACTCCAGCGCGGGGCTTCGAGGCGACCCGCGCGGGGCCCACCGCCGAGGAAGAAGGGCCGGACACGCTGAGCCCAGCGGCCTCGCCTCGCAGGCCGTCTCGCCAGCCCACCCCTCAGGCGGCTCCTCCCGAGGGGGCCAGGCGGCGAACCTCGTCAGGCCCGGTGAAGCGGCGAACGAGCAGCGTCGCGTCGATGCCCGAGGCGCCACCCCGGCGCTCCAAGCTCGTGCCCGAGCAGTCGTCCGATGAAACGGCCCAGGACGACATCTCTCGGCTGGTCGACGTGCAGGCGATGCGGGCGCTGGCCCAGGCACGACTCAAGGCCGTGGTGTCGGTGGTGATGCTCGTCAGCGCGGTGGTGTTGATCGTCGTGTTTCGCGAGCCCATCGTGAGCGCCTTGTCGAAGGGCACCTTCTCGAGTGGCGTCCCGGTGCGGTTGTCGGTGACGACGAACCCCCCCACCAGCGTCATCGTCATGCCGCCCAAGGGCGCCAGGGATCGCCAGCAGCTCGAGCTGGGCCGAACCCCCATCACCGAGCAATCCGGGGCCCTGGTCGGTGACACCGTGCTGCTCCTCAACGAGGACCGGGGCATTCGCTGGGAGGAGCCCATCGAGCTGGGCGAGCCCAACTCACTCAAGATCATCGAGAAGTCCTTCAAGGACGTGACGCTGAAGGTGCACACCACGCCCAAGCTGAAGGACGCCACCATTTGGCGAGGCCCACAGAAGCTGGGCAACGTCGGGGTTCCGCTGTCTGTGTTCCCCGGGATCCACCACTTGGAGATTCGATCGAGCCAGCTCGAAGACCCGGTGCCGTTCGATCTCTCCATCGGCGAAGGGCAGATGACCGATAAGACCATCGACGTGACGGCCGCTCTTCCAAGGAAGCCGGAGTGAGCGTCCGAAGTCTTTGAACACTGGCGGCTTTGCCTTGATCAAGCGGATTGAGGTAGAAATGGCTCACCATGGCAGACACCGCGACGACTTCAGCTCCAGCAGTTCCCTCTCCCTCCAAGCAGGCTCCAATCCTCCAGCTGACCGGCGCGGCAGTAGCGCAGGTGAAAGACGTGATGGCGCAGCAAGGCTTTGAAGGCTACGTGCTCACGGTGCGAGTCGTGCCCTCGGGCTGCAGCGGGCTGGGGTATGATCTCAACCTGGTCAAGGACTCCAAGGCGGGAGACACCGTGTGGACCCAGGACGGCATCACCCTGGCAACCGACGAGCTGTCGACTCAGTATCTCGCTGGCACCGAGGTCGACTTCCTCCGCACCGACACGGCCTCGGGGTTCAAGTTCAACAACCCCAACGCCCGCTCGACGTGCGGGTGCGGGAACTCGTTCTCGGCCTAAAGGGGTCCTGTTGCCGCGGTGATGCCACGTTGAGACTCGGCGGCACGCTGCTCTGCCTCGTCTTTCTGAGCTGCGCCACCGTTCAGTCGCAGCCTCGGCCTTCGAGGGTCGTGCCCATCGTCTTCCTCGAGAACCAGCCTTGGCGACCCTTCGTCGAGCTGCGTATCGGTGAGTCGGTGGGCTACTTCCTCCTCGACACGGGCGCCGCTGGCCATGTGATGAGCGACTGGTTCTTCCGCTCCGCCTTTCCTGGGCGTCCCGTCGATGGGCGCTCGGCGAGCGCGGTGGATTTCGCCGGGGTCCCGATCCCCGTCACCATCGTCGGCGGGGTGGAGGCGCAGTGGGCTGATGGTGACCGGTCGCCGATGAGCTTCGCGGTCGGTCCCTTTTCCCGCCCCGCCGATGCCGATGGGCTGGCGGGCATCCTCTCGCCCCAGCTCCTATTCGCCGCGGCCGGCTCCGTTGAGCTCGACTTCCCAGCTCGGGTGCTGCGCTTCTGGCCCGACGCTGGCGGGGTGGGGCACGCCTACTCGCTCGAAGAACGTACCCTCAGGGCGTGCGTGGCGAGCTCGCGGGGCACCCCGGTCTATGCCTGGGCCACGGGCCTCGAGGGAGAGCCCTCCTGGGCGATGATGGATACCGGCTCGCCCATCACCGCCGTATCGAGCGAGTCTCCGGCGGGGAAGCGCCTGTTGCCACGGTCTCGGGCCATCGGGGCCGGACGGGGGGCGTCCAACGCACCGGTGGAGGCCCGCGGGGTCATCGGCGCCATGGACTTCGGCGGAGTCGTCTGGCGGGTGGATCTCGCGGTGATGCGGCTGCCCTTTGCCGACTGTGGCTCGACGGCCCTCCTGGGCATGAACGTGCTGGGCCGCTGCGCCGTGACGCTCTCACGGCACCAGGGCTTCGTTCGGTGTCGACCCTGAATCAGTTGGCGGACCAGTCCAAGATGACCTTCCCGCTCTGCCCGGTGCGCATCACCTCGAAGGCCGCCTTGAAGTCGCTGATGGGGTAGCGGTGGGTGACGACGGCGGCGATGTCGAGGCCGCTGCGCAGCATCGCGGCCATCTTGTACCAGNNCTCCCGGCCGTAGATGCCCTTGAGCAGGAGGCCCTTGAAGATGACCTGGTTCCAATCGATGGCCAGCTCGCCGTTGGGGATGCCCAGCAGCGCCACTCGCCCCCCGTGGATCATGCTCTTGAGCATCTGCTTGAAGGCCCCTCCGTTGCCGCTCATCTCGAGGCCGAC
>PMBV01000001.1 GCA_003153055.1 Myxococcales bacterium
GCCGAGGATCATGTTGTTGCAGATCTTCGCGGCCTGACCCGCGCCCGAAGCGCCCGCCCGAATGACGGCGCGCGCCATCGGCTTCAAGACATTCTCGACCGTGCCGAAATCCGCGTCGTCGCAACCCACCATGAAGGCGAGCGTGCCGCCCTCCGCGGCCGCCGTGCCGCCGGACACGGGCGCATCCGCCGCGCGAAACCCCGCGTCGCGCGCTTGCGCAGCGACGGCGCGGGCGCTTTCCACATCGATCGTCGAGCAATCGATGAGCAGCGCGCCCTTCTTCGCGTGCGGCAGGATTTCGTCGGCATAGACCGCGCGCACATGCGCGCCGGCGGGCAGCATCGTGATCACCGCGTCCGCGTCCTTCACTGCGGCGGCGGCAGAAGCGGTGGGCGTGCAGCCGGACGCCTTGGCTTTCTCCTGCGCCGCAGCTGAAAGATCGAGTGCGCTCACCTTATGGCCGGCTTTGGCCTGATTGGCGGCCATGCCGCCGCCCATATTGCCCAGGCCGATGAACGCGATGTTCGTCATGAGGAGGCCTTCATCATTTCGCGCGCGATGATCACGCGCATGATCTCGTTCGTGCCTTCGAGGATTTGGTGCACGCGCAGATCGCGCACGATGCGCTCGACTTCGTAATCGGCGAGATAGCCGTAGCCGCCGTGGATCTGAAGCGCGTCGTTGGCGACCTTGGAGCACGTATCCGTCACGAACCGCTTCGCCATGGCGCAGAATTTCGTCGCCTCGGCATCTTGAGCATCGAGCCGGCGCGCGGCTTCGTAGAGCAAGGTGCGGGCGGCCGCTAATTCGGTTTCCATGTCGGCGAGCTTGAATTGCGTGGCCTGGAAATCATCGAGCGCACGGCCGAATTGTTTGCGTTCGCCTGCGTAGCGGCGCGCGCGGTCCAGCGCATCGCTGGCGCCGCCGAGGGAGCAGGCGGCGATGTTGAGACGGCCGCCATCGAGGCCACGCATGGCGAACTTGAATCCCTCGCCTTCGGGGCCGATGCGGTTTTCCGCAGGCACGCGGCAATTATCGAGAATGACTTGCGCGGTCGGCTGGGCGTTCCAGCCCATCTTCCGCTCCGGCTTGCCAAAGGAAAGGCCGAGCGTGTCCTTCTCCACCACGAACGCGGAGACGCCGCGCGCGCCGTCCTCGCCGGTGCGCGCCATCACGACGTAGAGATCCGAGAGGCCCGCGCCGGAGATGAAGGCTTTCGAGCCGTTCAGCACGTAATGCGCGTTGCCATCCTTTCGCGCGCTGGTGCGCAGCGCGGCGGCGTCGGAGCCGGAACTCGGCTCGGTCAAGCAATAGGAGCCGATCGCATCCATGCGTGTGAGGCGCGGCACGAAACGCTGGCGCAATTCGTCATCGCCGAACATATCGATCATCCACGTGCTCATATTGTGGATCGACATGAACGCGGCTGTGGAGACGCAGCCGCGCGAGAGTTCTTCGAAGATCAGCGCTGCCTCCAGACGCCCGAGGCCCGCGCCGCCCGTATCTTCTTTGATATAGATGCTGGCGAAGCCCAGCGCGGCCATTGCCTGTAGTGTCGGCCTATCGAGACGCTTTTCTTCGTCCCATCGCGCGGCGTTGGGTTTCAACTTGTCATCCGCGAAGGCGCGCGCGGTGGCGGCGATCATCTGCTGGTCTTCGGTGAGCTGATAGGTCATGGCGCTCACCGGTGCTTGAATTGAGGGTCGCGCTTTTCGATGAAGGCGGCCATGCCCTCCTTCTGATCCGCCGTGCCGAACAAGAGCCCGAACGCTTGTCGCTCGAGCTCGTTGGCGGCCGAGAGGGGAAGCTCGGCCCCTGCCTGGATGACCCGCTTCGCTTGAGCGATCCCCACGGGCCCGCGCCTGGCGATGACGGCCGCGAGCGCTTTGCATCGGGGCATCAGCTCCGCGGGGGGAACCACCTCGAGGACGAGGCCGATCTCCTTGGCCTTCTGGGCATCGATCGCCTCACCCGAAAAGATGAGCTCCTTCGCCCGGGCGCGACCGACCAGCCGCGTGAGACGCTGCGTCCCGCCGAAGCCGGGCATCACCCCCAAGCCGACCTCGGGCAGCCCCAGCTTCGCCGTGCTCGACGCGTAGGCGATGTCGCAGGCGAGGGCGAGCTCGCACCCTCCCCCGAGCGCGTACCCGTTGACCGCCGCGATCGTCGGAATGGTGAGCCCCTCGAGCGCTCCCAGCACGCGGTGGCCGAGCTCTGCGAACGCCAGCGCCTCCGTCGTGGTGAAGCGGGTCATCTCCGAGATGTCGGCCCCTGCCACGAAGGCCTTCTCGCCAGCTCCGGTGACGATCAACGCCCTGAGCGCCCGATCCGACGCGCACTGCCTGAGCGCCGCCTCGAGCTCGAGCAGCGTCTGCGAGCTGAGCGCGTTGAGTGCCTTGGGCCGGTCCACGGTGACGACCGCCGTCGGCCCTTCCACCTCGAGTCGAATGAAGTCCATGGCGCTTCCCCTTGGTTCACCTACCGACCGAAGGAAAGGACGACCTCGTCGTCGGCCTTCGGGTCGAAGTCGATCTGAAAGGTACGCGATCGCGGCTCGGCTGACAGCCACACGATCCCGATCGCGCGATAGCTCCCGCGCGCGAGCGGCACCCGCAAGGTGGGCTCGAGCGTCAGCCCCGAGGGAGACTCCTCGACCACTCGCTTGATGAGCGACCCCTCATCCCACAACTGCAGCTCGACACGGCGTACGTCGCCGAAGGAAACGGGGAACCGGAAGAGGAGCGTCCGCTCGCTGGCCAGGTACCCGAAGCCCCCTTTCCACACGACGAGGCCAACCGCCGCCAGCACGAAGAAGAGCGGCCGGCGCTTCACGAGGTGCTTGGCTCTCCCACGGCCTTCTTCCTCGAGGTGTACTTCGTCCTGAGCTCGCTCACCTTCACCCGTGGTTCGACGACCCCAGGCTCGTCGCGCACCCGATCCGGCACCAGGCGGACCTCCGCTTTCACCTCGATCGTCATCTGCGAGACGAGCTTCACCAGCTCATCGCGCAGGCGCTCCGACTGGAGGAGCTTGCGCACCTCCTCGCTGACGACGCGGCCCACTTCGTCCTTCGTCTTCTCGGCCTGCGCCAACAGGTAGCTCAAGGCCTCCTTGGGCAACTTCAGCTGACTGCCCAGTCGCCGAATGCCCTCCTCGGACATGAACACGGCGCCCAGGCCCGCCCAGGCGAGCCGTCTCACGAAATCGGGGACAAAACCCTTGCTCGGCTCGTCATGGGGCTGATCATCGAGCGGATCATCGTCGGGTAGCGCGTCCTCGATCATGTGGGCTCGAGTGTAGGCGTTCTCTACGCGGTGTGCACGGTCACCGACGGGGTCTGCCGGAGCGAGTTCTCTTGAGAGACTCGCGCCGCGACGTGCGTGGCGAGGTCCATGAACCCCTTCGCCTCCGGGCTGTCGGGGAACCCCATGACGACCGGGAGCCCCTTGTCGCCACCCTGGCGGATCTTGAGATCGAGCGGGACCTCGCCCAGCAAAGCGACGCCCATCAGCTCGGCCGCCTTGCGGCCCCCTCCCTCGTCGAAGATGTGAGTGCCCTTGCCGCAGTGGGGGCAGATGAACTCGGTCATGTTCTCGACGATGCCCAGGACGGGGACCCCAAGCTTGTCGAACATCTGCTTCGCGCGGACGACGTCGGCCAGCGCGACGTCTTGCGGGGTAGTGACGAGCACCGCCCCGGCGCTGCGGAGCTGCTGCGCGACCGTCAGCGGTACGTCGCCGGTTCCCGGTGGCAGGTCGACGATGAGGTAGTCGAGCTCGCCCCACGACACGTCGCGGACGAGCTGTAGCACGGCGCCGTGGATCATCGGCCCCCGCCAGATCAGCGCTTGGTCGGGATCGATCATGAACCCGATCGACATCACCTTGATCCCGTGCGCGTCGAGGGTGTCGAGCGTCTTTCCGTCGCTGCTTACGGGCTTTCGGGTGATGCCCGTCATCATGGGGATCGACGGGCCGTAGAAGTCGGCGTCGAGAAGGCCGACCTTGGCGCCGTGGCGAGCGAGGGCGCACGCGAGGTTCACCGCGACGGTAGACTTCCCGACCCCGCCCTTGCCGGCGCCCACCAGCACCACGTTCTTGACGTCGGGGAGCAGCGCGTCCTTCGCCCCGCCGCCCATCGGCGCGGCCCGCACCTTGGACGACATGTCGACGGCGACCGAGGTGACGCCGGGGATCTTCTTGATGGCGGCCGTGGCCTGGCTCTTCAGTTGATCTTTGATGGGGCACGCGGGCGTGGTGAGCTCGATCCTCACCGACACTTCGCCGCCGGAGATCTTCACGTCCTTCACCATTCCGGCGGTCACCAGATCGGTGTTGAGATCAGGGTCCATCACCGTGCCCATCGCCGCCAAGACTTCGCGTTCCTGCACACTCATGGTTGCTCGCTCGCTTTTCAGGGTGGTAGCAGCCGTCCCTTACGAGCCGGCGTGACGATTCGCAAGCGCACATGAACCATTTCATCTCGGGCATCATCAAGATCGTCATCCTCGAGGCGTCGGTCGCCCTCCTCCTCATCGACCTCATGGCGGCCGGGCGCTTCGAGCGAGAACGGGCGCGGGTCGCGGGCGTCCTCGCCGGCCTCATGGTCTACGCCTGGGCCAACTACGGAGCTCTGCGGGCCAACACCTCGGTTGCGTACGCGCTGACGGCGCTTCCTCTGGTGTTGGCCTGCGCGTGGCTCTTGCAGGCCGGCTTCGGTGAGGCGCTGAGCGAGCGGATGAAGCGCCTGCGCTCGTGGGCCGCGGGGTTCAGTCCCCAACGAGGCCCCAAGGTCGTCACAGTCACGCTCGCCGCCCTGCTGTCCCTGGGGTGGGTCTCCCAGGGCGTTCAGTCAGGTGCCGTCGTGATGGTCCACCCCTGGGAGCAGTTTCACTTCTACTTTGGGGCCAAGTATCAGCGCGAGGTGGGCTGGTTCAATCTCTACAAGGCGGCCATTCTCGCCGATCGCGAGACGTCGAACGTGCTGGCCCGAGTGCCCTCGACGCGCGACCTGACCACCTTCGACGAAATGCCGATCGAGACGGCGCTCAAAGACGCGACCGAGGTGCGCGCGCGCTTCTCTGACGAGGCGTGGGTGTCGTTCAAGAACGACTGGGTGACGATGACTCGGCTGTTTCCTCTCGATTGGAGCCGGGTGATCGACGATCACGGCAACTCGAACTCGCCGGCCTGGTCGATCATCGCGCACCCGCTGGCCAAGCTGGTGCCGCTGTCGGTCGAGGGGGCCGCGTGGCTCGGCTGGCTCGACATGCTCTTGATGTTGGCCCTCTGGCTGTGCGTCCTTCGCACGTTCGGCCACCGGGTCGCCGCCATGGGGCTCCTCGTCTGGGCGATGCCTCCGCTCGTGTTCGACTACCTGTCGGGCAGCTTCCTTCGCTGGGACTGGCTGTTGGCTCTGGGGCTGTCCGCGTGCTTCCTCAAGCGGCAGCGGTACGGGGTGGCCGGAGGGCTCCTGGGCTATGCGGCGGCCACCAAGCTCTTTCCCGTCTTCTTCGGCGTGGCGCTCCTCATCCGCGCCGGCTTCGAGTGGAGGCGCACCCGCACCATCAAGCAGGAGTACCGCGACTTCCTCCTGGGCGCCGTGGTGGTGGGCGGAGCGGCAGTCGCCATCGCCTCGATGATGTTCGGCCATGAGGCCTGGCTGGAGTACGCCCGGCGGATCCAGGTAGCGCAGGTGGAGAAGTTCTACTCCATCCAGTACTCGCTGAAGACGGTGTACCTGCAGTACGCCGCTGGCTCGTGGCCCACCTGGGGGCTCTTTCCGTCCGAGATCCTCCAGGCCCGCCGGGACGTCGACATCGCCGACCACGCCTTGGGCTTCCTGTTGGTCCGCCTCGCCTTCACGTGGCTCGTCGCCCAGCTCATTCGTCGCGCCGATGACGTCGAGGCCTTCGTGATGGGGCCGTTGCTCGTGTTCGCCTGGCTCACCGTGAACATGTACTACTGGAACATGCTGGGGCTGNNAACATGTACTACTGGAACATGCTCGGGCTCATGGCCGTGGGGCTCATGCTCCGGAAAGATCGACAGCGCCCTGCCCTCGCCCTCCTCATCGGGCTCCATGTCATCTTCATGTTCTTCTACTTGTACCAGCACCTGAACCGGGGCTTCGCCGAAGGCTTCGTGGTGGCGAGTCTCCTCACCCTGCTGGTCGCCGTCACCGGCGTGTGGGAGTGGCGAACGCTCGCTGGGCTCACCCCGGCGACCGAGCCGGCTCTAGCCCCTGGAACTCGTCGGACGCGCTGAAGGGCGAGGCTGTTCGCGGGGATCGTCTTTCCCTGCAGTCTACCGCATGGTAGACCGGCGCATACCACACGGAATGCATCAGGTCTCGGTGGTCCAACCGCCAACGCCCAGCCACTCAACAGGAGCTGTGACCCTCATGTCTCGATCTTCTCCGTCCCAAGAACTGGCTCTGGTTGCGTCGTTCGCCACGGGGGCAAGC
>PMBV01000170.1 GCA_003153055.1 Myxococcales bacterium
CGCTCGAAGCCCCGGAACTCGACGATGTGGAGTCGCACCTGGTGCACGTGGCCTCCCTCGTCGAGGAGCAGCGTCACCTTCCCGTGGCCCTCCACGCGCGAGACGGGGTCGATGGCGATGCGGCGCAGTGGCTTCTCGCTCTGCTTGGCGGTCTCGAGCTCAGTGCTCATTTGTGAAGCCTCGTTCAGTCGTAGTGAATGAGCCCGTGGCCCAGGTGCGGCGTGCGCCCGGCGATGATGTCGGAGAGGAACTGCCAGATGGCGTCTCCCGGCGGTGGGCACCCGGGGAGGAAGTAGTCGACCTTCACCACGTCGTGTAGCGGGTGCACCTTGTCGAGCGGCAGGGGGAGCTCGGCGTCGTTGGGCACCTCGCGGTAGACGGTCTTGAGGCACTCGCGCACGTCGAGGTGGTTGCGTTGGGCCGGGAGCCCGCCGTTCACCGCGCAGGCTCCGATGGCCAAGAGCACCTTGCAGCGGTGACGAAATTCGCGGAGCACGTGCACGTTCTCGGCGTTGCAGATGCCTCCCTCGATGATGCCGAGGTCGCAGGGCCCGCAGACCTTGAGGTCGGTGAGGGGCGACCGGTCGAGCTCCACGTGCTCGAGCAGCTCGAACAGCCGCTCGTCGATGTCGAGGAGCGACATGTGGCAACCGAAGCAGCCGGCCAGCGAGGTGGTGGCCACCTTGAGCTTCTTCTTGGGCGGCGCGGTGACGATGACCGATTTGGAGCTCGCCGGGGCCGTCATGGCAGCACCTTGGGCGCGGGGGCCATTTGCGAGATGGGCGCCTTGTCGTACCGGCGCTGACCGATGGGCACCCAGAAGCCACGGCGTTTCTTCAAGATGACGCCCACCGGGCAGACGTCGACGGCGGTGTCGGTGGCGGCGATGGAGGTGTCCTTGAGCCGGCCCGACTCGGAGTTGACGATGAGGTGCTTGTCGATGCCCCGGCCCGAGAGAGCGAAGACGTGCTTGTTGTCGACCTCGCTCGAGGCCCTGACGCACAGCTCACAGAGGATGCAGCGGTTGAAGTCGAGGAGCAGGTCGGGGTGCGAGGCGTCGACCGGGCGATCGGGGAAGAGCTGGGCGAAATGGGGAGAGGTGACCTCGAGGACGTAGCCCACCGCCTGCAGGGTGCACCCGCCGCTCTTCTCGCAGGAGGGGCAGAAATGGTTCCCCTCGACGAAGAGGAGCTGCACCAGTCCGCGCCGGAGCTCCTGAACGTCCTGGACCTCCGACTCCACCACCAGGTTCTCGCTGGCTGGGTAGGTGCACGAGGCGTGGGGCCGTCCGTCCACCTTGACGGTGCAGACCCGGCAGCTCCCGTGGGGCTTGAACTCCGGGTGAGAGCAGAGGTGAGGAATGTAGGTGCCGGCGGCGAGGGCGGCCTGAAGTACCGTCTGGCCCTCGGAGAAGGGAATGTCCTTGCCGTCGAGGACGAACGTCTTCGGCGCCGTCTCGCTCATGCGTCCTCCAGGTGGGCCAGGGCATCGTCACGGCCGGTGAGCTCGCGGGCCGGAGCCAGCGCCTCGTCGAGGTCGAAGGTGGGCTGAATCTCGAGCGACGAGAGCCGCCGCTCGATGGTGGGCTTGAACTTGGCGTGGAGGTCCAGCATCGGGCCGCAAGCGCTGTGGCCAAGACCGCAGTGGCTGGCGTCCTTGAGGAGCCGGCTGATGCGCAGAGCGTCCTTGAGGTCCTTGCGGGTGCCCTTGCCTCCCGCCAGCGCCTTGATTGACCGCTGGAGCAGCGTCGTCCCCACCCGGCAGGGCGTGCAGAAGCCGCAGCTCTCGTGGGCGAAGAAACGGGCGAAGTTCACCGCGACGTCGAGCATGTCGCGACGGGCGTCGAAGACCATGATGGCCCCCGAGCCGAGGAGCTCCTCGTGGCAGAGGTGCCGGCCGAGCTCCGTCTGCGAGAGGAGCACCCCAGCCGCGCCGCCGACCTGCACCGCCTGGGTGTCTCTCGCGCCCGCCTCGTCGAGCACCTGCTTCACGGTGACTCCCAGGGGGTATTCGTAGATGCCGGGGCGCTCGCAGTCGCCGGAGACCGAGAACACCTTGGTGCCGGGAGATTTGGGCGTGCCTCGGGAGCGGTACCAGGCGGCCCCGTGCTTGGCGATGAGGGCCGCGGCGGCCAGCGTCTCGACGTTGTTCACCACCGTCGGCTGGCGGAGGTAGCCGTGGGTGACGGGGAACGGCGGCCGGTTCCGGGGAATGCCGCGCTTGCCCTCAAGCGACTCGATGAGCGCCGACTCTTCGCCACAGACGTAGGCGCCGGCTCCGAGGTGGAGCGCGATGTCGAAGTCGAAGCCTCGACGGCCGAGGACGTCGCGCCCGAGCAAGCGCCCCTTTCGCCGGGCCGCCAGCGCCGCTTCGATGGGGGCCTTGAGGAAGAGGTATTCGCCACGGAGGTAGAGGAAGCCCTTCTGGGCCCCGATGGCGAAAGCGCAGACCGTCATGCCGTCGAGCACCAGGTCGAGGTGACTGTGGAGGAGCACGCGGTCCTTGAAGGTGCCCGGTTCGCCCTCGTCGGCGTTGCAGACAACGAAGCGCGTGGGCCCGGGTGCGCGCTTCGCCGCCTCCCACTTGAGCGCAGTGGAGAAGCCGGCTCCGCCTCGGCCCCTCAACCCCGATTGCTTGATTTCCTCGAGCGTGGCCTCGGGGCCCTTTTGGAGCGCCGCCCTGAGGGGGTCTCCGGCGACCGCCGCGCCCGAGAGGAGCATGTCCTTGCGGTAGACGCTGTCATCGATGCGGAAGAGCTCTTTGGGCCAGCTCGGCAGCGGCGCCTGGGCTCGCACCAGCTCGACGATGGAGTCGATGCGGTCCTCCGTCAGCCGGCCGATCGCCCAGCCGTTGACGAGGAGCGCAGGGCCTTGGTCGCACAGCCCAGTACAAGACGTGAGGTCGACACTGACTCGGCCGTCCTCAGAAACGACACCGGGCCTGACCCCGAAGGCGTCGCATATTCGCTCGACGAGCGCGGCGCTGCCGAGCATCTCGTCGGTGACGTTGTGGCTGAAAAGGACTCGGTATTCGCCTTTGGGTGAGGTGGCGAAGAACGAATAGAAGCCCGCGACGCCTTCGACCTGAGCACGGGGGAGGCCCAGCGAGCCCCCCAACTCGGTGATGGTCTGGGGTGAAATGAACCCGGCCAGCTCTTGCACATCCCGGAGGATCTGCACGAGTTGGGTGGGGTCGTGGTGGTGGCGCTCCAGGACACTTGAGAGGTCAGGCGCTCGCATGAGCAAACCTGCTACATTCGCCGTGCCAGACGCCGCCGAGGGAGTGCCTGGAGGCCGGAATTGCTCACAAGGCGACTGGTGAGAAACGCCGGCCGAGCCCGAAACGCCGAGGTGCGGGCCGCGCGAGGAAGCCTCGACGGAGAGTAAGTGGTGGCCCAGTGCCTGGAGAAAATGGGGCAGGCGGTGGTGGTGTCGGACCCGAACGTCGCCCCGATGTATGCGGCCCGGGGATACTCCGCCTCGCGACGACAGCGAGACAGAGGCGAGCCGGGCACGCGAGCGACAGCTGCTGGGGTCGACGGCCGCGTCCGGAGGGGGCCGAGGGGGCCGGGCGTGAGGACACCATCAACCTTCCACCGCCCCCAAGCTTCAGCCGCCTCTAAAGTACGGCCCGACACCCTGGCGTGCCACTTCGCTACCTCCGAGAATAGTGATCCCACCTTACCTCGAGCTTCGCCGAGGTAACCGTTCAGGGGTGGGGTTGAGG
>PMBV01000467.1 GCA_003153055.1 Myxococcales bacterium
CAAGCGCTACTACGGCGGTTGCGAGGAGGTCGACCGGGCGGAGCAGCTGGCCATCGATCGAGCCCTCACGCTGTTCGGCGCCACCTCGGCCAACGTGCAAGCCCACTCCGGCAGCCAGGCCAACATGGCGGCCTACATGGCGATGATGAAGCCGGGTGACACGCTGCTCGGGCTCGATCTCAACTCCGGCGGGCACCTCACCCACGGCTCGGCGTTCAACTTCTCGGGCAAGCTGTACAAGGCGGTGCACTACGGCCTGACCCGGGACACCGAGGTCATCGACTTCGCCCAGGTTGATGCGCTGGCCAAAGAGCACCGGCCCCGCGTGCTGGTGGTGGGCGCGTCGGCCTACCCGCGCACCCTCGACTTCGCCAAGTTCCGCGAGATCGCCGACTCGGTCGGGGCGGCGCTGATGGTCGACATGGCCCACATCGCCGGGTTGGTCGCGGCGGGGGTCCACCCGTCGCCGGTGCCCTTCGCCGACATCGTCACCTCGACCACCCACAAGACGCTCCGCGGCCCTCGGTCGGGCTTGGTGTTGATGCGGGAGGCCCACGCGAAAGCGATCAACTCTCAGGTCTTTCCGGGTATTCAAGGTGGCCCGCTGATGCACGTGGTGGCCGGCAAGGCGGTGGCTTTTTTGGAGGCGCTGCAGCCGGCGTTCAAGGTGTACGCCCGGCAGATCGTCGCCAACGCCAAGGCCCTGGCCGAAGGGCTCAGCGCGCAGGGCATTCGGCTGGTGTCGGGGGGAACCGACAACCACCTCCTGCTGCTCGACGTGCGCCCCAAGAAGGTGACCGGCAAGGTGGCCGAAGAGGCGCTTGGCCGCGCCGGCATCACCGTCAACAAGAACCAGATTCCCTTCGACCCCGAGAAGCCAACGGTGAGCTCGGGCATTCGGGTCGGCACGCCGGCCATCACCACGCGGGGCATGAAGGAGCCCGAGATGGCGGTGGTGGCGAAGCTCATCGGGCGAGCGCTCGATCAGCCGACCAACGACGCGGCGCTCGAGAAGGTTCGCGGCGAGGTGAAGGAGCTCACCCGCTCGTTCCCCCTGTACCTCTCGCGGCTTCGTAAGGTCTGAGCACTCCGTGCGCTGTCCTTTCTGCCACGCCGGCGATACCCGGGTGCTGGACTCGCGCGACTCCGCCGAGGCCACCATCATTCGCCGCCGCCGCGAGTGCGAGACGTGCAAGCGACGCTTCACCACCTATGAACGGGTGGAGGAGCTCAACCCGCTGGTGGTGAAGAAAGACGGCCGCCGCGAGGCCTTCGATCGAGACAAGCTCATGGCGGGGCTGAAGAAGGCCTGCGAGAAGCGCCCCGTCTCGGTCGAGCAGGTCGAGGCGTTGACCCAGCAGATCGAGCGCAAGGTGCAGGAGGCGGGCGAGAAGGAGGTGCCCTCGACGGCCATCGGCGAGATGGTGATGGAGCGCCTCCACGCCCTCGATGAGGTGGCCTACGTGCGCTTCGCCTCGGTGTACCGGAGCTTCCGAGACATCGCCGAGTTCATGTCCGAGCTGAAGGAGATCCTCGAGGGGCGAGGCCCCGGGCTGCCCCGGGGGCCAACGCGGTGAGCGACGAGCGCTACATGAAGCGCGCGGTGGCTGAGGCCAAAAAGGCGCTCGGCCGCACCCACCCCAACCCCGCGGTGGGGGCGGTGATCGTCAAGGCCGGGCAGGTCATCGCCACCGGCTTTCACGCCCGGGCCGGCACGCCGCACGCCGAGGCAGTGGCCCTCGCCAAGGCTGGCCCCAGGGCCAAGGGCGCGACGCTCTACTCGACCCTCGAGCCCTGCAATCACCAAGGGCGGACACCGCCGTGCACCGAGGCGATCATCTCCGCGGGAATCGCCCGCGTCGTCTACGCCTCGGCCGACCCGAACCCGCTGGTCAACGGCAAGGGTCACCGCCGCCTGGTCGCCGCGGGGGTGGCGGTGGTGCCCGAGGTGCTGCGGGAAGACGCCGACGCCTTGAACCAGCCCTTCTTCAAGTCGGTGACCACCGGCCTGCCGTGGGTGACGCTCAAGGCCGGGGTGACGCTCGACGGCAAGTTGGCCACCGAGGCGCGGCGCTCCAAGTGGATCACCTCGGAGGCCTCGCGGGCGCGAGCTCAAGCGCTGCGGAACCAGGTGGACGCCATCGTCGTGGGGGCCGGCACCGTGTCGGCCGACGACCCCCAGCTCACCACTCGGTTTCCGGGAGGGCGCAACCCAGTGCGCGTGGTGCTCGACTCCCGGCTCGGGAGCGCGCCCCGCGCTCGCGTCTTCGACACCAGCGAGGCCCGCACCATCGTGGCGACCCTGGTCTCGGGCCAGCACGCCAGGGCCCGAGCGCTGGCCAAGAAGGGCGTGGAGCTGTGGACCCTACCTGCTCGACACGGCCAGGTGGCGCTGCGGCCCTTGCTCGAGAAGCTGTGCAAGGCCGGGCTCCTCCACGTCTTGGTCGAGGGTGGGGCCGAGGTGCACGCGGCCTTCATCGGCCAGCGCCTCGCCGACGAGCTGATGCTCTTCGTCGCCCCCAAGCTGTTCGGCCACCCTGGGCTGACCTGGGTGGGCGAGCTGGGCCGACTCACCCCGGCGACGGCGCCGACGTTGACCGGGCTGAGGGCCGAGGCCATTGGCGACGACCTGCTCCTTCACGCCCGCTTCGCATCAGGCCGGTAGCACCGCTGGGGACTCAGTGGGCGAGGAGCGTCGAGCCCAGGAGCAGACTGGCGACCGTGAAGTAGATGACGATGCCGCTCACGTCGACGAGGGTGGCGACGAATGGGGCCGAGGCGGTCGCGGGGTCGAAGCCCAGCCTTCGGAGCAGGAACGGCAGCATCGAGCCGGTGACGGAGCCGAAGAGCACCACGCCCACCAAGCTCAGCCCCACGGTGAGCGCCACGAGGAGGTAATGGTCGCCGTAGGTCGAGTGAATGAGCCCGGCGTGGTGGAGCAGCTCCCAGAGGAAGATGCGCACCATGCCGATGCCTCCCAACAGGAGCCCGAGCATGACGCCTGATCGCAGCTCGCGCAGGAGCACCTTGAGCCAGTCGCCCAGCTCGATCTCTCGCACTGCGAGGGCGCGGATGATGATCGACGTCGCCTGACTGCCCGAGTTGCCTCCCGACGAGATGATGAGGGGCACGAAGAGGGCGAGCACCACGGCCCGCTCGATGGCGCCCTGGAAGTACGTCATCGCCGTGGTGGTGAACATCTCACCGACCAGGAGAATCGAGAGCCACCCGCCGCGCTTCTTCAGCATCTCGAGGGCGCCGATGTCCATGTAGGGGGCGTCGAGGGCCTCCATGCCGCCCAGTTTGTGGATCTCCTCGGTCGCCTTCTCTTCGGCCACGTCGAGGACGTCGTCGGCGGTGATGATGCCCAGCATGGCCCCGCGGGTGTCGGTGACGGGCAAGGCCACCCGGTCGTACTTCTCGAAGGTGGACACCACCTCGTCGCGCCCGGCCGTGGCGGGGATCGACACCAGCGCGCGGCTCTCGAGGGCTTGCACCTTGGCTTCGGGGGCCGCCATGACGAGGTCAGCCAGGAGCACGTCGAACAGCAACACGCTGCGCTCATCGACCACGTAGAGCGTGTTCAGGGTCTCTCGGCCCTTGCCGTTGGCGCGGAGGAACTCCAGGGAGTCCCTGGCGGTCATCGAGGGCTTGAGGGCCAGGTACTTGGGCGTCATGAAGCGCCCAGCAGAGCCCTCCGGGTAGCCGAGCAGCGCCCGGGCGACCTTGAGCTCTTCGGGCTTGAGCTGCTCCAGCGCCCGCTGGGTGACGGCGGCGGGGAGCTCGTCGAACAACCGCGTGCGGTCGTCGGGAGACATCTCGTTGAGGAGCCGCGCCAGGGCATCGGAGCCCAGCGTCTGCACGATGCCCGTCTGTTGCTCGAGCGGGAGGTACCCGAACGAGGCCCCGGCGACGTCTCGGGGGAGGATGCGGAAGATCACCCCCGATTCTCGAGGGGGGAGCTCGTCGAGCACCTCGGCGATGTCTGCTGGGTCGACCTCCTCGAAGGCGACTCGAAGAGACTCCCAGTCCTTCTTGCGGATGAGCTCCTCGTACTCGGGCTTCAGGAGGTGACCGAGCACAGCATGCCCTTCTTCAGACCCGCGAGCCTTACAGAGCCTTTTTGATGCTGTCCTCGAGCTTGGTCTTGGGCACGCCCCCGACGATCTGCTCTACGACCCGGCCGCCCTTGAAGAGCAAGAGCGTAGGAATGGAGCGGATGCCGAACTGCTGGGCGATCTCGTTGTTGGCGTCGACGTCGACCTTCGCCACCTTGACCTTGCCCTTGTACTGGGTCGCCAGCTCCTCGAGGGTGGGGGCGATGGCGCGGCACGGTGCGCACCACGTGGCCCAGAAGTCCACNNGAGTCGAGGACGGTCACGGTGTCGTTGTTCATGGCGGGTTCCGGGTGGTGAGACTTTGGACTCAGCTTTAATACCCATTGAAAGCCGCTGCTGAGTACGAAATCACCATTCAGGCAGGAAAAATGGTCCACTTCCTGCCATGCTGAAAGGGACCGATCGACCGAGGACGCTCGAATCACCCCATGAAGCTCTATTTGCCCCAGAACACGCTCGAAGATTGGGTCACCGCTGACAAAGCCGATCTCCAAGACGGGAAGTTGG
>PMBV01000466.1 GCA_003153055.1 Myxococcales bacterium
GGTCGACGGGCTCGAGGTGCTCGAGCGGCTCAAGGCCAACGAGAACACGAGGAAGATCCCCGTGGTGGTGCTCACGTCCTCCAACGAGGATCGAGACATCATGAAGAGCTACGAGCAGGGGGTGAACAGCTTCGTCAGCAAGCCCGTCGGCTTCGAGGAGTTCGCGCGCGTCGTGTCGCAGCTCGGGCTGTACTGGCTGCTCATCAACCACGCGCCCAAGTGATTCGAGGTCGACGATGGAAGCCGACGGCCAACAGAGCGCCCGCGGGCCACCGAACCCCGAGCTGAGGATCTTGATGCTCGAGGACACCCCGGAGGACGCCGAGCTCAACGCGATGGCCCTGCGCGAGGCGGGGATGTCCTTCGAGAGTTTGCGAGTCCAGTCGCGAGAGGCCTTCACCCGCGCGCTCTCGGAGTTTCGACCCCACGTCATCCTCTCTGACTTCCGGCTCCCGGCCTTCGACGGCCACGAGGCGCTGCGCATCGCGCGCGAACAGCGTCCCCAGACGCCCGTCATCATGGTCACCGGCGCCGTCGGCGACGAGCTGGCCGTCGAGCTGCTCAGGGCCGGCGCGCGGGACTACGTCCTGAAGGACCGGCTGGCCCGCTTGCCCTCGGCTGTCCAGCGCGCCTTGACCGAGGAGCGAGAGAGCCGGAAGCGCGAAGAGGCGGAGATCGCGCTGCGTGAGAGCGAAGCCTTGCACCGCTCGTTCATCGCGGCCTCGCCCGACGGCGTCGGCGTCCTCGACGCGCAGGGGCGAGTCATCTTCGCGTCCCCGAAGTTGAACGAGCTGCTCGGCCTCGACCGGAACGCCGACCTTCGCGGCCAAGACGCCATGCGGTGGATCGCCCCGGAAGACCGAGACCGCGCGATCGAGAACATGACCCACAGCAGCCGGGGAGCGCCGGTCGTCGACGCGGACTATCGCCTTCTCCGGCCAGACGGCACGTCGATCTACGCCGAGATCAAGGGCGCGGCGATCAGCGAAGGGGCCAAGGGCCCGAAAGGAATCGTCACGGTCGTGCGCGACGCCACCGCCCGCCGCGAAGCGGTCGCGGCCCTGCGCCAGAGCGAGCAGAAGTACCGCACGCTGTTCGAGGAGTCGTTCGACGGCCTGTTCATCGCCAGCGCCGCGGGCGACATCCTCGACATGAATCGCAAGGGCATCGAGGTGCTCGGGTACGGCTCCAAGGACGAGACGAGGCGCCTCAACCTGGCGGCCGACCTCTACGCCGCCCCCGGCACGCATGAGCGTTTCCTCGCGCTGGTCGACGCCCAGGGTACCGCCGAGCTCGAGGTGGACTTGAAGCGAAAAGGCGGCGAGAACTTCGCCGCTCACTGCGCCCTCACCGCGGTCAGGGACGCCTCCGGCCATGTCCAGTCGTACCGGGGCGTCATCCGCGACATCACCGAGAGGAAACGCGCCGAGATCTCCCTGCGTCGCATCAACCACGCCCTCAAGACGCTCTCGAGCGGCAACGAAGCGCTGGTCCGCGCGAACACCGAACACGAGCTCCTCGAGAGCATGTGCCAGGTCCTGGTGACCGCCGGCGGGTACCGGGCGGTGTGGATCGGCTATGTCGAGGGCGACCAAGCGCCAATGCAGCCACGGGCGTGGGCGGGTCAATGGGAAGGTTGGCTGGTCGCGGAGCCGGTGGCGGCCGCGCTCAAGACCGGCCTCCCTCGAGTCACCCGAGACATCGGCACGGACCCCGCGTTCGCCCACTGCCGCGAAGCCGCGCGGCGCTCGGGCCTCAGGGCCACCGTCAGCTTGCCCCTCAAGAACGAGCACGGCGTGCTCGGGGCGCTCACCATCTACTCGGCCGACCCGGGAGC
Source organism: Myxococcales bacterium (assembly GCA_003153055.1). The sequence continues at coordinate 1,838 of PMBV01000466.1, forward strand.
CCTTGACGACGAGGAGGTGGCGCTCCTGGTCGAGCTGGCGAGCGACCTCACCTACGGGGTGCAGGCGCTGCGCACGCGCATCGACAAGGAGCGGGGCCTCATCCGGCTCCAGGCGACGATGGAGTCGACGATCCAGACGCTCGCCAACACCATGGAGCTCCGCGATCCGTACACCGCCGGCCACNNCGCCTGGCCGCGATGGTCCACGACGTCGGGAAGATCCACATCCCCTCCGAGATCCTGAGCCGCCCGGGGAAGCTGTCGGCCATCGAGTACCAGATGGTGCAGACACACGTCGAGGCGGGCTACGAGATCCTCCGGTCCATCGACTTCCCCTGGCCCATCGCCGACATCGTGCGCCAGCACCACGAGCACCTCGACGGGTCCGGCTACCCTCATGGCCTCAAGGGCGACGCGATACTGCCCGACGCCCGCATCCTCATCGTCGCCGACGTCGTCGAGGCGATGTCGGCGCACCGCCCGTACCGGCCTGGGCTCGCGCCTGGCGTCGCGCTCGAGGAGATCGAGAGCGGGCTCGGCACCCGCTACGACCCCGAGGCCGCGCGGGTGTGCCTCGAGCTCTTCCGCGACGCGGAGTTCCGTCTTGACCGAGAAGGGGAAGCCGATGCTCGAGAACATCATCACGGCCTACAATGAGGCCATCTTCGACACGGATCGGGACCGCGCCCTGCAGGTCGTCCACGACGCGGAGGCGAGCGGCATCAGCCCGGAGGACATCGTCTTCCACATCGTGCTCCCCGCGATGGACCTGATGGTCAAGTCCATCAGCGAGCACTTCGACGCCAACCTCGCCCAGCACTTCATGACCGCGCAGATCGCCGACACGGTGACGGCCGAGATGATCAAGAAGTTCAAGAAGAGCCCTTTGGTCAGGGGCGTCGTGGTCCTCGGCACCGCCTCGGGAGACATGCACTCGCTGGGCAAGCGGATCGTCCTCGGGTGCCTGAGAGCACGGATGATCGACGTGCACGATCTCGGGGTCAACGTCGCCCCCGAGCGCTTCGTCGACGAGGCCGTCTCGTGCCACGCCCGGGTCATCGGCATCTCAGCCATGATGGTCCACACCGCGCGAGGAGAGCACGGCTGCCTCGCCGTGCGCCGGCTCCTGCGGGAGCGGGGCCTCGACGGCCAGGTTCGAATCATCGTGGGCGGCGCGCCCTTCCGCTTCGACGCTGAGCTCTTCAAGGCCATCGAGGCCGACACCTGGGCGCCCGACGCCGTGACCGCCGCGAAAGTCATCGAGGACCTGATCGCCGAGGTGCACCCATGATGACAGCAATGGAACGGCTCGTCGCGGCCGCGTCTGGCCAGCCGGTCGACCGGTGCCCCGTCTTCTGCAACCTCCTCGACCAGGGCGCGGCCGAGCTCGGGCTGGGCATCGAGGACTACTACCAGAGCGGCCAGAACGTGGCCGAGGGCCAGCTGCGCATGCGCGAGCGCTACGGCTACGACAACGTCTGGTGTCTCTTCTATGTCGGCCGAGAGGCCGAGCTGCTCGGCTGCAAGAAGGTTCGCTTCTACAGAGACGGGCCGCCCAACGTGGAGGACTTCGTCATCAAGAGTCACGCGGACGTCTACCGGCTCGAGGTGCCCAACGAGCTGACCGACCACCCCGCCTTCATCGAGCAGGCCCGCTGCCTCAGCATCTTGCGCTCGGAGGTGAAGGGCCGTTACCCCATCTGCGCCTATGTCACGGCCACCATGGCGCTGCCCGCGCTCCTCATGGGCATGGACGCGTGGATGGAGCTGCTCCTGTTGGGCCCGGCCTCGGTGCGCGACGAGCTGCTCGAGAAGTGCCACCGCTTCTTCGTGAAAGAGGTCCGCGCCATGCGCGCCGGCGGGGTCGACGTCATCGTCTACTCGAATCCGTTCGGGTCCACCGACTTCGTCTCGATGAAGTACTTCACCGAGCACTCGCTCCCCTCGATCGAGCGGGACATCAAGGCCGTCGGCACCGAGGGCATGGTCTTCTACTGCGGAATGGCTCGCTTCAACCAGGTCATCGAGCAGGTGCTGGTGCGCACGGGGCTCAAGACCTACTACCTGAGCCCACTCGACGACCTTCGGGAGGGGAAACGCCTCATCGCAGGCCGGGGCCTCACCTGTGGTGTCATCAACGATATCAAGCTCATCGACTGGTCGCCTCAAGAGATTCGGCACGAGGTGAAGTCGATGATGGAGGCGGGCGCGCCAGGGGGGCGTTTCCTCTTCGGAACCGGCGTCATGCCTTGCGCGATTCCAGAACGGAACATTCTGACTATGCTCGAGGCGGCCTTCGAGTACGGCGCTGAGATGAGGTCCTACGATGGACGAGTCGGTGACGATCTCAAAGGACGAGCTCGACCGCCTGCGTGAGCGGACGCGCCGGCTGGCCCTCGAGAAGTCCTACCTCCAGCTCGTCAACGATCTCATCAACAAGCTGAGCCGGGTCCCCGGCCTCGACAAGACGGTCGAGGAGGTCCTGCGCATCATCCTCGACAACATCGGGGGCACCACCGTCTGCCTGTACTACTTCATTCATGACTCGCTTCACTTCGCCGACGTCTACGGCGGGCGGCGCGTGGTGAAGGAGCTCACCGACTCGATGGTGCAGAGGGTCCTCGCGACACGGCAGTTCCTCGAAGAGGAGCTCCCCTACGAAGAGACGAAGATGCTGACCCCCGAGTTCACGCGGGCCTCCTTCTGGGCGCTCCCCCTGGTGGTGGGAGAGCAACTGATCGGCGTGCTCAAGATGGAGGGCATGCTCATGTCCGCCCGAGAGGTCC
>PMBV01000394.1 GCA_003153055.1 Myxococcales bacterium
CGGTATTCCTTGAGGAGCCCCGTGATGCGCTGGGTGCTCGCCTCGGAGCCGCGGGTGCTCTGGGTCCCCGCGAGCACCGCGAACCAGCCTCGGTACCACGGGGCCCCGCCACCAATGGCCTCCGCCAGCGAGCTCGCCGAGTCTGCGTAGCCCATCGCCGCCTCGAGATCCTCGGTCAAGCCATACAACAAGAAGTTCTTCTCGTAGCGGCGCATCTCCAGCGTCGTGTCGAAGAACCGAGACACTCGATCGTAGAAGCCGACCCAGTCCTCCACCACGAGCAGATTGACGAACAGCACCGACGCGACGAACAGCATGAAGAGAAAGCTCAGCGCATACCCAGCCGCGATCTTCCCCCGAATGCTCGTTCGGCTGAACACGGCGTCCTTGAAGCTCCTATCACGCGTCGCAGCACCTCTAGCAAGGGCTGTTGCATGTTGCAACAGCTCCAAGGTCCCAGCGAGGTCGCCCTCGCGTCAGTGTCCGCCTGACCTGAGCACCCCGGAGGCAGCCAGCGCCAGGACGGCGATCTCGGCGATCGCGATCCACGCGTAGGCCATGTCTTTCTTTCGCAAGAACCCGGGGATGATCGCCGCGTAGCAGGCGAGCGTAATGCCGGCCAGGAACGCGATGCCGATGAAGTTGAGGAAGTCGCCTTTGCCGACCATCGTGACCCAGCCCCAGCCAGCGTGAATCCCGGTGGCGGCGAGGTATTGTTTGACCGGCATGCCCCAGTACTTGGGCAGGTCGTCGACCGGTATGAGCGGGGGCATGACGCCGGACACGTAGATCGCGAAGCTGCCAATCAAGAACAAGATGCCGAGCTTCATGCCCTTGTCGAGCAGCCTGGCATAGGTGAGCTGTTCCTCGGCGATCGTCACGACGCGCTTGGGCGCGGCAACGGCCGGCGCCTCGGTGGTGGGAGCCGCGAGCTGTCTGGCTTCGGTGTGGTCGTTCATGTCGCTCCTCCTTCAGTTCCAGATTTGCAGGCCCTTGAGCAGAGCCCGAGTGGAGGCGAACAGCAGAAGGCCAATCACCATGTAGCGGATGGCCGCGGGCTTGCTCTTCGCGAGGATCCGCACTCCGATGATCGAGCCGAGCATGATGCCGATGAGCGACGGCACGACGAGCATCGGGAGCACCGCGCCGTTGTTCACGTAGATCCACGCCGCTGACGTGTCGGTGATGGACAGGAGGAACTTGCTCGTGGCGACCGACACCTTGAGGGGCGCGCCCATCATCAGGTTCAGTACCGGAACGTTGGCCCACCCGGCGCCGAGGCCGAACATCCCGGCCATGACGCCGATGACGATGAAGGTGGCGAGGCCCTGCGGCGTGCGGTGGATCTTCCAGTCGATGTCCTGGCCCGTCGAGGCCTCGTGGTACACGCCGCTGATGCGGAGCGCGGTCGAGAGGGCGTCGGCCTTGGCCACCTCGGGGAACTCGGACTTCTTGGCCAAGAGCATGATGACGACGATGCCGAGGATGGTCGCTCCCAGGGCGATCTGCACCACGTTCGTCGGCAACGCGAGGCCGATCATCGCCCCGACGATGGAGCAGGCCGAGGCGATGAGCGCCACCGGGATCGCCAGCCGCAGGTCGGCCAGCCCCTTCTTCAGCAGGCCCGGGCCCGCCGCCAGCGCTCCAGCCAACGCGACGAGCAGCCCCGCGCCCCGCACGAAGTCGAGGTGGAACGGGAAGAAGCCTCCGATGATGGGCACGAAGAGCACCCCGCCGCCAACCCCCCCCAGCACCGCCACGATGCCCATCACGAATGTCACGACGAAGAGAATGGCCGGCCACCCCCACCAAGGCATCGTCGAACCGGACGATGCGTCAGCCGACGGGCTCGCCAACGAGGCCGCATGGGCGACTCCGGCGGTGAAGAGCGAGGCGAGGGCGATTCCAGCCAGCGAATGAAGAAGCTGAGTCTTCCTTGACACGAGTTCTCCTTGTCCAGGGCGAGCAGTGGATTGTGTGTGAGTCCCAGAGAGTCAGCCGCGGTTCGGTCGCGCGGTCGATCTGACATTGCGCAAGACGATGAATGACCGCGGGCAGACTCGGCACGAGGGCGCGAAACCTACCGCAACCGAAGGCAGGCCGGAAGCAGTGCCCTCGCGTCGAGGGCACGCAATTCTTTCGGCGAGGGCTCAGTGTCCAGGGACTTGAGGGGGCAGGAGCGCGCGCTGGATCGAGGCCTTCAGCTCCTTGAGCTTGACTGGCTTGGGGAAGAAGTCGTGCACCTCACCCCGGAGCGCCTCGATGGCGGTGTCGAGGTTCGCGAAGGCGGTGATCATGATCACCTTCACCGCGGGGTAGGACTTGCGCACGTTCTTCAGGACCTCCATGCCGTCGACGCCCTTCATCTTGTAGTCGGTGATGACGACGTCGAAGGGGACCTCCTCGAGCCGGGCGAGCGCCGGCTGTGCGTTGACGAAGGTCTCCACGATGTAGCCCTCTTGCTCGAGCGACAGCTTGGCCATTTCTCCGACGATCCGCTCGTCGTCGATGACCATGATTCGGTGAGTGCCCATGGCTTTCCTTGAGGCGCCGTTCTCAGGCCGTCGGCAGCCCGATGATGAAGGTGGTCCCCCCGCCAACCCGACTCTCCACCCGGATGTCTCCGTGGTGGTTCTTGATGATGCCATAGCTCACCGAGAGCCCCAGCCCGGTGCCGTCGACGCCCTTGGTGCTGAAGAAGGGGTCGAAGATCTGCGGGAGATGCTCGGGTGCGATGCCCTTCCCGTCGTCGTGGACCGACAGCTCGACCCGGCCGGAGGCGACCCGCGAGCTGATGGTGAGATGGCCGCCCGGGACCATCGCCTGGACCGCGTTGACGACGAGGTTGACCAACACCTGCTGGATCTGGTGCTCGTCGACGTACACCCCGGGCAGCGGCTCGGCCAGGGCGAGCTTGAGCTCGATGTTCGACACGGTGAGCTGGTTCTGCACGAGCGGGAGCGTCTTGGTCACCAGCTGGTTCAGGTCTGCTCGCTCCAGCCGGGTCCCCTGCGGCTTGGAGAAGTCGAGCAGGTTCCTGATGATGCGCCTGATCCGCTCGGTCTCTTCCTCGATCTGGCTCACCATCTCGAGCTGCTTAGACGGCGCAAGGTGCTCGTGGAGCTCGACGAAGGTCTGGGCGATCATCGAGATGATGTTGACCGGGTTGGTCAGCTCGTGGGTCACGCCGGCGGTCAAGACGCCGATCGACGCGAGCTTCTTGGTTTGGATGATCTGCTCCTCGCGGTGCTCGAGCTCCTCGGACATCGAGTTGATCGCCGCGACCACCGCGTCGAGCTCGTCGTCGGTCTTGAGGGCTCCGATCTGCTGGAAGTTCCCCAGGGAGATCGACCTGGCGAGCGCCTCGATCGAGCGGAGCGAGCGCACGATGCGCTGGGAGATCGCGTGGCTCACCGCGAAGGCCAAGAGGAAGAAGACGCCAAAGGAGACGAACAGCACTCGCCGGGCCGAGGCGATGATGCGATTGACTTCTTGCCGCTCGAGCACGGTGATGGCCGCCGAGAACTCCCTGAGCTCCTGGCCTCGGCTCCTCAGCGCGGCCTCGGCGCGGGCTTCGTCCTGGGGGTGCCTGGGCAGCTCGGCGAGGCTCAGGCGGTAGGCGTTCACCAGCTCACGGAGCTCCTCGAGCTTCTTGGGGCCGATGGCCGCGGCGATCTCTTCCGCGGCGCGATCGATGGCCAGGAGGGTGAGCCCGAGCTTCACCTCGATCTCTCCGAGGGCGCCGGGGTCGGCGTAGAGGAAGTGGTTCTTCTCGGCGAGCCGCATCTCGAGGAAACCGGCGTTCAAGTCGTCGGCGATCTCCACGAAGCGCAGCTTCAAGAGAATGACGCTCAAGCTCTGGTAGCCGACCACCCCCATGAGGAGCATCAGCACCATGATGACCGAGTTCGAGAGGATGACCTTCCGTTCGATCTTCACCGGGCCTCCTCGAGGTCAAGCCAGCCCATGGGGCAGCTCGGCCTCTTCCTTGCGCACCGGGAGGTACCAGAGGACGCCGTCCACCGCCAAGAAGAGCCCTGCCACCACGAGGACGCCGTCGACGACGCTGAGGGCTCCGTAGCCGAAGTAGCCGGTGAGCCCCAGCCCGAGGCCGACGAAGGACACTCCGGTGCGAATGAAGGCGAGGCCGGTACGGGCCCGGGCGTAGATGGTGCGAGTGCAGGCCGCCACCGTCCGCTCGCCGGCCAGCACCGTCCGCTCCCTGGCCAGGGGCGTGCGCTCCTTCTGCACCGGAGGCGGGTCGAGGGTCGTCCGGAGCTCCTTGAGCGCCTGGGCCTGCCGCGCCAGCATCGTCAGCCGGGGCAGGGGCGGAGCCACATCGCCGGCGTCGCGCGGCGAGTAGTCCCCCACGAAGTGGAGCGTCGCCGCGGTGACCTCGACCAGGCCGTGGTGCCCCGGCCCTCGGAACGCGCGCCTGAGCGACCAGTAGTTCGGCACGGCCCCCGCCACCATGACGAGCCCCGCGGCGGCGAGCAGCCAGGGCAAGTGGAACGGCTCTTCGCGACCGCTGCGCGCGAGGGCGTCGGCCAGCGCGACGAGGCCCAGGCCCCAGCGAGCCAGGGCGAGGCTCGTGCGCAGCTTCGCGAAGTCCGTGCGGAGGCAGGCGAGGCGGGTGCGCCACTGAGCCATCGTGTTTCGCCAGAACGCGAGGCCGGTGCGCTCGGTGCCGACCAGCCGGCCCACCGGGGCGTGGGCGTAGTCCAGGAGGTACCACTCGATGTCTTGCTTGAGCGCGACCCACAGCTCGTACCGCCCGGCTCCGAAGCGCTCGTCGAGAAAGGCGAGGAGCGACGGATCGCGCGGGTCAGCCGCGGCGACCACCGTCGTCTCGCCGTCGGTGAGGAGCGGGCAGTACCCCAGGCGGCTCGCCTGGCCTCGGTCGAGCCCGGTGAGGAGCTCGACTGGAACCGGCACCCGCTCGTCAAACCCGACCGCCGGGCACCCGAAGTGCGCCGCCAGGATGTCGAGGAGTGTCTGGCGGGGGACCCCGAGCTCTTGCACGAGGATCTGCTCGCGGAAGAGGCCCCTTTGGGCGGCGGCGTGTCCGGCCTGCTCGAGGGCGTCATGAGTGATGAGCCCTCGCTCGACGAGGCCTTTCAGCGGGTCCGCGGGCGCGTCGAGGGCCGTCATGGGGTGATGGACACCTTGGGCCAGCTGGCCAGAGGTCGCCCGTAGTCGGGCAGCGCTATCTCGAGCTCGCCGAAGCAGTAGGGGAAGGCGCGCCGGGTTCGCTCGGCCGGGAGGTGCCAGTACAGGCCGTCGGCGATGAGCGCGAGGCCGAGCAGTGCCAGCGCCACGTCGAAGATCGCCCACGCCACCGACGAGAGCCCGAACCCGATGAGGAGCCCGAGGCCGACGGCGGACAGGCTCATGCCCGTGCGCACGAAGGCGAGGCCGGTCCGCGAGCGAGCCATCACGGTTCGCAGTCGAGCCATGACGTTTCTGCGGTCAGCCAGGACGGTGCGCTCGAGGGCGAGCCCGGTGGTGCCCCACACTCCCGGGCGTGAGGGCCGGCGGAGGAGCGGGGGGATCTCGCCGGCGCTGTGGGCTGCGACTCCGTGGACAGGGGGAAAGAAGAAGTCCCAGATGCCCGCCTGGGCGTTGCTGGCCTCGATGGAGTGCTCGCCCTCTCGACTGGCCCGGCGCCCCGGGAAGTACCAGTGGAGCCCCTCGGCGACCATCGCGACGCCCGCCGCGACGAAGCTGAGGTCGAGCACCGACCAGGCTCCGGCGCCCAGCTGGCGGAACAGCGCGACGCCGAGCCCGATGAAGGCGATGCCGGTGCGCGTGAAGGCCAGCCCGGTGCGGGCCCGCGCCATGACGGTGCGGAGGCAGGCGAGGGTGGTGCGCTCCTCGGCGAGGTCGGTGCGATCGCTGGCGAGGAAGCGGCGGCGCATCACTGGCGAGAGGTTCTCCCAGCCGGCGCGCAGCTCCTCGGCCATCGGAACCGGCGCCGAACGGGTGAAGACGGGGCTCGTCTCCGAGGCCGAGGCCTCGAGCACGGTCGTGCCCCAGGTGGGCTCGGTGCACGCGCAGCTCGGCTGTCCGCCCCCCCGCTTCCTCGAGGGGAGGTACCAGGCGAGGCCGTCGACTCCCATGGCGAGGCCCGCAGCGCCGAGGACGAGCTCGAGCGGGACGAGCCAGCCAAGACCGAAGATGCGCAAGAGCAGCAGCGCGGCGGTGATGAACGAGAGGCCGGTGCGCAAGAGCGCGAGCCCGGTCCGCCCCTTGGCCAGGGCGGTGCGGACGACCGAGAGCTCGAGGCGCCGATGGGCGAGGAGCGTCCTGACCCGAGCGAGCGGTGTTCGGCCGGCCGAGGGAGGGAAGCGCGGGTTCAGATCCTGCTGCTCCTCCCAGGCGCGCTCTTCGTCATCGGGCCAGAGCACTCTGTTGTTCATCGGAGGGGGCGCACCGTACCAAGTCCGGCCGCCCCGCGCGAACTGAGGCTTCGAGGCGAAACGTGGTACAAGGCGCGCCCCAAAGGAGAAGCGCTTTGGATACGATGTGGCTACTGAAGGGGACGCACGACGCCAATGGCTGGGCCGCCCTCGAGGCTGACGCGCGGGCAGAGAAGATCGAAGTGCTCCTGTTCGACCGTGACGCGTGGGCGCTGGTGAAGGCCGCCGAAGGACCGACGCAGTACGAGGGCCTCGTCCCCATGGCGCCGCCCGACGGCTTGTACCTCGACAACCAGGGGCGCAACATTTACCTGGTCAGCGGAGAGAGGGTTCAAGGCGCGAAGGAAGTCCTCGCGGCGTTGGGGCCCGCGGCCAAAGAGATGCTCGAGAAGTTGGGCGACGCCGACACCGCGCTCGATCGCATGGGCCGCGTTTACTGACGCGCCGATCAGCACTCGATCAAACAAAATTCAGCAACCAATTGCTGCGCTGCGTCGCAGTGGAGTGAGGCGATTTTCCACGCGTTTGGAAATGTGAGAGCAGTTGTCGAGAGACCCGGGGGGTCGCCCTCAGAGGGCCAGTTGCAGAAACTCGTGATTCTCGCGAGGGTGCATTGGCTCTCACTCCGAATCTCGTCCTTTCGGGACGGGGTCCAGGAAAAAGAGGGCTCGCCCTGTATGAGCGAAAAACGTGCGGTGAGGACTCGCGCCTATCTCCAAATCCTGGATGTTCTGTCTGTGATTGATTTCTGTCAATACGACATCGGAAGAGGGAGGTCTGTAAAAAAACACCCCGCAAATTCTACGTTTGACAACTGGCGTCGGACGAACCAACAGTTCCGTCGCCTCCAGAACCGTAGCTGCCTCTAAGAAGTGTTGTTGATAACCACGGCCTAGTGTCCGAGAGGAAATAATAGATGCCTAGCTTCGTGAACCCGGAGAAATGCGACGGGTGTAAGGCGCTTGACAAGACCGCCTGCCAATACATCTGNNTGTGGACGGTCAAGTTCCGCAACGGCCTGGTCAAGCGCTTCAAGTTCCCCGTCCGTACCACCCCAGAGGGCAAGGCGGAGCCAACAGGCGGGTTTGTCACCCAGCCCACGCTCGACGGAACCGCGCTGTTCACCGAGCCGTTGTCGCTCGGCCTGCCCCAGGTTTGGACCTTTGAAAGGAAGGCGTAAGCGTAATGGATAACTTCGAAACGGTGAACGTCGAGACCGACTTCCTCATCTTGGGAGGCGGCATGGGCGCCTGTGGCGCCGCGGTCGAGGCCGCGCACTGGGCCAAGGAGAACGGCTTCAAGGTGACGCTGGTCGACAAGGCCGCGATGGATCGCTCCGGCGCGGTGGCGATGGGTCTGTCGGCCATCAACCAGTACGTCGGCCTCAAAGATGGGCAGAACACCATCAATGACTACGTGACCTATGTTCGCAACGACCTCATGGGCATCGCCCGTGACGACCTCGTCGCCAACATCGCTCGCCACGTCGATGGCTCGGTCCACCTGTTCGAGAAGTGGGGCCTGCCCATCTGGAAGGACGAGAAGGGCGGCTACGTGCACGAGGGTCGCTGGCAGCTGATGAT
>PMBV01000398.1 GCA_003153055.1 Myxococcales bacterium
ACCGCCGGAGTTGTTCCCACCGCCGGTGTTGCCTCCTGGGCAAGTCTGGCCGCCGGGCACACAGGCGGTGCCCCAGGAGACGGCCTGGCAGTAATACCCCTGGCCCTCATTGGAGGCAGTCCAGCCGCAGCTCTCGCCGACGTGCCCGTCGCAGGCACTGGTGCTGTTCCCCGTGTACACCCACGCGGAGGGATTACACGCGCCGACGCCGCCGTCGTTGGCGGTGGGCGTCGTCCCGATGACGCCCCTGTCGCAGGCAGCGGTGAGCAGCACTGTCAGTGGGACCCTCTTCACGAGGAAACGCAACAGGGAATCCAGACGTACGGCGTCCTTCGGAGTCATTCGTCACCTCGAGCAGAGAAATCGGCGTGGATTTGCACGCGGTGGACCAGGAAACTCCGGGTGGAACCCTCCAGAACGACACGGGACGCTGCCGTCGCGGTGATCCACGAGATCACCCTGGGATGATCGGGTGGATCGCTTCCGTGGCTTCGCTGCCGCCTGGCGATTACATGGCTCGCACACCTTGGGGTTCAACAGCGTCGCGACCATGAGCCGCGACATCGTGCAGGAGAGGTCCGCCGTGAACGTGCTGATAGTGGGTGGCAGTGGTTTGTTGGGGACGTTCGCGGTGCGGGAAGCCCTCGCGCGAGGCCACACGGTGACCGCCCTTGCCCGTGGGCAGCCAGATTCCACCGAGCCGGTTCGGTGGCTCCGCGGCGACCTCCACCACATGTCCGAAGAGGAGCTCCGGGCCGCCGTCTCTGGCCAGGACGCCGTGGTGTATGCGATGGGGCTCGACGACCGAGAAACCCACCCGCGGCCATCATACCCAGTATTCTACGAGGACCACGTCACCGTTTGCCTCTCGGTGCTCCGGGCGTCGCGGGAGGCCGGGGCGCGGAAGTTCGTGGTGCTCGGCAGCTACTTCACCCACTTCGACGAGCGTCTCCCTGAGCTGAACCTCTCGGCCCATCATCCGTATATTCGCTCCCGGCGCGACCAGCGGCAGGCCGTCATCGAGGAGGCCCGACCGGGGTTCGACACCTACGTCCTCGAGCTGCCCTACATCATCGGCTCGCTGCCCGGGCGCGTCCCACCCTGGTCCTTCCTGTTCTCCATGCTGGCTGGCCGGGGGAAGCTCGCCTTCTTCTTCGGCCGAGGGGGAACCGCGGCGGTGACCGCGCTCCAGGTGGCCCAGGCAGCGATGGGAGCGCTCGAGCCCGGGGTCCCCAGCCAGGCCTACGCTCTGGGCGGCGTGAACTGGTCCTGGCCCGAGTGGGCCGAGCGCTTCTTCACGGTCTCCCACGAGCGCAAGGCCCTCGCGGCCATTCCCCGCGCCCTGTTCGCCTTCTTCGGGCTCCTCTCGTCGCTGCTGCTGCGCCTCCGCGGCCGGGAGCGAGGGCTGTCCATCAGCCGCTTCGCCGAGCTCCAGTACCGCGACGCCTTCGTCGACCCCGCGCCTGCCCAGCTGGCTTTGGGGTACCCCCACGACGACTACGACCGGGCGCTGGCGGAGCAAATCCGAGAGTGGATGGCGCTCCGGCGCCCTCGTTCGTCGGCCGCGCTGACTCCCGCTTGAGCACGAACGTCGCGTGGAGTTGTCTGGCCTGGTGCAGTGGGATTCGCCTGTTCACACCTGTGCACACTCTCCGTACTTAGTTGTTAAGACTGACAAATGCGCAGACGTCCTTGACCCGACCGCGTCGCTCGTTGCTCTATGTATGGAGTCAGAAGCGAGGCGGGAACGGTGTTCCGTTGCGGGCCGGTCGGTCAGCGTGGAAATGAGGACGAACATGATGCAGAGGAAGCGAGCAGCACCTGTGGCACGAGAGCTCGACTCGCGGGCTCGGAGAATGCGGCGCCCGGCCATGCCGACGCGGCCAGTGGTGCAGGTACGGCACGGCGGCCGAGTCGACCCGGAGACGGCGCTTCCACAGGTCGCGGCACCGGAGTCTGAGCTCGCCGACGAGCTCCTGCTGATTGAGATGCGGCTCTTGTCGGCCCTGAGGCATCGCGAGGCGGCCTCGAGCCCCAAGGCGAAGATCGTCGCGGCGCTTCGGAAGAAGGGGTGACGCGCGAGCTTGACGGCGGATGAGGATGCTAGGGGACGGCAGCCTCGCCGCCCCAGCGGAGCCTGAAGCCCTCGCCCGTCACCAGGGCGCGATCGAGCACGCGGGGCTCTCCGCCTGCAGGCAGGGCAATGGCCATCGGACAGACATCGAGGATGTCGCGACGCACGTCGACCCCGGGCATCACCGCGACCAGCTCCAACCCACGTTCGGTCAGCCGGAAGTGCCCCAGATGGGTCACGTAGTGGACACGCTGTCCTCGCCGGAGGGCCTCACGGCCGCTGAAGGTCACCTCGTCGACCTGCTTGACGAACTTGGGCTTGCCCCCGGGCGCCGCCATCACCTGGCCGCCTCGCACTTCGACCTTGGCGCCGAACGTGAGCGAGCCGACGAAGACGATGTTTTTCGCCGCGCGGCAGAGGTCGGGCAGGCCGCCCGGGCCCACGTAGTCGTTCATGGTCGGGCCCCGGCGAGACACGTTGACGTTGCCCTGCTCGTCGACCTGCAGGAGCCCGAGGATGGTGGTGTCGAGGCGCTCGAATATCTCGTGGAACAGGCGCGCCGAGGTCTCCACCCGGGTCGGGTTGATTGCGCTGCCGAAGAAGATGCCCGGCGAGGGGAGGCCCCCGACCACTCCTGTCTCGGAACAGAACTCGACGTCGTTGAACAGCCCGCCCTCGTAGATGACCCGGCAGACCTCTTCGGGGTGGCCGACGCCCACGTTCACCATCGTCCCCGGGCGGGCCACGGAGGAGAACACCTGGGCGCCCAGCCGGGCCAAGACGTTGTCGGCCTGCGATCGCCGGGGGGTGATGCCGAGGAGCCGGTTGACCTGGCGAACCCGGGCAATCATCTCAGGCAGGTCCTCGTGGGCTCCCGCGGTCAGGCCCACCCAGTGCTTTCGCTGGGGGACCATCATCGTCTGCTCGGCGTCGGGGTCGACGACGATGGCGTCGACCTCTTCGGCGCGGAGGAAAATCTCCTCTTCGCGCTTGGGCACGATGCCCGAGACGATGGCGATGGCCAGCCCGCCGTTGCGCCGCGCCGCCAGCGCCCCCTCCCGCGCCTCGGTGAGCACACTGGCCCCCCGGGCGTACAGGTTGCCTTCCGCGTCGGCCGAGGGCACCCCGAGAATGGCTCGATCGATCCTCGGCAGCGTGATGCGAAGCTGGTCACCCTCAGGCGTGATGAGGTCGGTCTTCACCAGGCTCGGACCGGTGCGCGCGTCGAGGAACGTGCCCACCCCGGTGGCCGTCAGCGACGAGGGCTCGCCTCGCCCCTGCGCCTCGATGGCGAGCGCCGCGCTGCCCAGCGGCACCGCTTGGAGCTCCAGGGCTCCCTGCTCGGCCAGCCGCAGCTGCGCCTTCATGGTCTCGAAGTGCGACGACACCATTCGGGTGATGAGCCCACGGTGCCCCAGCTCCTCGAGTGTCCCCGGCACCTTTCCCCGGCTCCCCTGAGCTCCCAACGCGACCCAGGTGAGCCCTCGCGGATGACCCGTCTCGAGAAAGAGGTCGCGCAGAGTGAGATACAGGAGCCGACACCGCGCGTTGCCCGCCATTCCGCTCGACACCACCGTCGAGCCGTCGGGTATCAACCGTGCCGCCTCTTTGGCCGAGACGAACTTCGGACCCAAGCCCTTTGGCCTGCGGTTCACGTCGTACCGATTCCAGCCGAGACGCCAGTTCACCAACTGGCCAATGATTCCAAGTGATTTCAACGGACTCGAACTTCGTACTCTCATGAGTGCCTCTGATTTCGACATGGTGCGTCATGAGACCTAGCACTGTTGATTCTAGAGTCAATAGGCGTGGGTCGATAACGCCTCCTCGAGGGCGGTGCGTTTCGTGTCGAAGAGGTGGCGTGAGCTCCGTGAAGAGCTCGAAGAACGTGTGCGGATGTACCCCGAGGAGTTCAGCTTCACCTCGGACTCTGTCAGGATCGATGCGACGAAGGTGGGCGAGCACGGACGTGTTTCAATTGAAGGCAACGAGGAGAATGGTCGCGGTCGCCGCGGTGGTCGTCGCTCTGGTGCCGGCCCCGATGCTGGGCGCCGATATCGTCGACCTGCAGCCATTCAAGGGTGTCTCCACAGCGAGGGTGAGCGTGGGGCCCTCCGCGGGAGCGACACTCACCCTCATCAACCTCAACCCCGAAGTCGGCGTGTGGTTCGTGCTCGAGGTGGTTCCCGCCGCCGGCAAGCGTCAGCGCTACCACCTCGAGAACCCGGCACGAGCCGTTCAATCCGTATCACTCGACGAGCGCTTCCCCGAGAGCCTTGTCCTCTCGAACCCCGACGGCGTCTCCACGTGCAATGTGCTCGAGAAGAGAGATGGCAAGCAGCCCGAGCTGGAGACGGCGCGGGCCGCGAAGGACCCCTACGTTCCAATCTGCGGGGGGCGCCTGTACCTCCTCAACAAGACCGAGGGACACGAATCGAAGAAGGAGCGAGCGGTCGAGTTCCTGCGCAGCTATGTCTGGGGTGGCGAGAGAATCACGACGTTCGCCAAGGAGGCGTACTTCAAAGACTCCGAGTTGCTCAGCTCGGAGGTCCTGCAAGGCGAGCCCACGCCCCCAGAGAAGGCCGTCGTCCCAGCCGCGGGAGCGCCCGTGCCAGCGCTGCTCGACGCCGCCTATTCGCAGGCCTCGCTCACGCCCACCGACTTCGGCATCGAGCTCGAGGGCGTGCCCTCGGGGAAGCCCATGCTGGCTGGGGTGTGGCATCGCGCCGCCAACGACCCCGACGTGTTCTTCAGCCTCATCGAGCCGAGGCTCGTCGACAAACGAATCTTGAGCAGCCGGCTCGACCGCGTGGGCCGGCTCGACCGGGTCGAATCGGCCGCGCTGACCTACCTGGTGGCCTTCGACCTGAGCGCCTTCGAGGTGGCCTACGCGCTGGGCACCGAGCACCCCAGGCTGACGTGGGCTCCCAAGACGCCGACGAAGATGCGCGACAGCCACCTTCCCGGGCCAGACGGCATCGGGACCATCGAGCCGCTGGTGTCGACGGGCATGGTGCCGCCGGGCGTGCGCTCTCGGGTCTCGGCCGCGTTCACCAGCGGCTTCAAGCGCGAGCATGGGGCCTTCATGTATGGGCCGCTGGCCGCGATCAATCACGCGAGCCATTATGGCTTCATCGCCAACGGAGTCGTCTTCAGCGCCCTCCAGCCCGGGCTCGCCACCATCATCGTTAGGAGCGACGGACAGCTCGAGTTGAAGACCTGGACGGAGGCCGACAACGCCAGCCTTTCTACCATTCGCCACGCGAGGCAGAACGGCGTCGCGCTCATCGACACCGATGCGCAGACAGGCGCCCCCGAGCCTGGCCCCTACGTGAATCAATGGGGAGCGGGCAACTGGTCGGGCTCAGTCGAAGGGGAGCAACGGGCGCTGCGCTCCGGGCTCTGTCTCCAGGAGGTCGAGGGGCGGCGCTATCTCATCTATGGCTACTTCTCGAGCGTCACGCCCAGCGCGATGGCCCGGGTGTTTCAGGCCTACCGCTGCCAGTATGCGCTCCACCTTGACATGAATGCGCTGGAGCACACCTACCTCGCGCTGTACCACGACCAGAGCACGTCGTTCGCGGTCGAGCACCTCATCACCGGCATGAACGTGCTCGACGCGGTCGTGGGTGGCCGCGTCGCCCCGCGTTTCGTCGCCGAGCCAGACAATCGAGACTTCTTCTACGTGTGGAGGAAGGGGCGCGCTCAGTGAAGGCCGTCAGCTGGCGGCTGGCGATGACGGGCTCGCTCCTGGCCGTGCTGTCGGCGCCGTCGCTGGCCCGGGGCGACGAGCTCGAGGCGCAGCGGCTCGCCCTGTTGAAGCGCATCGAGGAGTCCCATCACCCGACCGAGGCGCAGATGAAACGAGTGCGGGAGATTTTCGCCGCCTCGCCGCACATCGGCCAGGGCAACCCGGCGGTGACTCATCACGCCGCGACGACGGAGGCGTGCCGGAAGAAGCTGGCCCACGAGGGTGTGACCTACGAGAACCCTCTCTTCGAGCGCGTCTGTGGAGCTCCGTACATGGCTCCGCTGTACGACCCCGACCGAGAAGGGCCGGAGGACGCCAAGGCCTGCATCGACCAGTTCGAGTTCCCCGATGTTCCCTGTGACTACCCGGTGGTCTGGGTGCGCGCCAAGGAGGCCGTCGAGCTGTGCGCCGCGCTGGGGAAACGCATCTGTGATGCCCACGAGTGGGAGGGCGCCTGCGAAGGGCGGTTGCTGGCACCGGACTACGACTTCGCGCTCGCCAAGGGCCGACCCGAGGCTCAGGCGCAGACCGCGCTGGGCACCGCCCACAACAGACACTGGGCGCCCAAGAGGTCCTGGTCCTACGGGCCGGAGTTCAAGCGGGGCGTGTGCGCGCAGAGCTCGACCAAGGACGCCGCGTGCAACGGCGGCCAGTGGGAGACCTGTGGCTCGAACCACTACCCGGTGGGCTTCTTTCCTGGCTGCAAGAGCCCGCTCGGCGTGTACGATCTCAACGGCAACGCCGCCGAGCACATGAACCTCCCGCTCGCCGAAGACGCGCTCGCGAGCCGGGGCAGCACCACACTGGGCGTCTGTGAAATGAAGGGCAGCTGGTTCATCTGGGATTCGTTCCAGGCGCACCCCGACTGGTGCCGCTGGCGCGCCCCGAGTTGGCACTTCTGCCACGTGACCGACGCCGACAGCCACCGCAACTACCACCTGGGGTTCCGGTGCTGCAAGACACTGGAATCAACGCACCAAGGCCCCTAGTCGGTCGCTGGGCATCGCCTCGAGGCACTGGCTCCGGCTGGGTTCGGTGCACAGGCGTGTCTTCGCGAGCGGTCCCTCGTCGCTCAGGAGCGGGGCCAGCGCCGGGTTCTTCAGCACCTCGGCCACCGAGCGCTGCGCTCCATCGACGAGCATCACCGCGCCGACCAGGCGAATTCCATGGCTGTAATCGACATACGAGTTCGGGTGATACAGTGAGAGCGACTGGATCGGCCGGCCGTCTCGTTTGTGCCAGCCGTAGATGGCCACCCGCGCTGGGTTCCGCAAGAGCCTCTTGGTCGTCACCACGTCTTTCTTGTGGCCGCTGACCAGCTCACCGGGTGCCTTCCCTTTGAGCTGAGCGCTGATGAGCTCGTTGTGGCGACGGAAATACTCACTCGAGGTCATGTCAGGGCCCGCGGGGAGCGGCTCCGGCGCCAGGTGGATCCGTGATTTGCGGAAGATCTGCTCCACCATCCTCCGCGTGGGGAGCACGCAGTCGAAGCGATCGGCCACGAGCTGGGCCGTGATGGGGGTCATCGGAATCCGCACAAAGTCCTCGTCGGTTCCGATGGCGAGGTAGTCGGGCATCACCCAGTAGCGGCCGCGGTGCCGGCGCCCGTCGGCCCCCTTGGCCACCACGTCGACCGGGCGGAGCTGGCGCAGGAACGAGGGGAGGTTCCCGAGCTGGAGCTGCTCCAGAATTTCGTGCTCCCGAGCGTCATCGCTCAGGTCTCGAAGTCGCTCGATGAACGCGCTCCCGGTGGCGGCCTCCTGCGGCCGCTCGGGAATCACCGCGTGGCGAACCTCGTCGGGCCGTGGTGCGAGGGGTACTCGCTGCGTCAGCCAGGGCACGAGGAGCAGGACCATGGTCGTCAAGGCAGTACCTCTGTTCTCGAAGGCGGTGGGCCCGAGATGCGACCAGCGACGTGTAGTGTCGGGTCTAAGAGACTCTGGTGAGTCGAGTCAAGCCCCAGGGGCACGATGGTGTGTGTGCATGGGGGTTCGAGCTCCGCGGCCGTGGCCCAGTCACAACCTCACCGACACGCCCAGCGCCGCCATGAAGTACGAGCTGATGGCAACGCCAGCGTATGGGACCGGCAGAATGAAGCGCCCGACGAGCGTCACGCGCTCCGAGAGACGCACGCCGAGCAGGGCGGTGAGGCCGAAGGTGAGCTCCGCGGCATCGGCCTGGTAGACGCCGGAGACACCGCGGCCCGCGTCGGTCAACGTGCCGCGCATGACGAGTCTCGTCCACCCCGCGAAGCCTTGCACCCCCACCAACAGCCGGCGCGAGGGGAGCAGTCGCACGGTGTGCCCGACGACGCCGAAGACCTCGACTCGGTGGTTCGAGCCGGTCATGACCGCGGGCACGAGATAGGCCGCGCTCAGTGCGTAGGGCTCGTTCTGGTAGCCCGCCAGAAGGCCGACCTCGAGCGTCCCGCTGCCCCCGGCTGTCTCCCACACTCGCCAGCCCGCGGTGGCGCCGAGCAGACCCCCGAGTGCGGTGCGACTGCCGTTGCCATAGGCGAAGTCCAGCTCCAGGTCGAAGCGCGGCCCCGGGACCTGCCCCGAGACCAGCAGCGCCATGACGAACGCGGCGCTCACGGCGTCTCCCCAAGGCCATGCGCGAAGAGGAAGCGCAGGCCGTCTCGGAACGAGGGTGCCACGCTGCCGGGGTGGTCGGTCTGGTACGCGCGGCTCTCGAAGGTGAGCTGGGAGAAGCCGGCGGCGCGTACGCGGCTGGTGAAGTCGTCGAAGTACACCATCATCTCGGGTCCCTCGAGTTGGCCCGCGGCAGTGAACAGCGCGAGGGGCTGGGCCGGGTCGCGGAACTGGGCCCAGCGCGGGTAGATGGCGCCCTCGTCCCAGAACACCGAGGGGCTCGCGGCGACGTAGCCGGTGAAGAGTGGCGCCGCGTCGTCGTGGCGCGAGAGTGCGTAGATGACGAACAACCCGCCGAGCGAGTGGCCGAAGAGCGCCCGGCCTCGGGGCCCGGAGAGGCGGTACGCACCCTCGAGGTACGGCAGGAGCTCCTCGGCGAGGAAGCGATAGAACGTCGGCGCTTCTCCGTCGGGCACGAACTTGCCCCATTGCTCCTTGAATTGGGCGTTTTCGATCGGCAGGCCGAGGTCACGAAACCGGTGGACCTGCGCTGCCTCCGCGGTCGAGTACCCGAGACCGACTACGACGGCCGGTGGCACCTCTCCGCGTGCCTGGAGCTGCGAGGCGAACCCCGCGGTGACGGCGAACTCCGCCAGCGTGGGGATGTTCGCGTCGAGCTGCACGATGAGCGGGAAGCGCCGCTCGGGCTCACTGTCGTACTCCGGCGGGAGACGCACGAAGAGCTGGTAGGTCTCGTCGATGAGCTGCGCCTTGAACGGCGCCTGCGTCACCCGGCCGGTGATGGGCGGCTGCTCGGGTGCGAAACAAGAAGACAGACACAGCAGGAGCAGGGCTCGCGCGTGACTCAAGCGGACCTCCTTGGCAGGTACGGCGCAGGTGTCAGGAATGGAAGTCGAATCGTCTGCGCTTCGACGCTCCTGCGCCAGGGCGTGGAGTCACGATCGCGGTCACCCCGACGTCACGGCGGTGGTGGTGCGTGTTGCCGAGGGGTCGCCCACCGGCCGCGGCCTCAGTATGAGGTGACGGTCAGATCGTCGAAGTTGAGCCGGTTGGACCCGCCCGAGGTCTTGCGAAGCTGCAGGCGCACGGCCCCACTCGCGTTGACCGTGAAGCTGGCGGTCGCGAGCGACGTCGACGTGGTGGTGACGGTGGATCCAGCCTGGGTCCAGGTCGAGCCGCTGTTGGTCGAGTACCACAGCCCCCACGACGAGCTGCCGTCCGTGCCGTACTTGGCGTGTTTGAGCGTGACGGTCCCGGCTCCGGTCGAGAGGTTGAAGCTCATCGTCACCATCCCCGTGTTGCGAGCGCGGACCGCTTGCACGCCGTTGTGGCGGTCGTTCGCATCAGACCCGAGCAGCGCGTCGGCCAGCGTCCACGAACCACTCGCGAGGGAGACGGACCCGGAGGCGTAGGCGGTCTTGGCCCCGGTGTCGAAGTTCTCCGTCAGCACCGTGGAGCCGGAGCCTCCACCGGTCCCTCCACCACCACCGCCGCTACCGCCACCACCACCACCGCCGATGGGTGGCACGTAGGAGCCAGCCGCGAAGGTCGACGAATCGTACCAAAGGTATCCCGCCGGGGGAGTGCTCCACGGCTCGGCCTGGGGCTCGGTCGAGCTCGCCGGGGTCTCCATCGCCAGCAGCGCCGTCGGGGTGTCGAGGGTGAGGCCGCTCACCTGTGAGAGCGACGTGTACGACTCATGGGTGGCGAGCCAGTCGACCATTTGCACGAAGATGGTCGCGTCGTTGACTTCCTGCCAGCCCGCGTAGGTCGTCTTCGTGCCACCGGTGTCTTCTCGCTTGTACTTGGGGCTCGCGTCCTCCACCGGCGAGGAGTCGCCGATAAAGGCAGCCTTCCCCAGAGAGACCTTGCCCACCGCCACGAAGGGGCCCTCGGCTCGACCGCCGCCGTTGTACACGCCTTGGTCCACCGCGCTGGCCCACTTCACCGTCGTCGGCGGCAGGTAGACGATGCCCTTGGCCTTGGTGGGGTCGAGGATCGCCACGGTGCAGCCCGCGTGCATTGCCACCGAGGTGACGTTCGCGGTGATGCCGAAGCCCTGAGCGCCGGTGACGATGTCGGTCGCGTTGATATCTCCGAGCGCGTTGTAGCGGAAGCGGACGCCGAAGTTCGTCGCCAGCCAGTCGGTCGAAGTGACTGACTGCATCGCTGCGCTCGCCGACTCCCCGGTGCTCATGCCCTTGGTCGGGTTGCCGAACGCTCCACGGCGGTACCCATTGAAGATCTCGGCTGCGTCCCAGCGGTTGAGGTTGCGGTCCGCGTTGTAGTGGTCCGCGATGAAGAAGACCGAGCCTCCCTGGCTCACGTAGTCGAGCAGGGCTTGCTGCTCGGTCGTCTTGAACGGGGCATTCGCCTCGGGAATGACGAAGACGTCCCAGCCCGAGAGATCGATGAGCGTGAGCGGGCGCCCGAGGCGGAGATCCGAGACTTGATACCCACGCGCCGCGAGCGCGTTGCCGAAGTCGGAGAATGCACCGTCAATGACCCAGTCGGCAGAACCGGCGGTCTGCTCGTGGCTGGCATCGAAGAGGACTTTCTTCCCGTTGGGCGTCGTGGGCGTGATGGTGATGGCGCTCACCGTGCGCTCGAGCTCCAGGCCCTCGACTGGAGCGCAGCCGGTGGCCGCGGTTGACAGCAGGAGGACGGTGCCGACCCTCCTGAGGAGTGCGGAGTGATGGGTCATGTCGGAGGTTTCCCTGGGGAATGGCACTTCACGCGGGGTGCGCGCTGGAGGGATAGCGTTTCGCCCTCCAGTTCCCGGACACGATCTCGCTCCAAGTTTTGACCAGCTCGGCAACGTCAGGCGTCGATGTGGAGCCGGATCGCCGTGCTCGAGTAGATCGGCGTCACGGTGTGTCCCTCGAGCTCGACCGTGGTGAACTTCCCCTGGCGCGAGCCAGCGACCATCACGTCGATCGTCTCGCCGGCGGCCGGCTGGAAGCTCGGGTTGAGCTTCACCTTGAGCGCACCGCCCGCGATGCTGACCTTCCCCGCGACCGACACGACGCCCACCGCATCGGGCCCAAGGTGCAGCTCGAGCGTGCCCTCAGCCAGCTGGGCGTAATCGCCTCCCACGGCCAGCTTCGCCGGGGCGTCGCTCACCAGGACGCCGCCCTGCACGAAGACGGTCCCGGCACCCAGCGCGGTGGCCGAGCTGGCGGTCAGCGTGCCGCCCTCGACGACAGTGCCGCCCGAGTAGCTGTTGTTGCCCGCCAGGCGGAGGGCCCCGGTGCCGGCCATGGTCAGCTTGCCCGCGCCAGCGATGTCGTTCCGCCAGGCGTCGCGCGCGCTGAACCCGCCGAGGCTCGCGTCCATCGTCACCGCCACGTCGCCGTCGAATCGGCCAAAGCCATCGGCGGCCGCGACGAGGTCCAACCGCCCCCAGCCCTCGGCGTCGTCCATCACTGGGTACCCCGACGTCAACTCTGTCGTCTTGAGCAGCACACGGCGCTGCGCAGCATCGAGGTAGGGGAAGCGCGTCTCGAGCAGCAGCTCGGCGCCCTTCGGCACCACCGCGGCCTTGTCCGAGGCAGCGATCGCCGCGAGGCCGTAGGTCATCCTCCGCTCGGCAGCCGCCTTGACCGCCGAGGTGGCGGCGAATCGATCCGTGGCGACCGAGCCAGCGTGCGCGGAGTCGTAGAGGGCCAGTCGATCCGCGGCCCCGACCGCCGTCATCAGCACTGTATGAGCCTGGTCGACCGCCGCCTTCCGATCGTCGGCGCTGGTCGCCACCAGGTTCGCTACCACGACGGCCTGCGCCTGGATCCGCCCACCGATGACGTCGAGCGGTGTGTGCATGCCGGCGAGGATGCGGTTCTCGCCCAGTTCGAGCCCTCGGGCGACGAGCTCCTGAAAGCGCTCGGGCACGAGGTACGCCATGGCCACCGCGTCACGGGTTGCCTCGGCCGCGTGCCCGCTGATGAAGCTGCCGTCAGTATTCGGAGTGGTGCTCTTCACCGGCTCGAGCGTCGGAGGCACCAGGACTTCGGTGCTCCATCGCCACGGGCGGGCGTACTTGAAGAACCGCTTGGCCGGCTCGGTCGAGCCGTTGTTGCTCATCGCACCGACGAAGTCGACCACCTTGCCAAACGTCGTGTTGCTCGTCCCGCCGACTCCGAGGTTGTTCCCCTTGTCGTCGTACTTCACCGTCGCGGCGTCGGCCGGCACGGCGGTGATGGTGGTGGTCTGCTGGGCGGCGGCGCGCCATGCGGCGGTGAGCGGCCCCAGCCCGTCGGTCACGCTGTAGCCCTTGCCCCGGCGGTCATCGACGTAGGCGGCGACCGCCTGTTCCGCGGTGCGCTGATGGGTCGCATCGATGACGTACTGGAGGCTGGCCTTCAGCACCGTCGGGTTCTTCGCCGTGCCGTCGGTGGCGTCGCCGGGCACGCCGGTCCAATTCGACGCGACGATCGCGGGGAAGGCGGCGTAGCTCGGCGCGGTGACCGCGGCGTCGACCACCAGGGACGTCGGTGTCCAAAGGTCGAGGAAGCCCGCTACCACCCGCACCCCAGCGTTGGTCGCTTGGGTCGCGTACCGGGCGTCTCCTCGCTGGTTGGTGGGCGCGAGGTCGACGTAGGGCAAAACGGTGGCCTCGTCGGCGACCGGGGCGGTATCCACCTTTCCGAGCCCCGCTGGAGTCGACAAGGTGCTCGGATCGACGGCGGCCTCGGTCGGGGCGCCACAGGAAGAGGAGAGGGTGGTGAAGGAGAGGGCGGCGGCGAACAGCGGCCACCTCAAGAACGAAAGCTGACGAGACATTGAAGAACCTGGATCGATGGAGGGACGGCAGGCGCCACGGACAGGTGGGCCAGCGGTCAGACCATGTACGTGGTCGGGTCTGCTGCCGCGTCAAGACTCAGTGAATTGCCCGTCACCGTTTCGTGGCGGCTCGCCCAGAAGAGAGCCCGCTCTGGAACTGAGAAATCACGTCGTCGCGCCCAACCCGGCACACGGCGCCTCTGGCGGCAGCGCTACCTTCGCTCCGCTTTTCACCCCGACATCGCACGAGGATCCTCGTCATGACTGACATCGGTCGCCGTAAGCTCCTTCAGGTCGCAGGCGTCGGCGCGCTGGCCGCGGCGCTCCCCGCGAGCGTCGCCCGGGCTCTGGCAATACCCGCCCACCGCCGCACCGGAACCATCGCTGACGTGGAGCACATCGTCATCTTGACGCAGGAGAACCGCTCGTTCGACCACTACTTCGGCACGTTGAATGGCGTGCGTGGCTTTGGCGACCCCCGCGCGGCCCGGCTCCCGTCGGGGAAGCCCGTGTGGCGCCAGAGTGATGGTTCGGGTGATGTCCTCCCCTTCCGCCCGGCGCTCCCCAACGTGGGCCTGGGGTTTCTCCCCGATCCTCCGCATGGTTGGAATGACTCGCACGCCGCGTGGAACGACGGGAAGTACGACCAGTGGGTCGCGGCCAAGGGCTCCTCGACCATGTCGTACCTCACCCGAAGGGATCTCCCGTTCCACTTCGCCCTCGCCGACGCCTTCACCATCTGCGACGCGTACTACTGCTCGCTCATCGGGCCAACCGACCCCAATCGCTACCACATGTGGACTGGCTGGACTGGAAATGACGGCACCGGCGGAGGCCCAGTTCTCAGCAACGCCGAGGCCGGGTACGACTGGTCGACCTTCCCCGAGCGCCTCGAGATGGCTGGCATCTCGTGGAAGGTCTACCAAGACACCGGCGTCGGGCTCGACGCGAGCGGGTACTGGGGTTGGACCGAAGACGCGTACATCGGGAACTACGGAGACAACTCGCTGCTCTATTTCCACCAATACCAGAACGCGCCTCCCGGCACGCCACTGGCCGACCGGGCGAAGACTGGCACCGCCATCGCCAAGAGCGGGACGCTGTTCGACGTGTTCCGGTCAGATATCCGCGCGGGTCGACTGCCCAAGGTGTCTTGGATCGCCGCGCCCGAGGCGTACTCCGAGCACCCGAATTGGCCAGCCAACTACGGCGCCTGGTACATCGCGCAGATCCTCGAGGCGCTGACCGAGAACCCCGAGGTGTGGAGCAAGACGGCGCTGTTCATCAACTACGACGAGAACGGTGGCTTCTTCGACCACGTCATTCCGCCCACGCCTCCCCGCTCGTCCGCGCACGGGTCGTCGACGGTCAGCCTGGAAAACGAAGTGTTCGGAGGCGACGTCAACTTCGTGCCTGGGCCCTACGGCCTGGGCTCCCGAGTGCCGATGCTGGTCGTCTCGCCGTGGAGCAAGGGCGGGTGGGTGAGCTCCGAGGTGTTCGACCACACCTCCCTCATTCGCTTCCTCGAGGCGCGGTTTGGCCTCGAGCACGCGGGTCTCCGCGAGACCAACATCACCCCATGGCGCCGCGCCGTCGTAGGAGACCTCACCTCGTTGTTCGACTTCGAGCACCCCGAGCGGGGTCTGGCTCCGCTCCCGTCGACCGCGCACTTCGCCCCGGTGGACCGTGCGCGGCACGACGACGACGCGGTGCCGCCGCCGGCCGTGCAGCAGATGCCGGTTCAGGAGCGGGGCGTACGTCGTGCCCGCCCCGTGCCCTATCGGCTCCACACCCAGGCTCGGGCCAGGCGCGACGGAACGCTCGAGTTGGAGTTCGGGAACTCCGGGCGGGCGGCGGCGGTGTTCCAGATTCGCTCGGCAAGCTCGCTGGATGCCCCGCGGACCTACACCGTCGAACCAGGCAAGTCGCTCAGCGGCCTGTGGGTCATCGCTGGCGGCTTCGACCTCGAGGTCTTTGGCCCCAACGGGTACTTCCGCTCGTATACGGGCGGAGCCTCGGGCGCGCTTCTCCACGTCGACGATGAGCTCGACGACCTGCGCCGGGGGGAGCTCCACGTGACGAATCGAGACTCGAGCCCGCGGAGGGTCGTCATCGCCGATGGCTACTCCCGCGAGCACGTGACTCGCGTCCTGGCGCCGGGGGAGACCTTCAGCCATCGCCACGTGCCGGCCGAGAGATCCGGTTGGTATGATCTCTCGATCACCGCGGAAGGAACTCCCTTTCGCGCCCAGCTCGCCGGCCACGTCGAAACTGGCGAAGAGAGCCTGACCGATCCGGCCATCGGGTGACGGAGGCTCGGCGTGGTGGCCAGGGCCGAGCCCCTCGCCCACTTGGCCCTTGGTCGAGGGGCTGCATGGGTTCGCCCATGAGGACGGGCAAGCATCCCGCCAGCCCCTCATCAAGGCGCTTCCCTTGGCTGTGTCAGTGGACCATCGGGCCGGCTGACCCAGGCATCGCCGGCATATCGAACTTCCGCACCTGCGCCTGCACCACGGTGCTGCTCCCGTCGTCGAACTTCAGGGTGATGGGGAGCACCTGACCCTCCTTGAGCGGCGCGGTCAGGTCGATGAGCATGACGTGCAGGTCACCGGGCTTGAGCTCGGCCGAGCCCCCCGCCTTCACCTCGATGAAGGGCACCTGGCGCATCTTCTTCACGCCGCCCTCGTCGAGGTGGGTGTGGAGCTCGGTCACCTTGGAGGCGGGGTTGGAGGCTTCAATCAGCTTCCGGTCGGCCTTTCCGGTGTTCTTGAGCACCATGAACGCGCCGGTGTTCTTCGCCCCCGGGGGAGGGAGCCGGACCCAGGGCTCGACCACCGAGAGGTCCTGCGGCGGGGCGGCGAGGGCGACGAAGGCCAGGAGTGCGGCGAGGGAGAAGGTGAGCTTGGGCATCTGAGAACGAGCTCCTTTCACTGCGGGTTGATGGGAGGGCGCGCGCTGGGGAGCCACTTGGTGAGCTCGGCTACCACCAGCTGCGGAGGAGCGGCATGGGGGAGCTTCGCTGCCAGGTGCCCGTCGGGCGCGACGAGGTAGGTGAGCGCCGAGTGGTCCACCACGTAGCCGCCCGCGCCGGTGGCCTCATGCCGAGCGTAGACGACGCCGAAGGGTCGAGCAGCGGCGGCGACCTCGGCGTCCGTGCCGGTCACCCCGTGGATGGAGGGGTGGAAGAAGGCGGCGTACTCCGCCAGGTGCTCCGGGGTGTCGCGCTCGGGGTCGACCGAGACGAAGAGGGTCTCGACCTCGGCCAGTTGCTCGGGCGGCAGGCGCCTCAGGGCCCGCGCGGTGGCGGTGAGCGAGGTGGGGCAGATGTCTGGACAGAAGGTGTAGCCGAAGTAGAGCAGGACGACTTTCCCGCGGAAGTCCGACAATCGCACCGGGCCCTTCGATGAGTGGAGGAGGAAGTCCGCGGTGGGGCCATCGACGCGCTCGACCTCGCCGCTCGCTGCAGGCGGCTTCGTGGGCCGGTGGGTGGTGAAGCGCACCGCGGCGACGCGGGGGGCACCGTCGAGCTCGAAGTCGACGCGGCCTCTCCAGCCGAGTCGCTCCGTCACGCATACGGGGAGCGAGCCTGTGCCCCCGAAGCGGGCGCCGTCGGTGGAGGGCTCGGCGGCCAGCGCGACCGTGGTGACGCCCATGTCCATCGTTTCGCCAGTGGCGGTCAGCTTCACCTGGGAGGCGCGGCCACCCTCGAAGCGGGCGGTGAAGGCGACCGGGTCGACCAGCGGGATGGGGCGAGGCGACACGTCGAGCTCCACAGTCCGCCCTCCTCCCAGGTTCACCCGGCAGGGCGCCTCGGTCAGGTCGCAAGGAGTCTCGGGCCGAGAACTGGGCGCTTGGCTGGCCCACCTCCAGACGGCGACACCTCCTCCGGCCAGGCCGCCGACCACGAGCAAGGCCACTCCCAGGCCTGGGCCCGCCCATTGCCGATGCCCGTGAGGGTCCATGGGCGTGAGAGCGAGAGGTCAGCTCCCGGGGCTCTGCCTGCGGCATCTCGTCGCACCCGGTTGGGCGAATCGCACTGACGTCGGCTCGCCGGACCTGGCTGGGACTCCCTCGGGCGCTGACCCGGTGTTTCGCGTAACCCAGTTCATGCGCTCCCGCGCTCTATCCGTGTCGCGGTACGGCTTTTCGCGAGGAGCGACGATGAAGCGCTGTGCACCTTCTTGGCTCCGTCGTGTGGCACTGGGTGCCTCGCTCTGCCTTGCCGCCTGTGAATTCGGGGCAGTAGGCGATTCGACTGGCTCGGGGGACGGCGGCAAGGTTTCTCCGGCCGTCACCGGAGGTGGCTCGAGCAATCCCGGAACAGGTGGGGGCGGGTCGGTGTCTCTGGGCGGAGGTGGTGGCTCGAGCGCTGGAAGTGGTGGCGGCTCGAGCGTCGGAGGTGGCGGTGGCTCGATCGCCGGAGGTGGTGGCGGCACGTCCCACGCTGGCGGTGGAGCCGGGTCGAGCGACGCAGGAAGCGGCGGCGGCGGCGACGACGGGAAGAGCGCCCCGGTGAAGAGCGCGGGTTGCGGCAAGACCACATCAGCCAAGACCGGAACGGGCCTCCAAATCAGCGTGGGTGGTTCCCAGCGGACCTACAACCTGAAGGTGCCGGACACCTACGATTCCAACCACCCCTACCGGTTGATTGTCTCGTACCACTGGCTCAGCGGGACCGCGAACGACGTCACCAACGGGGGCTGGACGGCCAAGCCCTACTACGGACTGTTGGACCTGGCCGGCGGGAGCACCATCTTCGTGGCGCCGCAGGGCATCGGAAACGGATGGTCCAATAGCAATGGCTCCGACGTCGAGTTCTCGCGCCAGCTCATTGCCCAGCTCGAGAGCCAGCTCTGCATCGATCAGTCGCGCATCTTCTGCGAGGGCTTCAGCATGGGCGGCTCGATGTCGTACGCGATGGCGTGCGCGATGGGCGACACCATCCGCGCGGTGGCGGTGCACTCTGGAGGCCCGATGAGTGGCTGCGTCAGCCACACCAAGCCAGTCCCCTACTTCATGACCCATGGGACCAAGGACAGCGTGTGCACCTACCCCGGCTATGGGGTACCGCAGCTGGGCGACTTCGCGAAGCTCGACGGGTGCACGACCGCCACCGCCGACCTCCCCAAGCCCACCGACACCAGCGGCGCCACACCGGCCTGCCTCGACTTCTCGGGCTGCTCGGCCGGCTTTCCAGTGCGAGCCTGCCTCTTCGTTGGCGATCACACCCCCTCTCCGCCGAGCTCCTCCACCAGCTGGGTACCGGAGCAGACCTGGAAGTTCCTCTCCCAGTTCTGACCGAGGCCAAGGTCCCCCCGACCGGGCCCCGATTTCGGCTGGCGTTTTGCGTGGGGGTGCGCCGTCGTGACCCAGTGCCACCGCGCCGGCACTCTAGATCCTTCGGCTCAGGGTTCTGGAGGAGTGACGATGAGTGACCGGCGTCTGGCTACAGTTTGCGGTGTGCTCGCTGTGGCCCTTTCGCTCGTGGGCTGCGGCGTGGGCAACGCATTCATGGTCGACGGCGGATGGCTCGACGGACTCACTCCGGGTGCCGGGGGCGGAGGCGGCGGCGGTTCGAGCACCGGCGGCGGTTCGAGCTCCGGTGATGGTTCGAGCGCCGGTGGTGGTTCGAGCACTGGTGGTGGTTCGAGCACTGGTGGCGGTGGCGGTCATTCGAGCACCGGTGGCGGACCGAGCGGTGGAGGAGGTGGCAGTGGTGGTGGCTCGAGCACCGGCGGAGGTGGTGGCGGGACGAGCAGCGGCGGTGGCTCAGGGGGCGGCAGCAGCGACGCAGTGGCGAGCGCGGGCTGCGGCAAGACCTCGACGCTGAAGAACAGCCAGAACCAGCCCAATTACAATTCCATCACCAGCGGCGGCAAAGGGCGTCAGTATCTGCTGCGGCTCCCCGCCAACTACGACAACAAACACCCATATCGCCTCGTCCTCGGTTTTCATGGCGCCACGGGCAAGGGGAGCGACGTCGCCCCGTCGTACTTCGGGCTCTTCGACCTCTCGAACGGGAGCACCATCTTCGCGGCGCCAGACGCCGTCGGGGGCATCTGGTCGAGCGGCCCGGACGTCACCCTCGTCGATGACATGCTGACGCAGCTCGAGGCCGACCTGTGCATCGACACCACCCGCATCGAGCTGGAGGGCTTCAGCCAGGGCGGCGCCATGGCCTTCACCCTCGCCTGTGCCCGCCCGAAGGTGTTCCGCGCCGCCGTCGTTCACTCGGGCGGTGGGCTCGCCATGCCCTCGACGTGTCAGCCCATCGCCTACTTCTCCTCGCTCGGCCAGGTGGAGAGCAGCGCCGGTCAAACGATGACCAGCGACTTCTTCGCCAAGGCAGACTCGTGCACCGTCGAGCCCCTGGCCAAGGCACCCAGCGGCGGGCACCTGTGCTCGGATTACAAGAACTGCTCGGCTGGGCACCCGGTTCGTTGGTGTCCCTACGACGGCGGCCACACCCCCTCACCCGGCGATCAGGGGAAGAGCAGCTCCTGGATGCCCCAGGAGGTCTGGACCTTCCTGCGCCAGTTCTAACGAAGTGCCTCCCCGAGACCAACGATGTCAGAACAGAGCGAAGCCACCACCACTACCGAAACGGACGCCTCCGCCCTGCCGCTGACGATCTCCGTCGACATCCTCCACTCCGTCGGGCTCGCGGGAGCCATGGCGCTCGGTTTGGTGACCCCGGAGGCAATCCTGGGCGCGGTCCTGCGGCGCGACAAAGACCTTGGCGTCGCCCCAGAGGCACGGAAATGAGCCCCCAGTCGATTCAGATGCGGCCTCAGGCCTGGGTGTCGAAGAAGGCCCGAACCTCGGGTTGAGTGGTGGCCTTCATCTCGGCCACCGGCCCCACCGCGAGAATGCGGTTGTGGGCGAGCATGGCGATGCGGTCCGAGATGCGGAAGGCGCTCTCCATGTCGTGGGTCACGACCACCGAAGTGCAGTGAAGGTCCCGGTGCATCTGGCAGATGAGGTCGTTGATCATCCGCACGTTGAGGGGGTCGAGGCCAGTGGTGGGCTCGTCCCAGAGGATGACATCGGGCTGGTTGGCGATGGCCCGGGCCAGGCCCACTCGCTTGCGCATGCCTCCCGAGAGCTCCGAGGGCCGCAGGAGCCCGGCGTCGCGGAGGTCCACCAACTCGAGGGTGTGCTGGACCTTCTCGGCCACCTCGGCGCGCGAGAGCCCGGGGCCCTGCTCGCGAATGGGGTAGGCGATGTTTTCGTTGACGCTCAGGGAGTCGAAGAGCGCCGAATTCTGGAAGACCAGGGCGATGCGCTGCCGCACCGGCCGGTAGTCATCCTCGTCGAAGCCGCCGAGGTCCTGGCCCTCGAACACCACCTTCCCCGAGTCTGGCGTGACGAGCCCCACCAAGCACTTGAGGAGCACGCTCTTGCCGGTGCCCGAGCCCCCGATGACTGTGAGGGTCTCGCCTTCGTTCACCGTGAGGTTGAGGTCCTGGAAAATCAGGTGATCGCCGAAGGACTTGCACAGGTGCTCGAAGCGGATGAGCTCGGCGCCGCGAGCCGGGCGGGCGTAGGCGCGGGCGGGCCGATGCGCTCGAGCGAGCCACGCCGGCAGCTCGCGGCTCACCGCGCCGCCCCGGTCACCGGCGGCGTCAAGGGGGTCCCGGTCTTGGCGTACTCTGCGCGGTTCGAGATGGTGAGCCGCACCAGCTCGCGCAGGAGGCGGTTGCGTTTGACGTTCCCCAGGATGGTCTTGAGGTCCTCGTAGGCGGTGGGGTCGTTCACCAGCGCGCCCAGCGAGCCCTCGCCTCGGTCGACGCGCCCGGTGATGTTCTTGAGGTTGGTGGCCGCGGTGGAGAGGTCGGCGACCACCGCCCTGGAGTCTCCGTACACCAGCTCGTGCACCGCGCCGTTCTTCGAGCTCTTCACGTCGCGGAGCAACGTCGCCACCTCGGCCGCGGCGCCCCCCAGCTCGGCCAGCGCCACCTTGCCCTCGGGGCCGTAGAGCAGGGCGTGGGCGGTGCCATTTCCCCCCTCGACCTCTCCGAGGATGGCGTCGACCCGGGTCGCGGCGCTGTCCAGGCGGCGGACGGTGCGGCCCGCGCTGCTGACCAGCTCGGTCAGCTCAGCGCCAGTCGTGGGGTCGTAGATGAGCGCGTGCAGCGCCCCCTTGCCCGTGGCGATCTCTCCGACGATGGCGTGGAAGTCCTGGAGCACGCCGGTCACCTCGTCACCCACCCGAGGGTTGGCGTAGACGGCCACCGCCTTGCGGAGGTCGTCGGAGATGCTGACGACATTGCTGACGACCTCGGTGGCTGACTTGAGCACCGAGGCCACGTCGCTGCTGGAGCCCGCGGTGAGCTCGGCGCCAGCCAGCACCGCCTGGCCCTGATCGGAGCCGAGGGAGATGTCCACCGTCTTGTCTCCCAGGACGCCCCGGCTGGCCACCCGCGCCACCGAGTCGCCGCGGATGCGAGCGATGAACTCGTTGGAGACGTGGAGCCGGACCTCGACGCGCGTGTCCTTCATGGTGGGCGAAAACCGGATGGTGTCGATGGCGCCGACGGTCAGCCCGCCCAGCCGCACCGGTGAGTCCACCACCAGCCCGTCGACGTCGGCGAAGTGCACCACGTATCCGGTGTGGCGGTCGAAGACGCGGTGCGCATTGCCGAGGATGACGAGCACCAGCGCGGTGGCGGCGATGGCTCCCACCACGAAGGCGCCGGCCTTGAGCTGGGCGCGGAGCTCGGGGTTCGGAGGCGCCTGGGCCGGTTCGGTTCGACTGGGTGAGGTTGGCATGGCGGTCCTTCGCGGGTCAGCTGAAGAGGAGGAGCAGCTTGGTGAGGAGGAAGTCGGAGATGCACACCAGCACGGCGGCGAGGGCGACCGTCTCGGTGGTGGCCACGCCCACGCCCTCGGTGCCGCCCTTCACCCCGAAGCCCTTGAAACAGCCCACGGTGCCGATGATGAGGCCGAAGAACACCGCCTTGATGAGCCCCGAGGTGAAGTCGAGCAGCTCGGCGGTGCGGATGGCGGCTTGGAGGAAGTCCCGCATCGAGACGCCGTACTCCAGCGAGACGACCCAGGCGCCACCCACCAGCCCGACAACGTCGGACAGCACGGTCAAGCCCGGGAGCACCACAGCGCAGGCGAGGACGCGGGGCGCGACGAGCTTCTTCAGCGGGTCCGCACCGAGCATGCGAATGGCGTCGAGTTGCTCGGTGACCTTCATCGAGCCGAGCTCCGCGGTGATGCCCGAGCCGATGCGGGCGCCCACGGTGAGCGCGGTCAGCACCGGCGCCAGCTCGCGGAACAGGGTGAGCACCACCACCTTGCCCACGCTCTGCTGCATACCGAAGCGGGCGAAGAAGAAGGCGAACTGCACCGAGATGACCAGCCCGGCGAAGGTGCCGGTGAGCGTGGCGATGGCCAGCGACCGGACTCCCAAGGCTTCGATCTGCGCGGTGATGCCCGAGAGGCCCAGCGGGCGTCGCACCGAGCGAGCCATCGCGCGGCCCAGCATCAGCACCAGGCCTCCGACCTCGGCCAGCCAGTCAGGGGCAAACCAGCGGCGACGAGGGAGCGCCAGGGCACTCACGGTCTGGCCTCGGTGCTGAACTGGGCGAGCAGGTGCTCGAAGTCGCCGAGCCGCTCCCCGGCGCTCGAGGGAGGAGAGAGGTAGGTGAAGTCGTAGACGCAGCCGTCCTTCTTCATCACCA
Source organism: Myxococcales bacterium (assembly GCA_003153055.1). The sequence goes on from PMBV01000398.1 coordinate 22,909, forward strand.
CCAGCACCAACTCCACGGGCACGCCGTCGAGGCGGGCGCTCACTTGGGTTCGCAGTGCCTCGCGGTCATCGAGGGTGAAGGTCTGCTGGTCGAGCGTGGATCGCTCGGTGAAGCCCATCAACAGGTGCCGGGTGAGCGTGTCCAGCGGGGGGTCGTCGTGGTCCTCGCAGGTGGCGTTCACCGCGATGGAGTGCGGCGAGTCGCGGGAGATGTAGGCCACGTCGTTGCCCTCGAGCTTGACCAGCTCCCACGACGGAGGGACCGAGCCCACCCGGAAGCGCGTGTGGCCGTCGGTGAAGACGCCGTCTCGGAGCACGCCCGCGCAGCCTGGCGCCAGGGCCATCAGGGAGCAGAGGAGCCCCGCCTGCGCCAACCCTCTCGAATGCTCGAACATCTAGACCTCGGTGCGGCGGTGCGCGACGAGCCGGAGCAGCCGGGTGATGCCCAGCTGGAGCAGCCCGTAGACGACCATCGCGATGACGATGGGCAGGGCCAGGGTGAAGCCTCCCGCCTCGGGGCTGGCGACGATGCCCCGGAACATGGCGTAGAACGGGTCGGTCACCGCCTGAATGAACCGCACGAAGCCGGCGCTGGAGCGGGCGCCGATCAACGCCAGCACCAGGCGAATGCCGAGGAGCGAGTAGACGACGTAGAACGCGTAGTCGATGACTTGGGCGATGCGCGCGAGGATCCTCTCCCGCCTCACGTCGTGGCCCGTTCCCTCCAGCTCGTGAAGGGCCTTTCCCCTCAGCTGGCCCGCGACCCGGTTCATCTCCTCGGCCTCGGCGGTGGTCCCGACGCCGGCCCGATGGGCGATGTCGGCGTACACCTCTCGCTCGACGCGGCTCCGCACCACCTGGTGCTCCTGTGCGCGGCGGCTGTCGTTGCCCGAGTCGACCTTGTTCTCTTCCATCGCTTTGCTCCCGTCCTCAGGGCGAGAGATTGCAAGGAACGAACCCAGCCGGGCTCGTCTGGCGACCACGGCTTCAGGCGCTTGGGCCAGACACCCGCCCGCGGGGCCGTCAACATGAAGGAGGCGGTGCTCAATTCGAAGGAGTGACAGCCAGGCGGGTGATGTTCCGCTCGGCATTCGTCAGCCCATGCGCCACAATGAAGCGTGACGAAGACTGGAGCGTGCATGTCGAAGCTCACCGTGGTGACAGGAGCGACGGGTCATCTGGGCAACGTCCTGGTGCGTCACATGGTCGACCGAGGGCTCGCGGTGCGCGCGTTGGTGCAGCCCCACGACGAGCTCACGGCCCTGGCTGGTTTGCCGGTGGAGCTTGCCTGGGCCGACGTGACCCAACCCGCGAGCCTCGAGCCGGCCCTCGAGGGCGCCGACGTCGTCTTCCACCTCGCGGGCCTCGTCAGCATCACCCGGGGTCAGCGCCAGCGCCTGTTCGACGTGAACGTCGGAGGGACCCGGAACGTGGTGGAGGCCTGTCTCCGTCAGCGGGTGCGTCGCCTGGTGCACGTGAGCTCGGTGCACGCCCTCACCGAGACCCAGCGCGGCAGCCTGGATGAGACGAGGGGCTTCGAGGCCACGAGTGGAGATTACTCGCGCTCCAAGGCCGAGGCGTCGAGGCTGGTGCGCGCCGCGGCTCAGCAAGGCCTCGATGCCGTGCAGGTGCTCCCCACCGGAGTCCTCGGCCCGTGGGATTTCCGCCTCTCCGAGATGGGCCAGCTCATCGCCAAGGCCGGACAGAAGGGCGCCCCGGTGGCGGTGGGCGGCGGCTACGACTGGGTCGACGTGCGCGATGTCGCCCAGGGGCTGCTCCTCGCGGCTGAGCGCGGGCGGGCCGGCGAGGCATATCTCCTCAACGGCGAGTGGTTGTCGGTGAAGGAGGTCCTCACCGCCGTGGCTCGGGCCGCTGGCCTCGCGGCTCCCAAGGTGACGGTGCCCCTGGTGGCGCTCTGGCCCGTGGCGCTCATGGCCTCGCTCGTCGAGGGCCTCACGCACCGGCGGGCGCTGCTCACGCCCTACGCGCTGCGCCAGCTCGCCTCGAAGGCTCGGGTCGACGACGGAAAAGCTCGCCGCGAGCTCGGCTATACATCACGGCCCATCGAGACCTCGGTGGCCGACGCCTGGGCCTTCCTCGCTACGCACCCCTCGAGCCCGCTCAAGCGCTCGATGGTCGTGCAGCCAGGGCGGGCGGGCGTCTCGTCGGCACCCGCGGCCCGCTGAAGGCTCGAAAACTCGAAAATTCACCGGGCTTTTCGGTTCCCACGTGACCCGCAGCTCGGTCCCCTCGACGTCACCCAGCTCCTCACCGGAAAGCGAATTCTCTTCGCCGGAGCGACAGGCTTCGTCGGCAAGGCCTCCTTGTCGATGCAGCTGCACCACTACGGCGAGGAGCTCGCCCACGTCTATGTCCTCGTGCGCCGGGGCAGCTCGAAAGCTAAGCTAAGCTCCCAACGTCGTTTGCGTCGTCACGTCCCAGCCACTCCGCCAAGGCGTCGAGGGAAGACAACCATGCATGTGCTGCTTGCGACGTTCGGAACGCGAGGAGACGTCCAGCCGATGTTGGCGCTTGCCCTGGCCCTCGGCGCGCGCGGCCACACCGCCACCATCGCCGGGCCCCCGGACTTCGCCGAGTGGGCAGGGCGCCTGGGCGTCACCTACGCCTCGGTGGGCGAATCCATCGGCGCCTTGCTCCGCGAGAACGTGGACGAGCGCGGTGAGAGCTCGCAGCTCCGAGGTGCCAGGGTCATCCGGCGATGGTTCTGCAGCCACTACGCGCCGCTCACCCCGCTGGTGGAGGCAGCCGACGTGGTCTTCGGCACCGGGCTCACCTCGGCCCCGCTGGACCTCGCCGAGAAGTTCGGCAGGCGATTCCACCTGCTCATGTTCTGCCCGGGCATGATCCCCTCCGCAGAGCACCCGTCGTTCGTCTTTCGCAACCAGCGCCTGCCGGCCTGGGTCAATCGCCTGTCCCACCGCCTGGTACAGCTCGGCGTCGACCTCGGCATGCGCCCGTTCATCGACGTCGAGCGCAAGAAATTGGGGCTGGGGAGGTCCCCGAAGGCCTCGGAGCGTCTCCCGTACCAGAACCTCGTGGTGGCCTGCGAGCCGGCCCTCGGTCCGCTGCCGCGCGACCTCCGCGCGGACCGCTGGGTGCTCCAGCCCGGCGCGTTCCTCTTCGACGACGGCGCGCCGCTGGAGGCGAGGGTCGAGGCGTTCCTCAACCGGGGCGCCCCACCGGTCTACGTGGGGTTCGGCTCGATGGTCGACGTCGACGCCCGGGCCACCCATGCGTGGGTCTTGGAGGCGGCGCGCCAGGCGGGCGTGCGCGTCGTCCTCCTCGGGCCCGCGCCATCCGAGGACCAGGTGGTCCTCACCGTGACGAGCGCCAACCACCAGGCGCTCTTCCCCCGCTGCGCCGCGGTGGTGCACCACGGCGGCGCGGGCACCACCATGACGGCCGCGCGGGCGGGCGTGCCCCAGGTCGTCGCGCCGCACGAGGTGGATCAGTTCTACTGGGCCGAGCGGCTCGCGCGTCTCGGCGTCGCCGGCCCGGCGGTCAAGGCGAGACGGCGCCGGGGCCCAGAGCTGGTGGCGGCGCTGCGGGCGGTGGTGGAGGACGCCGGCCTGCGCGAGCGCGCGCGCAAACTCAAGGCCGACCTCCGCGAGGACGGCGTCGCTCGAATGGTGGCGGCCCTCGAGCGCCCGCTGAACGCCGCGGACCGCGCCGACGACCCGAACCGGAGCGGGCGGATCGCCTCCTGAGCGCCGCCCCGTCGGTGCTCGTCGGGCAGGGCGTCTCCAGCGGGTGGGCCTACCAACGGAGCACCCGACGCGCCGCGAGGGTGACCGGGTGTACGAGTTGTTTGGGCTATGGGCCGACCAAGTCTCTGGCGCTCGATAGGGCCAGAGCCGCTCCATGGGCGCGGCGCGCACCACCACGGGCGGAGCCTCGAGTCACAGCAGGCGTCGACCTGCGCGGACCGCGGAGGTCGGGTAGAAGCGCCGCCAGTGCGTCGGGCTCCGGCTCCGGCCCCAACCGAGTCGGTTGCTCGACTTCGAAGACGGCCTCCGGTACCAGGACGTGGAAGTGCGGCGTCAGGAGCGCCGAGCCGAAGCGCTGAACGAAGGCCACGGCTCCCGTTTGGGGAGCTCGAATCCCCAGCCGGCGGGCCGCCCTCCGCTGGATGGCGAAGAGTGATGTTCTATCGCTGGTCAGCTGCGCGTTGGTTCATCAGCTTGAGACGCCGAGGTGGGCTCTGATGAGCGTGCATAGAGGGCTACGATCAGAACCTGAGCCCCGGCGGCCAACCAGGCGAACCCACCGCCAGTCGACAGAAACAGAAGGCCCACTGCCAGGCCGCCGATGCCACGCATAAAGCCAAACGACCGTAGGCGCTTGGCCCCGGGCTCGGTCAGGTCATCGCTGGTGAAGCCCCGCCAAATCAGAAAATCAAAAATGGCCGACCCAAACACCTGATGCGGGAGTGTTTGACCAGCCAATACGCCGAGAACGAGAAGAGCGAACGACGACCCAAGTGCTACCTTGCTGGCCAACCGCCAGGCAGCAAAGGCAACTTGGTCGACCTGCTTCGGCGATTCGTCCTTGGCCCCAGAGGGCGGGGCCGCCTCCGCCGCCGGGGCTGACTCATTTCGCGCTTGGTCCAACACCGTGGCAGCCTTGGTCAGGTCGTTGGCAGCAACTTCAATCAAGAATTCTTGCCCAGTGGACCCGAGAATGCCGGCCACACTGGTGTCCACCCGCTCAAAGGCCTCAATGCCCGCGGCCTCAAGCGCATCGAGCGCTCCCTCAACTTCCAGGAGGTCTGTCGTTCTCAAAAGAAGGCGCCGTTCCATAGGTCGTCGCCCCTACCACTGCGGCATGGACTGCGGCAAGCAGACGTGGTGCTGTCGGGTGTCGTGGCGCTCAGAGACCAACTCACGAATCGTGAGCGATCAGCGATGCCGGGATGAAGGCCCTGTGGGGGCTGGCCCACCGAAGCGTCAGCTGGAGAAGAATCGGTTGATGGCCTCCTCCATCTCGTTGAGCACCGTGGCCGTGCGGCCGCCGCTCGCGGGAGCCACGGCGTCTCGGAGGACCGCCTGATGCTGGATTCGAGCATCGGAGATGACGCTGTTCATCTCCTCCTTGTTCGAGCAGCCCATCAGTTTTTCAAATGTCGAATGGAGCAGCACGGCCTTGTTGCCAGACAACTTAGGACGGAGCTGGAGCAGCGAGTCGGTCTCTTCTATCTGGTTGGCGATGTCGGGGCCAAAGGACTGCAGGAGTGAGAGTCTGAGGTCGCCGAGCTTGCGGGCCTCGGAAGCGTGCATCCCGACGTTCGCCAGTCGGTCGACCGGCGCCATGTTCACCGGGGCGCCCGGCCGCCGGAGCCGTTCCAACTCCGCGGCCGTTTCCGGTGCGAGGTTGGCGTGCTGGGTCTTGCGTCGCTCGCCCGGGTGAGGGCCGCCCAGCTCGAGGTCAGGTGAGGCGTCGACGGCCAGTCGAGTGCCAGTCTTGACCACATTCATGCCCTGCCCGCGCTTCTTCTGGGCCAGCCCCTCATCGAGGGCGCCAAGGAGTTCTTTGTTGGACAGTTTGCCCTTAACATCCGGGTCGGGTACGACCCCGAATTCCTTCTTTCCGTCTGGGGTGGCTTGGAAGAACTGCCCGTAGCCTTGGTTGATTTGGTCGCTCACACGAACATTGGCCCGTCGTGGGTCGATGTGCAAGGCGTTGCTCAGTTGAGAGCCCAACAGCTTGCCGGCGTTGCGTCCGGCGCCGTGCGAGCCCTCGACGTCGGCCTGTCCGACGCCGGTCACCGCGGCGCCGAGCGTGTCGAGCACCCGGCCTTGCATTGCGACCTCCGACTTGGCGAGCTTGACGTCCTGTTTCATCTCCCCGACGCTGGTCCTGAGGCCCTCCCTCAGGGCGTTCCGCCCGGGGTAGGCCAGAGGCCAAGCCTCGAGGGCCGTGAGCTGCTCGTGGGCGACCTTCTCCATCATGTTCTCGACCAGCGGCTGGAGCTGATCGAATTGTTGGACTTTCGGGAGCACCCCCTGGTGGAGCGAGAGGGAGAGGTCGGAGATACTCGTGCGGAGCCGTTCCGAGAGGAGCGCCATACGTGAGCCGTCCGTCGCCGGGCCCATGAGCGTATTCAGATGCGCACCGGCCTCCGGCGAGCCTGCGAGGAGCCCGCCGAAGGAGTTGAGGTTCTTCTTGATCCTCGCGAGCTGGGGGGTGACCCGGTCCCGTTCGACCCCTGGAGGCATTTGGCCGATGCACTCTTCCAGGGCGCTCGTGGCGACCGAGAGATTCTGGTGGAGCGACATGAACTGCCCAGAGACCCTCGGGCCGAGGTCGGTGCGCGGAATGAACGGGAGTGCCCCAGGAGCAGCCGAGGGGCTGGCCCCAGCGGAGGTCGATGCCGACCCCTGTCGCTGCGTCGGGGGTTCGCTTCCCGTGGCCCTTGGCGGGTGGGTAGAGCTGCCGTTTTCGGGTGGGTGCGAGCCAGTGGCCGCTCCCTTCTTCTGCTTGCCAGCCCACTTGGGCGCCCAGCCGGTCGCTCGGTTCGTCGTCGGCTGCGTGTCGCCGCTCGTCCGGTGGGACTCAGGCTCTTGAACCTTTGTGCTCTGTGGCGCTGGCTTGTTCGAAACCTTCATTCATCCTCCGTGTAGGCCGCCCTTGGGCGAAGGAAGGGAGGCGCGAAGGGCCCCGAATGGGTCATCAGATTTCGGCCGGGAGCGAGGGTTCGCCGTAGATTCAGGCGGCACGCGCGCCACGAGGCGAAGACGGCCCGGACGAACGACGGCAAGGCTCGCTGCGAGCTCGGCTATTCGTCACGGCCCTCGCGACGTCGGTGGCCGACGCCTGGATCTTCCTCGCCACGCATCCCTCGAGCCCGCTCGTGCGCTCGATGGCGGTGCAGCCGGGCGTCTCCGGCACCCGCGGGCCGCTGAAGACGAGGGAGGGAGCACCACCGCGACCGACAGCGGGTTCCGCACCTCCGAGATTTCAACGGGCTCGAGCGAGCTTCAGCTCGGCGTTCCAGAGGTCGACGTTGCTCTGGAGATTGCTCCAGAACTGCGGGCTCGTGCCGAACACGCGGCTCAGCTTCACCGCCATCTCCGGGCTCACTGCCCGCCTCCCTGTCACAATCCCGCTCACCACGGTCGGGAACACCCCGAGCCGCTCTGCGAGGACACTCTGAGTCATCCCCATCGGCTTGAGGAACTCCTCCTCAAGCACCTCCCCTGGAGACGTCGGGGCTCGATTCTTTGGCAGCATTTTGACTCTCCTACTGTTGCTTTTGACGCTCTGCTTCTGCTTTCCGACTTCTGCCTGTCCCGCATTCTCAGTGGTAGTCCTCAATCCTCACCTCGCTGGCCTCCCCGCCCTGGAACTTGAAGACCACTCGATACTGGTCATTCACGCGGATGCTGAAGCAGCCCGTCAGTGTGCCCTTCAGCTTCTCGAACCGGTTCCCTGGGGGCACCAGCAGGTCCGCAGGTACGGCCGCCGCGTTCAGCATGTCCAGCTTTCGCCGTCCTACCGGCCGAAGTGCCTTCGGAAGCACCTTCTCCGCCACCTTCGAGTCGACTCCGAAGAACACATCTTCGGTCCCTTGGTCGCCGAAGCTCGTGATCACAAGGGAATCGTAATGTTTGAACGCCTGAACGTCAAGCGTTCAATCTGCTCGGCCGAAGGTAACGAGGAGCCCGCTCGTGCGCTCGACGGTGGTGCAGCCGGGAGGCGCGGGCGGGCGTCTCCTCGGCACCCGCGGCCCGCTGAACCCGAGAACCTCGAAAATTCACCGAGCTTTTCGGTCCCCGCGTGCACCTGGCGAGAGCCGTGCTATTGCCGCCCCATGGCCGACCCGCTGCTTGGTCCCCTCGACGTCACCCAGCTTCTCACCGGTAAGCGAATTCTCTTCGCCGGAGCGACAGGCTTCGTCGGCAAGGTCTCCTTGTCGATGCTGTTGCACCACTACGGCGAGGAGCTCGCCCACGTCTATGTCCTCGTGCGCCGGGGCAGCTCGAAAGACGCCACCACCCGCTTCTACGACAAGGTCGCCTCCAGCGAGCCCTTCCAGCCCCTGCGCGACAAGTACGGCGAGGCGGCGCTCCCCGACTGGCTCCGGTCGAAGTGCACCATCCTCGATGGCGACATCACCGACCCCTGGCTGGGCGTCGACGAGCCCAAGGCCCGGGCGCTCAAGGGCGCCATCGACGTGGTGGTGAACTGCGCCGGCCTGGTGAGCTTCAACCCGTCGCTCGAGGTGGGCCTCAACGTCAACACCCACGGCGTGAAGTACCTGGTCGAGGCCTGTGTCCACTGGGACGTGCCCCTGGTGCACATGTCGACGGCCTTCGTTGCCGGCAACCGCTCGGGCCTGGTCTTCGAAGACGAGGAAATCGTCGGCCACTTCCCCAAGCGCGGCGACCTCGATGGCCGCGACTTCTCCCTCGAGCAAGAGCTCGCCGACTGCGGGAAGATCGTCGCGCGGATCCGCGAGCAGGCCGACGACAAGGCGCTGGCCAGCGAGTTCCGCACCCGCGCCGTGGAGCGCCTCGAGAACGAGGGCCGCGACCCCAACGACGAGCGGTCGCTCCGCCTCGCCATCGGCCGGGAGCGCAAGCTGTGGGTCACCACCCACTTGGTGCAGTCGGGCATGGAGCGCGCCAAGCACTGGGGCTGGCCCAACACGTACACGTACACCAAGTCGCTGGGCGAGCAGGTCATCGCCTCGACGCCGGGCCTGCGCTACGCCATTCTCCGGCCGTCCATCGTCGAGAGCGCGATGAAGTTCCCCTTCCCCGGGTGGAACGAGGGCTTCACCACCTCGGCGCCCATCATCTACGCGGGCATGAAGGGCGAGCGCACGCTCCCGGCAGCCGACACCGCCATCCTCGACATGATTCCCGTCGACATGGTGGCCGGCGCCCTCATCGCCGTCGTCGCCCAGCAGCTGCGCACCAGCGAGCGCCGGGTGTACCAGTTGGCCTCGGGTGACACGGCGCCTTTCGCGGCCAGCCGCTCGGTCGAGCTGGTGGGCCTCTACAAGCGCCGCTGGGCCCGGCAGAAGGGCACTGGCAACGCCACCTGGCGCAACTTGAAGAGCCGCCTCGAGCCCACCGCGGTGAGCAAGACGGCCTTCGAGCTGACTGGCAGCCCACTCCTCGGGCGAGGGGCGAAGTGGCTGTCGAAGGCCATCGACGAGAACGCCCCCAAGTGGGGAGCCCCCCGGCTCACCGCGGCGCTGGCCCGGGCCCAGGAGACGCTCACCGAGGTGGCCGAGCAGGTCGACAGCGTCAACCTCATCGTCGACATCTTCCTCCCGTTCCTCTGGGAGAACCGCTTCGTCTTCCGCTGCGACAACACCCGCTCTCTGTACGTCGACATGCCGGCGCACGACCGCGCCAAAATCCCCTGGACCCCCGAGTCCATCGACTGGCGCAGCTACTTCCTCGACGTGCACATCCCCGGCCTCGAGAAGTGGGTCTTCCCCGGCCTCGACGAAGAGACGGAGCGCCGCCGCACGGTGCACGCCTACCGCGACCTGCTCGAGATGTTCGACGCCACCATCCACGAGTGGCGGCACCGGGTGGCCTTCCGCATGTTCGACGGCGACACCCTGACGCGCTTCACTTTCGGCGAGGTGCACCGCTACGCCAGCCGGGTGGCCAGCGCCCTCATCGCCCAGGGCGTGGTCCACGGCGACAAGGTGATGCTCCTCTCCGAGAACCGCCCCGAGTGGGGCATCTCGTTCTTCGGAGTGCTCCGGGCCGGGGCCACCGTGGTGCCGGTCGACCACGAGCTCTCGGAGCAGGAAATCGTCAACATCGCCCGGCGCAGCGAGACCAAGGTGGCGGTGGTGTCCGAGAAGGTCATGGCGCGGCTGCCCGAGCTCCAGGCGGCCCTGGCCAAGGCTCAGCTCTCGACCCGGCTCGCGCTGGTGGCCGACGTGCTCTCGGGCGACCCCTCGAAGCCCGACGGCATCGGCCCGGTGAAGAAGTCGGCCTCCCCCGACGACGTGGCCTCGCTCATCTTCACCAGCGGCACCACCGGTACGCCCAAGGGCGTGATGCTGTCTCATCGGAACTTCGCCGCGCTGGTGGCCAAGCTCGCGGGCACCTTCGACATCGGGGTGGGCGACGGCATTCTCTCGGTGCTCCCGCTGCACCACACCTTCGAGTTCTCGGCTGGGTTCTTGACCCCGTTCAGCCGCGGGGCCGAAATCGCCTACATCGACGAGCTGAGCGCCGACCGAATGAGCGAGGTGCTCTCAGCCGGCCACGTCACCGGAATCGTGGGCGTGCCGGCCCTGTGGCAGCTCTTCCACCGGAAAATCACCCAGGAGATGGCCGCTCGCCCCAAGCTGGTCGAGGAGCTGCTCAAGGGCCTCATGGGCATCAACGCCCAGCTCCGCGACAAACGAGACATCAACCTGGGCAAGCTGTTGTTCTGGCCGGTGCACAAGAAGTTCGGCGGCAACATTCGCTTCCTGGTGAGTGGCGGCTCGGCCCTGTCTGAAGACGTGCACAAGGCCTTCCACGCGCTGGGCTTCAAGATGGACGAGGGCTACGGGCTGACCGAGGCCGCGCCGGTGCTGACGGTGACCAAGGCCGACAACAAGCGGCTCAAGGGCTCGGTGGGTCGCGCCTTGCCGGGCATCGAGCTCAAGATTCACCAGCCCGACGCCGAGGGCATCGGCGAGGTCACCGCCCGGGGCCCCAACGTGATGTCCGGCTACTTCCAAGACCGAGAGGCCACCGAGGCCGTGCTGAAGGACGGCTGGCTCTACACCGGAGACCTGGGCCGCCTCGACGCCGCGGGCAACCTCTACCTGGTGGGCCGCCAGAAAGACGTCATCATCGACGCCGACGGGAAGAACGTGTACCCCGATGAGCTCGAGGAGCTCTACGGCAACCAGCCCCACGTCAAGGAACTCTCGGTGGTGGGCCTGCCCGAGGAGGGCGGCGGTGAGAAGGTCGCCTGCCTCTGCGTGCCCCAGTACCTCGACCGCCCGCGCGACGTGGTGCGCCTCGAGCTGACCGAGCACTTCCGCAGGGTGTCGCTCGATCAGCCCTTCGCTCGTCGCATCAAGGTGCTCCGCCTGTGGGACGGCGAGCTCCCCCGCACCGCCACCCGCAAGGTGCGGCGGCCGCTGGTCATCGACGAGCTGAAGCGCCTCGATCGCTTCGCCCACTCGGCCGAGAAGGCCCGCAAAGTCACCAAGGATCCCGAGTCCTCCGACTGGCTCGCCCAGGTGGTGGCCGAGGTCATCCAGAGGCCGCTCTCCGACGTGAAGCCCGACGCCCGGCTCCAGGCTGACCTGGGCTTCGACTCGCTCATGCTGACCGAGCTGTCGGCCGCTCTCGAGGCCGCCGGGGTGCCGGTCTCGCAGGTGAGCGACCTCACCACGATTCTCACGGTCGACGACCTTCGCAAGGTGGTGCAGGCGTCGGGCCGCCGGGCCGCGCTGGAGCACGAGGCCAAGGCGGCCGCCCGCGAAGACGAGCCGAAGAAAGATGCCCTCGAGGCCGAGCTGCCCGCCGTGCTGGCGGCCGCGGGGCGCGGGCTGCTCAACGTGGGCCAGAACGCCGTGTACCATGGGCTCTTCGACGTCAAGGTGACAGGGCAGCCCTTCATTCCCATGAATCGAAACATGCTGGTGGTGGCCAACCACGCCAGCCACCTCGACATGGGCCTGGTGAAGGTGGGGCTCGGGCCGCAGGGCGACAAGCTGGTGACGTTGGCCGCCCGCGACTACTTCTTCGACACCGCCCTCAAGCGCGCGTACTTCGAGAACTTCACCAACTTGATTCCGATGGATCGCCACGGCTCGCTGCGGGAGTCCCTGAGGCTCGCTCAGCAGTCCCTCACCCAGGGCTTCAACCTGCTCATCTTCCCCGAGGGCACCCGCTCGCCCAACGGCGAAATCATGGAGTTCAAGCCCACCACCGGCTACCTGGCGCTGAGCTGTGGCGTCGACGTGCTCCCGGTGTACTTGAAGGGCACCTGGGACGCTCTGCCCAAGGGTGCCTGGTGGCCCAAGCTGTCGGACCTCGAGGTGCGCATCGGGCCGCCGCTCCTCATCGACGTCTTGCGCGAGAAGGTGAAGGGGCTGGCGAGGAGCGAGTCGTACCGCATCGTCACCCGCATGGCCGAGGAGTCGGTGCGAGCCTTGAAAGAAGGCCGGGTGGTCGCCCCGAAGGATCTCTCCGTGCCGGCCATACCCACGCGCGAACGCCGCGGCCACAAAGGAGGCCACTGACCATGAGAATCCTCGTCACTGGAGCCACTGGCTTCCTCGGCTCGCACCTGGTGCCGCTGCTCCGCGCCGAGGGCCATCAGGTCTGCGCCCTGGGCCGCACCCGCCCGCCCGTCGCCTGGGGCCAGGGCGACAACCCAGTCACCTTCATCACCGCTGACCTGAAAGAGCGCGCCCTCGTGCAGCGTGCACTGGAGGGCGTCGAGGCCATCTACCACCTCGCTGGCATGGTGAGCTTCCGCAACGAAGACAGCCGGAAGATGTATGCCTTGCATGTCGACGCCACCCGAGACCTCTTGCGTGATGTCGATGCGTTGGGCACCAAGCCGCGCGTCATCTTGGTTTCCACCTCTGGCACCATCGCCGTCTCGAAGACGCAGCGGGTGGGCTCGGAGGCTGACGAGTATCCCATCGAGGTGGTGGGTCGGTGGCCGTACTACCTCTCGAAGATCTACGAAGAGAAGCTGGCCCTCGAGTTTTGCCGAGCCCGCGGCATCCCGCTGGTGGTCCTCAACCCGTCGCTGCTCATGGGCCCGGGCGACGCGCGGCTCTCCTCCACCTGGACCGTGGTGAAGTTCCTCCAGAGAGACATCCCCGTGATGCCCGGAGGAGGCATGAGCTTCGTCGATGTGCGCGATGTAGCCGCCACGGCGGTGCAGGCCCTTCACCGTGGGGAGGTGTACGGCAGACACCTCATGGGCGTGAACATGTCGATGTCCGAGTTCTTCTCGCGGCTCGAGCGCCTCACTGGCGTGCCGGCTCCGCTCGTGAAGCTCCCAAAACAACTCACCATTCTGGGCGGCTACGCACTCGAAAAGCTGGCCGACTGGCGGGGCCTCAAGCCCTCGCTCGATCCACAAGAGGTCGAGGTGGGAGAGCACTGGTTCTGGTGTGACTCCTCCAAGTCCCAGCGGGAGCTCTCGTTTGAAGCCAGAGACCCCTATGAAACCCTTCACGACACCGTGAAGTTTGTGCTCTCTCGGCTGCCGCCCAATGACCGCCCCGACCTCAAGGGTGCCCTGCTCACTCCCTGACGCCCTCCAGCAAAACCTGCGCCAGAATTGCCCTATTGGTCGGAATTTTCAGCCGATCGATTTTCGACCCATTGGCAGAGTTGACTCCCTTTGATTGGTTGATGTTGACCTATCTATACGGAATTCGTGGCGCGGCGCATTCACGCTGAAACAGTTGCGCGGAGCAGGTGGGGTACTTACCCGACACAAAGTGTCCCGAGATGAATCACCTGCCTGTCCTGCGGCCTCGGCCTCGATTCTGCATCGCGGCGAGCGCATGTCCGAGCCAAACGCAGGCATCCGAGTCGTCGAGTTGGAGACGCTGGACAGGCACGGGAGCCGGGCGTTGATGGTGCACCTGCCCTCGACCGACGGGAGGTCGAGAGTCGCCTTCGTACCGATGAAGGGTACGGGGGTGATGACCGAGGGCATGAGGGCCCGAATGCTCGAGGAGTTGCTGTCGACCTGACTGCGCGAGCTGCGCAAGACGTAACTCGGTGAGCCCAGGCCGTGTGCCTCGAGTGCTCCCGATGCGAGTCTCCCCCCTTCGACTCGCCTTCTCCTTTCAGCCTCCAGGTCGTGAGCGGCCCGTCCGAAAGGCCAGCTTGGGCTTTGAGCAGGGAACTGAGGTAGCCGTCTCGAGGCGGGCCCGTTACCAACCGGTCGCCATGACGACCCTCGCGCTCCTCTTTCTGTCTGCGCTTCCGGTGGGAGCGCCTGTTCCTGACTTCTCCGCCCCCAACCAAGATGGAAAGGTCATTCGGCTCAGTGAATTGAAGGGCAAGCCAGTACTCGTCTACTTCTACCCCAAGGACGACTCGCCGGGCTGCACCAAGGAGGCGTGCGCCTTGCGCGACCGCTTCGCGAAGTTCCAGCAAGCGGGCATCGTCATTCTCGGGGTGTCGCGGCAGGACGCGGAGAGCCACCGTGCGTTCAGGGCCAAGTACCACTTGCCGTTCGACCTCCTCACTGACCAAGACGGCGCGGTGGCCAAGCTGCTCGGCATCGAGACGTACGCCATCATCGGCATTCACAAGCGGCAGAGCCTGTTGGTCGGCGCCGATGGGAAGCTCATCGAGTTCTTCGGAGCGGTGGACCCTGACGCCCACGCTGACGAGGTGTTGCAGAAGCTGGCCGCGTCGACCCACGTCGCTTCCGACGAAACCTCTGGTGGAGTGCCCGACCCGAAATAGCGCGGGAATTCGCGCCGGGTAGGCTCACCGCGACTCGAAGCGGGGCACCAGCGTGCCCTCGGCGATGAGCTTCTCGATGACCGCCGCGTCGTGGCCCGGCACGATGGCGAGCTTCGGCTCCTTCTCGTGGAGCTCGGCCAGCGCCCTCAGCTGGGAGAGCACCAGGGTTCGATCCTCTCCAATCATCAAGGTGACGAGGCGGGCGCGCTCTCGCTGGTGCTCGATGTTGGTGAATTGCCAGGCCACGTCTCCCAGGAACAGGAGCTCCCGGCCGTCGGCGAGCTGCACGAAGACGAGCTGGCTGCCTGGGGTGTGGCCCGGCGCCGTCAGGAGCACGACGCCCGGGGCCACCGCGCGGGCGCCATCGAAGTCGAGCGGCGCGAACCCCTCGAGGGCTTTGGCGGGGAACTTCGCGGGCTCCATCTTCTCGGGGTGGGCGAGCTGCTGCTTGGTCAAAATCGCATGGGGCAGAATCGCGGTGAGCTGGGGGTGCGCGGCGAGGCCTCCGATGTGGTCGAAGTGCTCGTGCGTCACCACCACCAGCGAGGCCGTGCTCAGCGCCGCTTGTACCCGGGCGTACGCTTCGGGTTGGAAGGCGCGGCTGTCGTCGTCGCGCATGCCAGTGTCGATGATGACGGTGCTCGTGGGTGACACGGTCTGGTAGGCGTACACGTCGAGCTTGGTCTTGGACCAGCCGGCGCCGGCCATGACGCCCATGGCGGGAATGCTCTCGATGGTGGTGATGTGCTCGACGTGCACCGAGGTCGGCTTGTCTCCTGGCAGCGAGCTCGCCAGCGCTCGGGCCTTGACGAGGTCGATGGGGTAGGGCGCTCCCGGGGTGCCGCTCTCGAGGAAGAGCCAGATGTATGCGGGCACGAGGGCGAGGGTCAGCACTGCGAGAATCCTGAGGCCGCGTTTCATGCGGTCGTGTCTAACGGAGGCGCTGGGCGCGTGCCAGGAGTCGAGTCGGGCCTGAGCTCGTCGGCCATGGCGAGGCCAGAGCGCCCATTGCACGCGACCGGGACCCGGCGCGCCATGGATGCCCTGTGGGAAAGAGGCTAGCCTCCGGGGAACGGCCACGAGCGAGGAAGTCATGAGAGTGCTTTTGCTGGTTTCTATGGTGGTTGTTGTGGCGTGCAGCGGCGCGGGCAATGGCGGCGGGGGCTCGTCGACCGGAGGCGGCACGAGCGGTGCTGGCGGGGGGAGCGCTGGCGGCTCCTCGACCGGAGGTGGCACCAGCGGCGCTGGTGGGGGAAGCGCTGGCGGCGGCTCCGGACAACGTGAGCTCACCGACGGCACGCTGGGCTCGTCGTGCGGCGCCTGCGGAGCGGGCCTGACCTGCGCGACCCAGGCGACCAACGGCTACTGCACCAAGAGCTGCACTGAATCGAGCCAGTGCTCCAATGGGTACTGCTACAACACTGACATCGGGCCGGCGTGCCTCAGGGCGTGCACGAGCACCAACGACTGTCGCCCCGGGTACAGTTGTCAGGGCACGGCGGGGATGCAGGGCTGCTACCCGGGCACTGCCGGCACCGGTGGTGGTACCGGTGGCACGACCTCCAACGCGACGCTGAATGGGTGCTACTGGATGAATGCAGACATCACCTATCGCTACCACTTCGATGGCGTCGGGGCGTTCGATGACATCTCGTGGAACTCGTTGTCGGGGACCATCACCCGCAGCGGAGCATACGGGCTGACGGGGAGTACCTTGACGTTGCAGTACAGCGGCGGCGCGACCGAGACGCACGCCTTCCGCGCCGGCTCGGGCACCGACATCTACCTCGACAACACGCGGTACCCCCGAAGCGGCGCGACCTGCGAGTGATGGCGCGAAGGGTGGGTCACCGTCTCTGAGGCCCTCCGCGGCTGAGCAGGCCGTCAGCTGCGCGACGTGCTACGAGGGTCGACGTGCCCTCAACGCTCCAAGAGCCGCCCCGTGCCGTGTTGGTGGGGGTGCAGTTGCCCCATGTCTCAGACGTGGAGCACGAGGCCGACATGGCCGAGCTCGGGCGGCTGGTGCACACGCTGGGTTTCACCGTCGTGGGCACCGTGAGCCAGAAGCGGCCGGGCCTCGCGGCCGGCTCGGTGCTCGGAGAGGGCAAGCTCAAGGAGCTCGCCGCCCTCACCGGCGGCACGGGAGAGATTCCCACCGGCGCGCCCCAGCGCAAGTCGAAGGCCCGCGACAAGTGGACCGAGGACGAGCCCGAGCCCGTGGTGCCTCCGCCGGTCGAGGAGGGAGCCCGGCCACCGGCCCGCGCCACGGTGGTGGTGGTCGACCACGAGCTGTCTCCCAGTCAGGCGCGCAACCTCGAGCGCGCCACCGGAGCCGAGGTGCTCGACCGCACCGGCGTCATCGTCGACATCTTCCACCGCCACGCGAAGAGCCGTGAGGCGCGCATGCAGGTGGAGATCGCCCGGCTCAATTACCTGGTGCCCCGCATGAGGGAGTCGCCCAGCGGCCGGGAGCGCCAGCAAGGCCAGGGCGCCGGCGAGTCGGCGCTCGAGCTCGATCGCCGAAAGGTGAGAGACCGCATCGCCGAGCTCAAGGACGGGCTGGCCACCATTCAGGAGGACCAAGACCATCGCCGCCACGCGCGTCGAGACCAGCTCCGGGTTGCCCTGGTGGGGTACACCAACGCCGGCAAGTCGTCGCTCATGCGGGCGCTGACGGGCAGCGAAGTGCTGGTGGCTGATCAGCTCTTCGCCACGCTCGACACCACCGTGCGCGCGCTCCAGCCTGAGACGCGCCCGCGCATCCTCGTGTCGGACACCGTGGGCTTCATCAAGAAGCTGCCCCATGACCTGGTGGCCTCGTTTCGCTCCACGCTCGACGAGGCCCTCGAGGCATCGCTCTTGCTGTACGTCGTCGACGCGGCCGACCCGACGGCCCAGGCGCAGCTCGAGGTCACCCGGGGCGTGCTGCGGGAAATAGGCGCTGAGGTCGTTCCGCGCCTCCTGCTCCTCAACAAGGCCGACCGCCTGGGGCCAGAGCGCCGGGCCGAGCTCCTCGCCCAACACCCCGACGCCATCGTGCTCTCGGCCCACTCGCCCACCGACATCGCCGCGCTCCGGGCCCGCATCGTGGAGCACTTCGAGCGCTCCATGGTCGAGGCTGAGCTCCTCATCCCCTACGACAAGCAGCGTGTCGTGGCTCAGGTGTACGAGAACGCCCGGGTGCTGTCGGAGGACTTCGACGAGACCGGGCGGCGGCTCGTGCTCCGGGCGCTCCCCGCGGCGCTGGCCAAGCTGAGCCGCCTCGTGGCGTGATCGACCAACCGCGGGATTGCGTCGCATATCGAGAACACTGAGTGTTCTCGTCGTGCGGGTGAAGATCGGCGAGGCGCCCGGGTGCCCTCCCCGTTGGGCCTGGTCGACCTTCAGAGAGTGCCTTGGGCTGGTTGACCCAGTGGTCGGATGAGGTCCATCCTGAACGCGCGTACAGCAGTCTAGGTGCGCGCGAAGCAGACCCCGAAAGAATGAAGACCCCGAGGAGGACACCATGGCCAACGTTCCCTGGAAGCCAGCGCAGTACCACACGCTCACGCCGTTCCTCTCGCTGCGAGGCGCCGCGCCAGCGATCGAATTCTACAAGAAGGCCTTCGGAGCCGAGGAGCTGTATCGAATGCCGGGCCCCGGCGGCTCGGTGATGCATGCCGAGCTCCGCATCGGTGACTCGGTGGTGATGATGGGGGAGGAGGCACCCGAGATGGGGGCGCCATCACCGTCCACCCTCGGTGGCTCGACCTCGGGGTTGCTCATCTACGTCTCCGACTGCGACCAAGCCTTCGAGCGCGCCCTGAAGGCAGGGGCGACGACGGTGCAAGCGCCCCAGGACATGTTCTGGGGTGACCGCTACGGAACGCTCAAAGACCCCTTCGGCCACCGATGGTCGATTGGCACGCACGTCAAAGACGTCTCACCCGATGAGATGGCGAAGGCGCAAGCGGCGTGGGTGAAGCAGAACGCCCCGGCCAAGTAGGCCGATGAGCCGAGGGTGGGTGGGCCTCCCGGTCGCCGCGGTGTAGCGTCGAACCATGGTGCGTCGTCGAGGCAAAACAGAAGAGCCGCCGCAGCTCGCCGACCGTCCGGCGACCACCCGCAGCGCCGTGGAGGACCTGCGCGGAGCGAGCCGACTCGCCATCGAGGCGACCAGAGCGGTGACCGACGTGGTGGAGCACATGCACCGCACCATCGCGTCAGGGCCCCAGTCGCTCACCGGGCCGCTCAAGCGCCCTGCCGAGCTCATCGCCTCGGTTTCCTACGGCGCGGTCCGAGGGGTCACCAAGCTGGTGGGCGCGACCATCGACCAGGTGCTGGCGCGCCTGGCTCCGCTCCTGGGTCAGGACACCCCCGGAGTGGAGCGCGAGGCCGTGCTGGCGGCGCTCAATGGCGTGCTGGGTGATTACCTGGTCGACAGCGCCAACCCTCTCGCCATCGAGATGCGCCTGCGCCACGGTGGCCAGGCGCTGGCCCTCGAGCCGGAGGCGCTCCGGTCGACGTTTCCCGCGGCGACGGGTCGACTGCTGGTGCTCGTTCATGGCTCGTCGATGAACGACCTGCAGTGGACGCGGCTGGGCCACGACCACGGTGCCGCGCTCGCTCGCGACGTCGGCGTGACGCCCCTGTACCTGCACTACAACACCGGGCTCCACGTCTCGGCCAACGGGCGCGAGCTCACGGGCCTGCTCGAGCGTGCGCTGGGCGCCTGGCCGGTGCCGGTGGAGTCGCTGGTGCTCATGGGACACAGCATGGGCGGACTGGTCGCTCGGAGCGCCTGCCACGCCGCCGAGCTCGCTGGCCATCACTGGCGGTCGAAGCTCGAAGCGCTCGTCTGTCTCGGCACTCCGCACCATGGAGCGCCCCTCGAGCGTGGGGGCAACTGGCTCGAGACGCTGCTCGGCGTCAGTCGTTACAGCGCCCCGCTCGCCAGGCTGGGCCGGCTTCGGAGCGCGGGGGTGACAGACCTGCGCTTCGGCGCGGTGCTCGACGAGCACTGGCACGGCCGCGATCGCTTCGCCCTTGGACCTGACCGTCGGGTCGCTGTGCCATTGCCCGCCGGGGTGAAGTGCTACGCCATCGCCGGCTCCACGGCCAAGGGCCCAGGAGCGCGTCGGACGCCGGGCGACGGTCTGGTCCCGCTGGACAGCGCCTTGGGCCGCCACGCCCGGCCTGAGCTGACGCTCGACTTCCCGCCTGACCGGCAGTGGGTCTCCTGGAGCACCGGTCACGTCGAGCTGCTCAGCCACCCCGAGGTGTATGCGACGCTGCGAGGGTGGCTGTCCTTCGATTCTGTAAAATAACCATACAGAAATGGCCCATTCCTGAGCTGGGGCCTCGCTCGACAACTCCCCGAGCAGCGAGCAACGGACCCAACCAGGAGAATCACGTGAGTCGAATCGACAACTCCAAAGGCACGCCAGTGAAGGCTCGGGTCACCCCAGCCGCCGCGCCCCCTCCGCGCCCGGCACCTGCCAAGGCCGAGACGAAGTCCACCTCGAAGGGCTGGCAGGCCCAGGCGAAGGCGCCCCGTTCAGGAGCCCAGGCAGCCTCGGCGGCGAGAAAGGACAACTTCGTCGACCGCGCGGCCCTCAAGGACCTCGCCAAGGAGCTGAGGGACGACCTCAAGAGCTTCGCCAAGGACAAGGGCGCCTCGGTCTCGACCAACGCCGACGGCTCGCAGACTCGCACCCGGGAGTCCACCAAGAGTGGCACCACCCGCACCAAGGAGCTCACCTCGAGAGAGGGGCCCTTCGGCGCCTCGGACCTGTCCTACGAGTCGAGCAAGAAGACCGCCCGCTCCACCGAGACGCACTCGGCTGAGCTGCACGCCGACGCCTTCGGCCGCCGGGAATCCACCGTCACGGACACGACGGCCAACACCAAGGGGAACGTCGAGAAGAGCGTCGCGAAGACGACCGCCAAGGGAGCGCTCGGCCTCACGACCGAGAGCAAGACGACTCAGAAGACCACCTCCAACGCGCAGGGTGAGCGGGTGGTCGCCGACACGGCGAGCCGGGACAACCGAGGCAACCGCTCCGTCGCGCACGAGGAGAGCCACACCGTCACCACCGGTGGAAAGAACCCCGGCGACCGGGAGACCAGCACCACCTCGAGCACCAAGACCACCAGCGGCCGAACGCTCGAGACCGCGAACCAGAGCGAGGCGAAAGACGGGACCTTCTCGGTCGGCACCTCGGACGATTGGAAGAGTGGCACGGGCAAGGAGGCGAGCTGGAACCGGGAGACGGGCCGGTCCGGTCAGCCGCAAGACCAGAGCGTCGAGAGGTCGGCGCCCAAGGTCGGCGACGTCCTGCGGGAGGCGGGCGTCGGGGTGAGCTGGAACAAGACCATCGGGAAGGACCCCGCCGTTGACCCGCCCAAGAGCTTTGTCGGCTCGCGCGCGGGCGTCACCGGCGAGCAGAGCCTCTCGGTGGACCCCACCGGCGTCAGCGCCTCGTTCAACCGTGAGGCCTCGGCCGGGCTCTACGCCGAGAGCCGGGGCTCGACGAAGGGCCAGTACGGTGAGGCGTCGTACGAGGCAATCGCCAAGCTCGAGGCGAAGGCTTCCGTCGACGCCCAAGGCAAGCTGAACAGCAACGGCCTCGATGCCAGCGTGGGCGTGAAGGCCGGCGTCTCGGCCGAGGCCTCCATCTCGGGTTCGGCGAAGACCGCGTCAGTGAAGGTGGGAGGCGTCGACGTCTCCGCCGGCGTGGAGGGCAGCGCGAAGGTCTCGGCGTCGGCCTCCGCCGAGGCCACTGGGAAGGTGCAGGTGACGCGCAAGCCGCCGACCGCCATCATCGAGGGCGAGGCCGGAGCCTCCGCGGTGCTCAAGGCCGAGGCCGACGTGAAGGTCTCGGCTGGGCCCTTCGCCGTGACCGCCAGCGGGTATGCGAGCGCTGGCGCTGAGGCCAAGGCCTCGGGCATCATCGGGTACCAGGATGGCAAGCTGAAACTGGGTGGCAGCCTGGGAGCCGCCGTCGGCGTCGGGCTGGGAGGTGGCGCGGCGGTGGAGATCAACGTGAAGCAGATCGGCGAGATGACGCACATTCCCCAGGCGGCCGGGGCGGTGAAGAAGGCCGTCACCGACGCCGCCGACGTGAATCATGACGGGAAGGTCGATGGCAACGACGCCAAGCGCGCGGCGACGGCGGCGGTCGACGGCGCGAAGAACGTGGTGACGGGCGCGGCGAAGACGGTGGCCGATGGCGCGAAGGACGTCGCCAAGGGAGCCGCGAACACGGTGAAGGGTTGGTTTGGCTGGTGATGCCACGAGGAGAGACACCCATGAATGCCATGATTGACCCCGAGTCGTTCAACCGCGGTACCGAGGCCCTCAAGGCCGGGCAGTACGAAGAGGCGAAGCGCGTGTTCACCGAACGTGAGGCGCGCGCCGGGACCACCGCGCAGACGCTGGCGCTGGTGCAGGAGGCGGAGGCCAAGCTCGGTGCGGGAGAGGTCGACGGCGCCGGGAAGCTGCTCACCCAGGCGCTCGAGCGGAACCCTTCCCTCACCGAGGCCTACCTCGGTCTGGCCCGCGTCGCCCTCTTCGTGCACGAGAGCGAGGCCGCGAGGGTCCACGCGAACGCCGCCATTCGTCTCGCCCCCAAGCTGGGCCTCGCATGGACGATGCTGGGTCTCGTGCAGGAGAGTACCGGAGACGCCGAGGGCGCGCTCGGGCACGTCCGCAAGGGGGCCGAGCTGTCGCCTGACGTCTTCCTCTGCCAGCTCAACCACGGGCGCCTCCTCGCCGCCCTCGGTCGGAGCCAGGAAGCCATCACGCCCTTGTTGGCGGCGACGAAGCTCGCGCCGGGCAACTCCGAGGGCTTCGCGATGCTGGGCCTGACGTACCAGCAGACCAAGCAGTACCAGCTCGCCCTGCTCACCCTCGAGAAGGCGAAGGAGCTCGCCCCGAAGAGCCTCGACGCCTGGGCGACGCTGGCCGACGTGCTGTTCGAGGTGCGCGAGTTCAAGGCCGCACGCGACCTGCTCGACCACGGGCTCAAGGCCTGCGGGGAGCACCCGGCGCTCCTCGAGAAGGCCGAGGCGGCGGCGATGATGCTGGGCGACAGCGCTGGAGCCATCGCCTACATCGAGCGCGAGCTGGTGCTGGTGCCGGGCCACGAGCAGGGCTGGCTCAACCTGGCCGCCCTCGCCCTCACGACGCGAGACTTCGACAAGGCCGAGCGAGCCGCCAAGGCGCTGTTGGCGAGGAACCCGAAGCAGTGGGAGGCCTGGTACCTCTTGGGCAACCTCTACGGCGCGATGCCGCTGCCGCGGGAGGCTGAGGCCGCCTACCGAGAGGCCATCGCGCATTCGGAGGGGAACTGGAAGCCGCTGATGAACCTGGCGACGCTGCTCATCGAGTCGACGGTGCCCCAGAAGCATGAGGAGGCCCTCTCGCTCCTCGAGAAGGCGGCGGCGCTGGCCCCCGAGGGAGAGTGGCGGGTGACCTACAACCTGGCGCTGGCGTTCACCCGGCTGGGGAAGCGGGAGCGGGCCCTCGAGCTGGCGCGGGTGATTCGAGAGAAGGCGCCAGCGGGAGATGCCACCGCGGCCGAGGCGAAGCGACTCGAGAGCAATCTCCTCGAGGCCATGCGGGGGTGATGGGGGCGTGTCCGGGGCGGTCACTGGTCATGGGCACTGAGCTCGGCTGAGGAGCGCCGTGATGGAGCGGTGGTGTGCTGGTGTCTGGGGTCCGGACCAGCACGACGAGCTCCTCGGCTCCGCTGCCATGTGTCAGGCGGTTGTTCCGTCGACGCCTCGAGAGAGGTCCGGTGGGGCTGGGTCTCCGAGCGCGTCATCAGGGTGTACAAATCAGTACACCGTGATGACAGACCTGTGGAGGCTCCGCCACTTGCTCGCCCTGAGCGCGCACGCTAAGCCCACCCGCAGAATGGAAATATCAACCGAAACGCTCGTCATGCTCGCCGTCGGCCTGGCCCTCGTCGCGCTCGGAGCGCTCCTCTCGACGAAGGAGAAGGTCGCTCACTGGGGCCTGACTCACGGCCGTGGGCGCATCTGGGTGAAGCTGCTCGGAATGGAGCGCGCCCTCAAGCTCACTCGGTACGTCTTCGGACCGTTCCTCGGGCTCCTGGGGCTTGCCGTGCTCGCTGCCTCGTTGCTCCGCTGAGGGCCCAAAGGTCACGACGCTACGCTGGGCTGACGACGCGATTCGCAGCACGCTGTCGTTGGGTTGCGATTCTCGTCACGCGCGTCGTCATCTTCGGCGCGACGTGGCTGGCCGCGCCGTCCCTGTGTCTAGCCTAGGTGACTGGTGTGAAACGCGCTCGGTCGCCTGAACGCCGATCCGCTTCGCCGGGCATCGTCAGAGTCCCTTGAAATACCGACAAGTATTCCCGCGGGCCTCTTCCTCGCGCGGCTCGCNNGCTCGCGTCTCTGCGTTCGGGCTCGGGCGGCGTTTCACACCAGTCACCTAGCGTTCGCAGTAGCCGAAGGAGCAACTTGGCGCCGATGCCGGACAATCGAGCGCGGTTGAGCAGCGCGTGCACTGGGTTTGCCCCGACACGAGCAGGTCGAAGTAGCACCCGCACGACACGGCCGGCAACGCTGACACCGGGGGAGACCCGTCGAGCGGCTTGCCGCGTTTGACGCGCATCGCACATGGGGGCACCAGGTGCCGCAGTGAGTAGTATTGGACCAGATCGAGGCCCGCCAACTGCCGCGAGCCGTCGAGGTACCCCACCACGGCCGCGGCGGCGGAGGAGACGATGGCCCCGGTGGAGGTATTCGTTCGAACGAAGAAGTGCACCGGACCCCACAGCGAGTATTGACCCGAGCGGACATTGGCCTTGTCCAGAGCGGCCCTGGTGCTGTCGGGGTACACCGCGCACGCCTGCCCATAATCCTGAAAGGCCAGCACGCGCAGGCTGTCGCGGTAGGCGTCGGCGTAGTCGGTGGAGAGGATGCCAAGGACGTGCTCGGCCTTGTCGGGCGGCACGGCCAGGAGCTTGGCGAGCATGTCGTCGCTGTTCTTGGTGAGGGTGCCCCGCCACCGCGTCGCGGGGAGAAGGGTCGAGGCGGCGATGAGCGACTGCGTCCCCGAGCTGCCCCCGCGTTGGAAGAGGTACCGCTCGTCGGTCCACGGTGCGACCCCGGAGGCGGCGCCCAAACCGTACGAAAGGTAGGCCGCCTCGGCGCTGGTCTCGGTCTGCGACGAGCTCACCGGGACCACCAGCGCCATGGTCTGGATCGGCCCGGTGAAGTCACCCACGTTCGCCGGGAGGCCCTGGACCCCACAGCTCTGCGCGAACACGTCGGACATCCCGATGTCCACGGTGAGCCCCTCCGAGGGAAGCGCGCACGTCCGCTCGTTCGTCGCGTCGGAGGCCGTCGGGTCCCAGAAGGTCGCGCCCCCGGTGGCAGGCAGGTCCTGCACGAGTGCCTTGATTCCTACGCACGAGCCGACCGACTGGTAGACAAGGGTGACTGGCGGGGTGGCGCTCCCCAGTCGCGAGGCGAGCCGCGCGAGGAACGGCTTCATCGCGCTGGAGCCGATGATGATCAGGGGGCTCGGGAGGGAGCCGCAGCCAATTCCAGCGTCGGTTGGCCGAGCACCCCCGTCGGCGGGCGGAGCGAACCCGGAGTCGGGCGCTCCCGCATCGCCCGGCCCAGCATCGCCCGGCCCGGTGTCTGGGAGGGGTGGGAGGCCGCCGTCGGCCAGAAGCGAGGTGAGGCGAGCTCGGTCGAACGGAGTGCACACCGAGGCCGTGCACTGGTCGAGGAACTGCAGCGGCGTTACCGGCGGGCAGGCCCAGCATCCCTGCCCCCCGAGGCCGGAGGCGTCCACGCAGCTGGAGCTCCCTCCGTCGTCGCGCTCGACCAGCCCCGCATCGGAGCCATCTTCCACCAGTCGGTAGGCCCCGACGTCGAGGACCAACTCGCAGCTCGCTCCGAGCGCCGCCGCGGCGGCCCAGCCCCAGAGCCACCACGTGCGCTCCCGCCTCTGTCGCGAGTTGGTCACCATCGAACCTCGAAGCCTCCGTCAGTGAGCGCCAGCCACGCGGCGTGGCCCGTCGCGCCGCGCGACGACTCGCCCGACGGGGAGCCAAGCTGGCCGGTGGCCGAGGCGTTCGCCAGGAGCACCGCCAGCAGAACAGACGCCGCGGCGGCGACCGCGCCGACGGTCCAGCCGATGGTGGACACCGTCGCGTCGCGCCTGAGCAGGTCGAGGTCACCTCGACTCGAGAGGGGGCACAGCTGGGCGAGGCACACCGCGTCGAGCCGCGCCTTGTCGCGGAGGGCGACGACCCCGAAGCCGGCGCCCACTCCCATCCCCACCACGCCAACCACCAGGGCGACGAGCGCGGGTACCCTGAGCGCCGGCGCGGACGATCGGCTCGTGGGGGCCGCGGTGGTCTCGAGCGGCGGTGTCGGCGAGGTGAGCCGGCTCAGCTTCGGGGGGGCCTCGCTGCCCGCGCTCGGTGGCAGGTCCGAGCTCCGCGGGAGCATCAGCTCGACCTGCTGGATCGCGCCTTCCAAGACGGTGATGGTTCGCTCCACCTGGTCGAAGCCCTCCGCCTCGGCCTTGACCCGGTGCTCGCCGGGGTCCACCGGCAGGTCGACCTCCAGCATCGCGGGCGACACGCCCTCCGAGTCGAGCGTCACTCGGACCGCGCCGGGGGCCGGCCCCACCACGTGGACCGTGAGATGCCCCAGCCGCGGCTCCGCCTCCGCCAGGAGTGTCAGGGCGCGGGCCCTGGCGGCGACGAAGGCGCGACTTGGCGTGGGTCCGAGGTCCTCCACCGCGACGCGCCGGAGCCCCTCGGTGCCGAGGACCAACTTCCCCAGCGAGAGATAGCACTCGGCGAGGCGGACGCGAATCGTCGGGGCGGGGAACAGCGCCTCGGCACGGCTCAACGGGGCGACCGCGGCCGCGCAATCCCCCGCCTCCGCAAGCCGCATTCCCTGCCGGGCGAGCTGGCGGGCGGCGGCGATCTCCATGGGACTGGCTGGGGCCGGCGCCGCGCGGGCCAGGCTGGCAGTCAATGCGATGAGAAGGACGCGCAACATGGGTGGGTATCTCCAGATCAGAACCCGAGCTCGTCGGGCGTGCTCGGCTCGCTCACCAGCGCGCGAGACGGTTTTCTGGGAGAACGCTCCGGCGCCTTGGTGGCCCTCGCCCGGGAGGCTGATGGCGCGGCCAGGGGCACCTCGGCCTCGGGCTCGGGAGGTTGTGCTTCGAGGTGGGCTTCAGGTCTTTTCGGCGACGGGGGAGTGGGCGCTGGCGTGACCGCCACAGCCGGCTGAGGCTCCGGTGGAGGCGGGGTCGCAACCAGGGTGGCCTGCGGCGGCGTGCTCGGGGTCCGCATCGAGCGCACCGCCAGCGCACCCAGGAGCATCGAGATGGCCGATCCGATCATCACCGCCCAAAGCCAGCGGGCCCGGAGCGCGCGGCGCGGGGGCTTACCGACTGCTGCCTCCGACAGGGGCTCCGGTGTCGGTGGCTCGCCCCGCCCCTGAGTGGCCACCAATGGCCGGGCCTCACCCGAGGACGACGAGGAGGAGGCGCTGCCGTAGGAGGCGTGGGGAATCACCAGTGCGCGGTATTGGCCGGTGGGGGTGCTCTTCACCTCCAGCAGCTGATCAGCGATGGTGCGTTGGAGCTTCTCTCGATCAACCGCGAAGGCGCCGGCGACGAGGGCGCCGAGATCGCGTCGGCTCGCGCTGAGCCCAGCGGATCTGATGTGCCCCTCGAGCCCCTCGAGGAGCGCCCCGGCCGAGGGACAACGCCGCTCGAGCTCGGGCTCCAGTGCCCAGTTGCACAGGTCTATCAGCTCTGACCCGACGCCGGCGGGCGGTCCCACCAACCGCGGGACACCGCCTTCCCGCAGGCGCAGAAGCAGGCTCAGCTCGGTCTCCCCCTGCCACAAGCGACGCCCGGTGATGAGCTCGAACAGCATCACCCCCGCGGCGAAGACGTCGGCCCGCTGGTCCACCGCCTCTCCCATGGCTTGCTCGGGCGGCATGTACGCCACCTTGCCCTTGAACAGCCCTCCGCGAGTCACCAGCGCGGAGTCGAGGGCCTTGGCGACCCCGAAGTCGACGATCTTGCAATGCCCCTCGTAGGTCACCAGGACGTTCTGCGGAGAGAGATCGCGGTGCACCAGCCCGAGCGATGCGCCGTCGAAGCCCGTGAGTGCATGGGCGTAGCGCAGCCCGTCGAGCACCAGCGACATCACGTGGAGACCGATGGGGAGGGGGATCGACACCCGCTTTCGCAGCTTGTGCAGGGCAGGCCCGTCGATGAACTCCATCGCGATGAAGTACTGATCCTCCTCGGTGCCTACCTCGTACGTCTGGACCACGTTGTGGTGGTTGAGGCGCGCCGCCAACCTGGCCTCCTCGAGGAACATGTCGAGCCCCTGCTGCTCGCCGAAGTCGCGGAGGAGCTTGAGCACCGAGAGCTTGTTGAACCCGCCCGGGCCGCCGGACACCGCCAGGTACACGTCGGCCATGCCGCCTCGGCCAAGCTCGGCGAGAAGGCGGTACTTCCCCAGGACGTTGCTGCGGCGAGAGTGGTTTTCCATTGTGGCGATGGCAGCACTGCGCTCCTACCCCGAGGTCCAGAGGCCCTCCGTTCCAGGTGTGTGTCTTTTCGAACGTGACGAGCGACCGCCCACGACGCCACCGTGGCCCTCTCCCCCAACGCGAGGACCCTGCTCCGAGGCTGTTTATCGTGCTCCTGGTCGCGCCGTGGTTCCGCGCCCCTACGTGAGCTGACTGGCTCGGCCTTGACTCCGCGGGCGGCGGTTGCCAAGCACCTGGCCCACGTGAAGCTCTACAACTACTGGCGGTCGAGCTCGTCGTACCGCGTGCGCATCGCCCTCGCCCACAAGGGACTCCGTTACGACTACGTGCCGGTGAAGCTGACCCGCGGAGAGCAACGCGAGACGGCTCACCGCGAGCGCAACCCGTGGGGCTCGGTGCCCGTGCTCGAAGTCGACCACGACGGCCGTACGCACTTCATTCCCCAGTCGGTGGCCATCATCGAATACCTCGAGGAGCGCTGGGCGCTTCAGCCGCTCTTTCCCACGTCGACCATCGAGCGGGCCATGGTGCGCTCCATCGCCGAGACCATCACCTCGGGCATTCAGCCGTTCCACAACCTGGCCACCCTCGACTACGTGAAGGAGACCCTCGGAGGCAGCCCCAAGGCCTGGGCCGAGCACTTCATTCTCCCCGGCCTCGAGGCCGTCGAGCAGCTCGCCAAGCGCAGCGCGGGCCGTTTCCTGGTGGGCGATGTCTTCTCCTGGGCCGACTGCTGCCTGGTGCCCCAGCTGTACGCCGCCCGCCGCTTCACCACCTTCGGCAGCTCGGACTTTCCGCTGCTGAGCCGGGTGGAAGAGAACTGCCTCGAGCTGAGCGCGGTCCAGGAGGCCAGGCCCGAGGCCCAGCCCGACGCCACGCCGGGCTGACGACGCGATTCGCAGCACGCTGTCACGAAAGGGGGAGGACGTGTTCGCGGTGGTGCCTTTGGGAGTCGAGGGCGGTGAGGTGCGCTTTCCCGTGGTTGGGTTGGCGATTCTCGTCACCTGCGCCGTCATCTTCGGCGCGACGTGGCTGGCCGAGCCGGACCCACTGGGGACCGCGCCCGAGCAGACGGAGCCGGTGTTCGAGTACTGGTCGAAGCGCCCGTACCTCGAGCTTCCAGAGGCCTTCACTCGGCGCTTCGTTGGCACGCCTGGGCGCGCCGCCATGGAGCGTGTGAGGAGCCACTGGTCGAAGGAGTCGCAGCCGCCCGACGCCCGCCTGGTCATCGAGGAGCAGAACGAGCTCGACGTCATGGCCACCGAGGCCGTCGCCGCCGCGCCCGAGCCGCTGTTTCGCCGCCTCGCCTTGAACCCGTCGCGAGGGTGGGCCCAGCCGGGCTGGGTGACGCACCTCTTCGTGCACGCCGGGTGGATGCACCTCATCGGCAACATGCTCTTCCTCTACGCCGTCTCGCTCTTGCTCGAGGACGCCTGGGGGAGGGGCCGCTTCCTCGCCTTCTACCTCGTGGGTGGGCTCGTCTCGGGAGCCGCCGAGTTCCTCATGAACCGCGGCTCCACCATGGTGCTGGTGGGCGCGTCGGGGGCCGTGTCCGCGTGCATCGGCGCGGCCATGGTGCGCTTCGCCCGGCGGCGCATGCGCGTGGGGTACCTGCTCTTCCTCGGCATCCTCTTTCGCACCGGCACCTTCTCGATGCCCGTCTGGCTGTGGGGCGTCTTCAAGGCAGGCAACGAGGTGATGGACTTGGCCACCGGCAGCGCTCCCGGCGTCGCGGTGCTGGCTCACGTGGTGGGCATCGGCTTCGGCGTTGGGGTGGCGCTGGTGATGCGGCTGGCGGGCCTGGACAAGGAGTTGGTGGCCACCGACGAGGCCAGCTCGAGCTTGGTGATGTCCTACTCCAGCGACGTCGAGGAGGCTCAGCGGCTCCTCGCCCAGGGAGACCTCGTCGGCGCCCGCCGCTACTTCCAGCAGGCGCGCGCCACCTCAGGCACCGATGTCGATGCCCTCTGGGGTCTCTTCGAGCTCGAGGTGCGCGAGCGTCGACCGGCCGCCGCGGGCGCCCATCTGGAGCGCATCGTCCAGGTGCTGCTCAAACAAGAACAGACTGAGCGTGCTCGTGACTTCTTCGTCTCCGGGTGGAGGTCCGTGAGACCTTCGGACCTCAGGCCTGGGCTGGCGCTGGTGGCAGCCAAGGCGCTGGGCCCGTTGCTTCCCTCCGATGTCGCCCTCGAGGTGTGGACCCGCGCCAGCGAGGTGGGCGGCGTCTCCTCCGCGCTTCCAACCATGAAGGCCCTCGAGCTCGCAGTGAGCGCCGAGGACGCCCCCCTCGCTCGCCGCCTGCTCCATCAGCTCGAAGGGCTGGGCCCGCTCGCTCCTGAGGTGGAGGGGCGCAAGGACGCCGCCCGTGCCCGGCTGGAACAGGTGGTCCACGAAGAGCCTGACCTCCGGGCGCTCCACCACCAGCCTCCGCTGGCCACCCCGCGGCAACGCTTCGAGGCCTCGGTCACCAGCGCCCGACGAGAAGGGTTGAGCCTCGCGCTGCGCTCGGGTGCGTCGCGGGTGCTCCCGCTCAGCGAAGTCAAAGCCGTGGCTGCCGGCTATGTCGCAGCGGCCGAGCAGCGCCGGGTGTTGGTCGTCTTCCTGGTGCTCGACTGGGGAGGCGCCGGGCGGCCGGCGGTGCTCGTCAAGCTCGACAGCGACACCGGTGGCGTCGATCGCCTGCGCCCCGGGGTTACCGCCAGAGCGGCCTGGCTGCAATTTCTCCCCTGGCTGGTCGACCAGGCTCGCTCGGTGGCCTTGCCCAGCCGCGAGCACCTGGCCACGGGGGAGCTGCCCTTCTGCGCCGACGTCAGCACCCTCGAAGAGGCCCTGTTTTCGCCCCTCTCCTGAAGCGTCGTTCTGAAAAGCAGAAGAGTCAGCGCTCGAATTTTCAACCGCAGCGCTCCTAGGCGGCGACTACTTGTCTGCTCCCTTCCTTCGACTTTCCGTGGGGCGTGACATGGGACGAACCGATGCAACTTTCTTCGAGCGCGAGTGCGCGCGCATCGCGTCGCAGCCGCCCTTGAGCGAAGAGGAGGAACGGGGGTTGGTGCTCCGCTGGCACGAGGAGAATGACCGCTCGGCTGCCCACGCGCTGGTGAGGGCCCACCTGCCGGTGGTGCTGCACCTGGCGAATCGCTACCGCGGCTACGGCGTGGCGCGCGAGGAGCTGGTGGCCGAGGGCAACGTGGGACTCCTCAGGGCGGTGGAAAAGTTCGAGCTCCGCGGCGTCCGCTTCAAGACGTACGCCGGCTACTGGGTGCGGGCCCACATGCTGTCCTACGTGCTGCGCGCCAACAGCATCGTCGCCCGGGCCACTGGCGCCGTGGGGGCCCACTTCTTCTTCAAGCTCCGCGCCGCGAGGGCGAGGGCGGAGGCGCTCCTCGGGCCACGCAATGACGGCGTCGACGAGCTGCTGGCGCGGCAGTTCGACGTGTCGGTGGAGCAGATTCGCGCCCACTCGGCGCGGCTGGCCATGGCCGACGTCTCGCTCGACGCGAAGGTGTCCGACGACGGAGACACCACCGCACTGGACCTCTTGGCCAGCGAGTGGATGTCGCCCGAGGAGGAGGCCTCGGTCGCCCAGCGCGATGAGCTGGTGCACCAGGTGGTGGAGCGGGTGGGGCGTGGCTTCGATGCCCGCGAGCGAGCGCTCGTCAGTCAGCGGCTGTTGGCCGACGAGAGCCTCACTCTGGCCGAGCTGGGCACCCGCTTTCGCCTGTCTCGCGAACGGCTCCGGCAACTCGAGATGGGAGTCAAGGCGCGGCTGCGGCGGGCCCTCGAGGTGGACCTCCCCGGCCTCGAATAGCCTGGCGGCTCAGCGCCGAGGGCCCGTCACGTCGAAGGACACGCTGCACCGGTGGCAGGGACAGCCGGCGTCGGCCGCCGCTCCGTCGAGGACCCCCGCGTCGTCCACCGCGAGCGTGGCCACGAGGGTCCCGCAGGCCAGCATCGCGTCGACGCCGTACTCGGTGAGGCCGGGCCCCGAGATGCCCGCGTCGGGGTCGGGCGCCGGTACGCCACCGTCGAGCGGGTTGGGCTGGCAAGCGGAGCCCACGCTTTGGGCCTGAGAGCGGCTGAGCAGCGCCAGCTCGATGGTCTCCACCACGTGGGTCCTGCAGGCGCCGGCGTCGGTGGTGAATACCCGGGGGGCCGAGGCGGTCGAGGTGAAGACGTGGCCATCCCACGAGGCGTCGCGGGAGATGCCCGCGAGCGTCATCCACGCTCCGGTGCCGTCGACGTTCCTCGACAGCGTCACCTCGAAGCTCATGGCGGAGCCGCCGTCGAGGAGGCAGCCGGGGTCCGCCGAGGCCGGCACGGCGGTGAGGGTGAAGGTTCCCAGGACTTCGTCTCCCGGCACCTTGGCGGTCGTGCAGGCCAACAGCACGCTGGTCACCCCGAGCAGGGTCCTCAAGCGCATCAGCCCTCCTGGAGGCGCGCCAGGGCGACCGACGTCAGCACGCGGAAGCTCGGGCTGGTCGTGAGCACCCGGGCCACGTTCACGGCTCGTGGGTCGCTCCCGCGCACCGAGCGGTCGAGGTGGGCCACCACCCGGCACGCCGCCAGCGACGCCGGGGCCGCGCGGAAGGCCTTCAGCGTCGCCTCGTCGAAGCCCTCCACCGCGCCGGTGCTCTGGAGCTGGACACCGGCCGACCCCAACTCGAGCGCCAGCGCCAGGAGGAACGAGAGCTCGGGCGGGCCGAACACCGACAACGCCCCGACGCCCAGCACCAGGCGATTGTTTTCGGCGAGGAAGGCCTCCACGCCGCCCGCCGGGTTCAGCGCCACCGACACGTGGCTGGCTCCCAGGCGTTGGAGAATCTCGCCCAAGGTCGAGGTGAGGCGGGGCATGGCCGCGTCGGTGAGCAGCACGCAGCCTGGTGGGGGCGGCGTCGACGATGGCTCGATGCGTGCCAGGGGTACCAGAGGCACCGACGGAGCCGGCCCCGACGGCACGGTGAGGGCGGCCCCGAAGCCATCAGCCATCACCGCGCCCGTCGCGTCACCGCTCAGGCGCAGGGCCTCGGCGAAGAGCGTCCACCCGTGGGCGTCGACCGGCTGAGCGCCGAGCAGGTTGACGAAGGCGCGTGCCGCCACCGCCGCGCCTTGTTGGGTCGGCGCCAGGCGCTCGGCCACCAGACGCAGCGTGCGAGGCCCCAGTGGCCCCTCGGCCATCAGGCGCTCAGAGAGCCGCGCCGCGAAGGGCACCAGCTCGGCGTCGAGGTAGCCCTCCAGCACGGCTTCGAGCTCGGCCCGGGTGGTGGCCGCTCGCTCCAACAGCTCGAGGGATTCGGCCCGTCGACCCAGCGCCTCGGCCAGGCGCGCCCGCCGACGGAGCAGCATCGGCTCGTCACCCATCTGGGCCAGGAGCTCGGAGGCCTCCTCGAGGCGATCCAACCCCTCGTAGGCGTCGGCCAGTGACTCGCGCAGCGGGGCCACGGCCTCTTCGCCAGCCAGCGCGCGCAGCTTCTCCACCGCCGCGACGTAGCGGTCTGCTGGGCCGTCGCTGAAGAGCCGCACCAGCGCCTTGACCGCCTCGAGCTGTGTCGAGTCGTCGACCAGCGCCTGCTCGAAGGCCGCCCGGGCGGCTGCCTGGTTGTCGAGGCCTCGGAGCTGCAGCGTGCCCTGCTCCACGCGGAGCGCTGCCCGCGCCACTGGGTCGGCCTCCGTCTCGATGAGCGCTCCCAGGCTCGCCACCGCCGCCGCCGGGTGCCCGAGCTCGGTCTCGATCGTGGCGAGGGAGCGCAGGGCCACGTTTCGGTGCTCGGGCAACAGGTGGGCGGCGCGGGCCAAGATGGCGGGCTGCTGCTCCCGTGGCAGCGCGTCGAGGTGGGCCAGCAGCACCGCCAGCACCGCGGGGCGCTCGGTCGACGCGAGCGAGGCGGTCTCACCCGCCTGGGCCAGCGCTTCGGCTGCGTCGGCCCGGTCGTGGTCGAGGGCCAGCTCACGCCACAGCGCCACCGCGACCAGCGGAGTGGTGCTCGAGGCCACCTGGGCGAGCTGGCTCAGGCCCTCGACGTCTCCCGCCGCGCGGAGGAGCTCGGCGTAGCGGCTGGCCTCGGTCGAGCTGGGGGCGGCGAAGGAGAGCTCCTTCAGGGCCTCGAGGATGCTCGGTCTCTCGTCAGCGGCGTCAGCCAGCTCGAGGGCCCGCTGGGCGCGGCCTCCCTCGAGCGCGGCGCGGAAGCCCACCTCGAAGGCTCGGCGAGGGGCACCCAGCTCGAGGAAGCGGGTGGCGAAGGCCTCGACCGTCCGGTGGCCGCGCGCTTCGACGAAGGCCCGCTCCAGCACGGCCTTGGCCCGCCCTGGCTCTCCGGCGGCGTCCCACTCGTCGACCGAGGAGAAGAGGGCATCGGCACGCTCCGCGCCCTCGGAGAGCTCGGCCAGGAGCCCCAGCGCCCGGGCGACCTCGTCATGCTGGCCCTGCGCGCGGCCGAGGTCGGCGAGGAGCACCAGCCCCTCGCGCGTCGGGTGGGCGGCCAGCGCCTGGTGGGCGGCGGCAAGGGCCTTGTCGAGGCGGCCGGACCGCTGCCAGAGGCGAGCGACGTCGAGGAAACGAGCCGCTCGCCCCTCGGCCGGCTCGAGCTCGCCGAGGGCGACCTGCAGCTCTACCAGCGCCTCGAGGTCGTTGGCGGCGCGGGCGAGTCTCTCGAGGGCCGCCAGCGCCTGGGCATAGCCGGCTCCCGAGGGCCCGTGCTGCCGCAGCGGCTCGAGGGCTCCCCGCGCCTCGGCCCACTCACCCCGGGCCTCCAGCGACGCGGCGAGCTCGAGCGTGAAGGCGCTGCTCCTGAGCTCGTCGGCGTGGGCTGCCAGGCGGCGAAGGAGCGACTCCACCTGGGGCACGTCGCCGCGCCCACGGGCCTCGTTGAGCGCGTTGGACGCGGCGTCGAGGTCTTCTGGGTCGACCCGGCTCGCCTCGAGGAAGAGCTCGTAGGCGCGGGCCTCGTCGTGCAGCTCGGTCTGGGCCAGGCGCGCGGCGGCGGCGAGGGCCTTCGAGGCCTGGCGACCTCCCGTGGCCGCGGCGTGGCGCTCGTGCAAGGCGACGGCCTCACCGACTCGGCCCTGGCGCGAGAGGGCAAGGAGCCCCTTCTCGTACAGGCCTTCTTCTCCGGGGTGCCGCTCGAGGAGCCAGGCGAGGGCGTCCCACGCGCGCTCGGGCTCCCCGTGGAACGAGAGGGCCCGGCGAAAAAGCGCGTCGGCCTCGGCGCCAGTGCCTGCCTTGGCCGCCTTCAACGTGGTGCGGTACTGGCCGTCGGCGTCGTCGAGGCGCGCGTAGGCTTCGGAGAGGGCCGTCAGCACGGCGTTGCCCTTGGGCCCGTCGGGGTCGCTGGTGACGACGGCCTCGAAGGCGTCGACGGCGTCGTGCCAGGCCTGGCTCTCCATGGCCGCCTGACCGAGGCGAGCCCAGGCGGTGAGCCGGGTGGCGAGGGGGAGGCTGTCTCCTCCCAGTTGCACCAGTCGGCGATCGAAGGGCTGGGAGGCACGGGGACCACCGCCCTGCGCGGCGAGGTTGGCGCGCTCGGCCAGGGCACCGAGGTCGTCGGTCACCAGCACCAGGTAGTCGTCCCACGCGGCCGCGGCGAGGAGCGGGTCGCCTCGAGACGAGAGGACCTCGGCGCGCTGCTTGAGGAGCGTCGAGGCCTCGCCCGGCACGGCGCCGGCGCGGAGGGCCAGGAGCTCGGCGAAGCGACGGGGGTCATCTTTGGCGCGCTCGGTGAGGCGCTCGAAGGCCTCGCGGTTGCTCGCGCTCGCCTCGAAGGCCTGGTCCTCGCAGAGCTGCGCCCGCTCGGAGGCGCCAGCCCGTTGGAAGGCGTCGGCGGCCTGGAGCCAGGTGCCGGCTGCCTCGCTCTCGCTCTGGGCCCCGGCGCGACGAGAGTAGAGCGCGGCCAGCGAGAGGTGCTCGCCCAGCTCTTCGAGCCACGCGACGTGGCGCTCGAAGCTGGAATGGAAGGGGTCGTGCTCGAGGAGCAGCGCGTCGAAGTCGGCCGCGTCTTGGCGTCGGCCGAGCTCGGCCAGCAGGTTGGCCACGCGGGTGGTGAGCGAGAGGTCGTCGGGGTCGGCGGCGCGAGCGGCGAGGAGCGCAGCGGCGGCCTCGTGAGGGCGGCCGGCCCGCTCGTGGTACAGCGTGGCGGCGTTGAGGAGCAGCTCGGCCTTGGCCTTGGGCTCGGTGGCCCGCTGGGCAGCCTCCTCGTACCAAGCGGCCACGTCGCCTACGCGGTCTTGGCGCTCGAACAGTGCCAGCAGCATCGTCTGGGCGCGCGGGTGGGCCGCGTCGAGCTCGAGGGCCTGGCGGAGGGCGGCCTCGGCCTGCTCCGGTGCCAGCATCGGGGCTTGCGCCAGCTCGGCGGCGTCGCTCGGGCCTTCGGCGGGGAGCCCGAGGTGCAGGCGGGCCAGCGCGACGAAGGCGTCGGCCTTCTCGTGCCCTTCGAGCAACCCCAGCCGCCGCTCGGTCCAGTCGAGCTCCGCTTCACGGTCGGTGCGCCGGCGAGCGAGCTCGACGCCCTCGGTCGCCGTCTCGAGCAAGGGCCGCAGCTCCCAGGCGTGCTCGAGGGCGGCCGCGGCGCTGGCGAGGTCGAGCTTGGCGTCACGGAGCAGGTGGGCCGCGCGCACCAGGAGGCCGGCTGCCTCGGTCGAGCGCTCCTCTTCTTCGGCCAGCTCGGCCATCACGGCGATGGTCCGGAGGGCGTCGTCGATGCGCCCGGCGGCCTCGGCGAGGCGAGACTCCTCGTCCCACGCCTCGAGGGCCGAGGCCACCTCGCCCAGGGTGACGGACAACTGGGCCACCTGATGGAGCTCGCTCATCAGCTCGGCGGTGCGGTCGGCGGCGCGCAGCACGGTGACGAGCTCGTGGCGAATGGCGAGCGGCGCGTCGCTCGCGGCGGCGGCCAGGCGGTAGAGGCGAACGGTGAGCTCGAGCTCCTCGGGTCGTCGCCCGGCGTCGCGCGCGAGCCCCACCAGCCGCTCGGTGGCCCGAGGGGAGGGGCCCAGCGACTGGAAGTGTCGGGCGAGCAGCTCGATGGCGGCGCGGGGGTCGACCTCTCCCTTGAGCGCGGCGAGGCGCTCCACCGCCTGGGTATTGAGGGGCCGCTCTTCCATCAACCGGGTGAGCGTGGCTTCGGCGAGTGGGCGGTCATTCACCTCGAGGGCGAGGTCCGCCAGGCGCAGGTACACCCGCTCGGCCTCGTCGGGCGCGTCATCGAAGCGGGCCGCCTCGGCGACCTGGCGCTGCAGCGGGAGCGCCTCACGGATGGCCCCGTGAAGGTAGAGCGCATCGGCCAGACGCTCGAGGGCGACCCCGGTCGCGGGTTGGAGCTCGTGCGCGGCGCGGAGGAGCCGCAGCTCCTTGGCCGAGTCGTGGGCGCGCTGAGCCAACCCCGCCGCCTCGCGGAGCGCCGCTGCTGCCTCGCTGGGCCCGAGGTGCTTGGCCGCGTCTTCCAACAGCGCTCCGGCGTCGGCCAGCTCGCCCCGGCCGAGGAGAATGGCCGCCAGTCGTCGCCGAGCCCCCACGTTGGTCGTGTCGAGGGCCACCACACGGCGGAGCGCCGATTCGCCGGGGCCGCTCTCGTTCAGGCGTTCGAAGTAGAGGCTGGCGAGCTCCTCGTAGAGCGGCACCGCCTCGCTCTTGGGCGCCTGGGCCGCGGCGGTGGCCAGCACCTCGGCCAGGCCTTCCCAATCGGTGAGAGACCGCAGCACCCGGGTGAGGCCGGCGAAGGCGATGGGGCTGCGAGGGGCCAGCGCCAGCGCGCCGCTGAACGCCTGAACGGCCTCGTCTTTCGCGTCGCGGGCCTCGAGCAGGTTCGCACGCTCGAGCAGCGCGTCGACCCTGCGGGGCACGGGGCCACTCGTGGAGGCTTCGAGGAGCGCCTGCTCGGCCCGTCGCAGGTCGGCGCCGGCGCGGGCAGCCCGGGCAACGCCGTACCAGGCCTCCTGCCGCTCCGCTGGCGGGAGCTTCAGGTTGGCCAGCGCCTCGTAGGCGTTGCGAGCCCGCGCCACGTCGTCGCTCGCCAGCCGAGCCGCGGCCAGGGCGAAGAGGCGAGGGGCGGCCTGCTGGAGGATGAGCGTGTCGTGGCCCGCGCGCTCCAGGGCCACCCGCCACGTCTCGAGCTCGCCGATCTCGTCCTTGGCCTCCCGGGCGTACTCGGCGAGGGCGCGGAGCAGTGGCAGCGGCCGGGGCGAGAGCTCAGCGGCCTCGAACAGGTCGGCCCGGGCAGCCGTGGCGTCACCCAACGAGCGGTGGAGCTCGGCGCGGTGGGTGAGCAGCTCGGAGCGGACCTCGCCCTTGGCGGTGGCCACCAGCCGAGACACCAAGTCGAGCCGCTCGATGAGGTGGGCGTCGTCGGCGGGGAGCAGCGCCAGGAGTCGTGACGCGGCCCACTCGTCGACGGGCGCCTCGGAGAGGATGGAGCGGAGGGCCTCCACCGCGGCGGCGCTTCGGCCGAGGGCCAGCGCTCCTTCGGCGTATTCTCGGCGCGCGGCCAGTCTCGCCTCGCCGGCCAGCTGGGGCCACAGCTCGCCCAAGAGGTCCACCAGGGGCTCCATGGCCCCGGCCTTCCGCAGCAGCCCGGCGAGGTCGAGCTGGGCGTCGAGGTCTCCTGGCCTCTGGGCGGCGTACCTCGACAGGTAGCGGCGGGCCGAGTCGTACTGTCCAGAGCGCTGGGCCGCGCTGGCGGCGCGCTTGGTGAGGGCGGCCACGTCGAGGGTGAAGGGCGTCACGGCGTCGTCGTCGCGCCACTCGGTGAGCAGCACCGCCTCGAAGTCGGCGAGCGCCTCGTGAGGGTTGGAGGCCTCGGCCAGCTCGCCCCGCCTGAGACGCGCCGGGAGGTAGCCCTCGTCTTGTTCGAGGGCCTTGGTGAGGAGGCCCGGCTCCTTGGGGGTACCTTGGTTCAGTCTGGCGGCGGCGAAGTACCAGCGCGCGGCGTCACGCCCGGTGGCGAGGCTGGCGCGGCGGGCGTAGAGGCGGGCGGCCTCGAGGGGCTCTCCGCGCCCGAGCTCGAGGGTGGCCATGGCCTCGAGGGCTTGGCCAGCGTGGTCTCCGGTGGGTGAGGCTTCGAGCGCGGCCGACAGGCGCAGCATCGCGCCGGCCGAGTCCTTGGCCTCGATGGCGGCCAGGGCCGACTTGAAGAAGAGCGGCGCGGCGTCTTGGGCGCGGCCCACCTGCACCAGCGCCTGGGCTCGGGCGGCCCACAGCTCGATGAGCGGCTGGGTGTAGTGGCCGTCGGTGTAGAGCACCTCGAGGCGCCGGGCGAGCTCGTCGTCGAGCCTGCGGAGCGGGAAGGCGACGGCGTAGTTTTCCCTCGCGGCGTCCTTGTCACCCAAGAGCTCGCAGGCTCGGCCCAGGCGGGCGCGCACCTCGGCTACCTTCTCGGGCGGCGCGTGAGGCGGCAGCATGGCCAGCACGTCTTCGAGGGCGCGGCGGGCGTTGAGCGGGCGTTCGACCCTGAGCGAGAGGGTGGCGAGCTCGAGGAGTGTGTTGGGCTCGGGGAAGAGTCGGGTGGCCTTCTCGAGGGCCACCATGGCTTCACCAGCGCGGCCCAGGCGGGTGTCGAGCACCTGAGACAGC
This sequence comes from Myxococcales bacterium, assembly GCA_003153055.1. The sequence goes on from PMBV01000398.1 coordinate 62,463, forward strand.
TCGCGGAGCGCGGCGGCGGCGAGGCGCTTGTCCTGGAGTTGCTCGGCGACCCGGGCCCGCTGCTCCAACGCCCAGCACAAACCAGCCATGTCGGCGCGGCGGCGCTCGAGGGCGGTGAGCTCGCCCAGCATCGGCAAGTCATCGGGCTCGACGCGGAGCACTTCACGGTAGGCGAAGGCGGCGAGCTCGAGGTCAAACGACAGGTCTCGCGCGGCGACGGCGAGGCGACGGTAGTGGCGCACCCGCTCCTTGACGTCGTCGGCGAGGAGCGCGAGCGCCTTGAGGCAGCGGCACAGCTGGCCACCGTCGCGGCGGCTCTCGGCGAGGGCGAGCAACCCCTCGAGGGCAGGGCGGCACTTGGGGTCGGCCTCCAGCGCTTGTGAGAGGAGCCGCTCGGCCTTGTCGGGCTGATTGAGGCGGCCGCGGTAGAGCTCTCCGGCCTCGGCCCAGAGGGCGGCGCGCTTGGGCACGTCGTCGATGATGGCGGCGGACTTCTCGCAGGCCTGCGCCAGCTCCTCGGCTTTCCCCGAGGCACGGTAGAAGGGGAGCAGCTCGTCGAGGGCGGCGGTGTCCTTGGGGTCGAGGAGGAGCGCAGCCTCGAGGTGCTCCCGGGCGCGGGTCGGCTCGCCCAGCCGCGTCTTGAGGAGCCGCGCCAGGGCATGGTGTGAGGCGTGGGCGGCCTTGAGGATGTCGTCGGTGCGTGGTGCGGGCCCGGCGAGCTCGATGGCCTGCTGGTAGCCGGCGACGGCCTCTTGCACCTTGCCCAGGCTGTCGGCGACTCGGGCCGCGAGGTAGAGCGGTTCGGGCTCTCCGGGCAAGAGGCTGGCGGCCTCGCGGAACCGGAGCAGCGCGTTCTCGGGTTGCTTGAGGCCCGTCTCCCAGACGAGGCCGGCCATGAGGTTGGCGCGGCCGATGCGGTCGACCTCGTGGCGGGCCATGGCCACGTCGCGGAGGCGATCCAGCGCCTTGATGGCCCGGAGCCACTCGCCGCCTCGGTAGCAGAGCTGGCCCAACTGGAGGAGCGCCTCGGGGTGGTCTGGCGCGAGCCTGAGGGCCGCCTCGCAGTGCAGCCGGGCGCCGGCGAGGTCGTCCTCGGTCTCGGCGCAGAGGCGGGCGAGGTGCACGTGGGCGTCGGCGGCGTCGGCGGCATCGCGGGCCAGGGCGGCGAGGCGTCGGTAGGCGCGAATGGCGCCGGCGCGGTCCTTCGCTTGGTCCGAGGCGCGGGCCAACGCTTTGAGGGACGGGAGGTGGTCAGGCTTGAGACCGAGGAGCTCGTGGAGGGCTTTGACGGCGAGCTGCGGGGCGTGGTCTCGGGAGGCGCGAGCGGCGGCCTCGGCGGCGAAGAAGGCCCCGGCGTCTTCCTGGAAGCGGCGGGAGAGGGCCGAGAGGGCGAGGTAGCGCTCGGAGGCGCGGGCGAATTCGCCTCGGCGCTCGCGCACCACGCCCTCGGCCCAGATGGCGGTGGCGCTGCGGTCTCGCCGTCGGGCCAGGGAGGCGGCGATGTCGAGGACGAGCTCGTGGGCCTGGGGGTCGGCCACCAGGAGCGTCAGGAGTCGCTCGACGGCGAAGGGGTGGGCCTCGGTGGCGTCACCCAGCTTGAGGTACGCCGCGCGGGCTTCCTGGAGCTTGCCCTCGGCGAGGAGCTCCTCGGCGTCGGCGAAGGCGCGGGCTCCCTCGAGGGTGAGGAGAAGCTCCTCGTCGGGGACGCCGCTGGGGGGCAGACCGCCGGAGGAGAAGCGGAGGCGCAGGCCCTTGGAGGACACCACCGCCTCGGCCAGGCGGGCTTGGTCGAGCGCGGGCATCTTGTAGCCCCGGGCCACCGCGGCCACCTCGACGATGGCGGGGAGGATGCGGGTGGTGAAGCCGCTGACGCCGCGTCGTTCGACCTCGGGCAGTATGGCCGCCGTCTTGATGGCCTCGGACACGACGGCCCCGATGCGCGAGGCCGGGGTGGGGGAGAAGCCGTAGAGGCGGACGTCGTAGAGGTAAACGGCCAGGCGCTCGCCGTCGCCGTCGAAGGCCACCTTGAAGGTGATGGGGGTCTTCTCGGGGCCCCGGAGCCAGGCCTGGACCTCGAGGTGCCCAGGGCGGAAGTGGAGCTTGACGTCGTCGAGCTCGGACACCTTGGGGGCGAGGGCGCGGACCTCGCGCTGAATGATTTCGGCGTCGACCGAGAGCTCGAGGGTGCCGAAGTCGAGCTTCTTCTTCTGGTACTTGGCCGCACCGCCCGAGAGGTTCAGGGGGAAGGTGATGTCGGGAATCTGGAGCGCGAATTCGGTGATGGTCACCCCGGGCTTGAGCTTCAGCTCGGGGAAGCCCACGAAGGCACGACGGTCTACCAGCCTCAGCTCGGGGCCCGGGACTCGCTCGCTCGTCTTCTCTCGGTCAGCCATGGGTGAGGCAGTGGTGAACCGTACCACCGGGTGAGCGACTCGGGAATTTACGAGCCACACGCGGAGCGAAAGGGCTCGACTACGAAGGGTGGCTCCTTGAGCAATGCCCACGTGCGACTTCGGCCCCGGCGCAATTTCGGGCGTTGACGTTTTTCGGAAATGAACGAAAACGTCACCAATCCGAAAATGCAGCCTCAACTCGTCCTGCCAAAGTCGCCCAAGCACGATGCAGCTCGAGACACCTTGCTGGAGGTGTGGCTGGCATCACGGCTGGAGCGCGCGGGGTTCAGCGCCAGAGTCCAAGAGCCCGACATCGGTCTCGAGGTGCAGGGGACGGAAGTCGGAGTGGCCTGACAACGTGGTCGTCCATGCGGGGCGGGTGAGGTCGCCGCGTTGCCCGGAAGACAGGACGGTGAGAGCAAGCCTTGAAGTGCGAGGTGGGGCTGGTGCCTCCCGGCCGAGGCGGTCTGACCAGCCCCTCGACCCGAGACCGGAGTGTGCACACGTGACACGAGGTCCGAGCCCGTTCTCGTGGGCCAGCCCAATCAGCCACTCGACCAGGGGCGAGGTGGGCGAGGGTCCCCCGCAATAGTACCAATGGTACCATTCGCACGCGCCTCGCAGCCGATGTAACCATTGGTACTATTGCTGGAGACCTGCCCCCAACTCAGGCCTTCAATCGGGGACCATCACCTGCCGTGCCGAGGGGCTGGTCTGACCGCCCCGCGCCCAGGGCCCAAACGCCGCCGTCCTCCCTGGGCCAGCCTGCCCATGTCAGACATCCGTCCGCCCATGGAGGAAGCACGCGACCCCATTGACCAACCGAGGCGACTCCACGCGGCACCGCTCCATCACGGGAGGGCAGCGCGGCGCGAACCGACACCCGCGTGTCTTCGCGCGAACCCGTGAATCAGGTTGCGAGACGGCCCTGAGGCGGAAGTGAGGCCCGTGGCGCCGCCCAGCGCTTGCCTCGCACAGCTCGGAACTGCCGCTGGTGGACCTGGCGCCCTGCGCCTCGGGCCGCCGGCTACCAGTCGCCGTGGTGATCGTCGGGCCTGGCCGGCCGATGCCCCCAGTGGCCCGGCCTCGGCTCGTCGAACTCTCGGTCGCCGTCGTGATCGTCCTCGCAGTCGTGATGAGGAATCGCCGCCGCCAGGGCGTCCAGCACCTCCCCATTGACCTCGCCATTCTCCACGAGGTTCGGGGAGGACCACCCTCCGTCCGCCGTCTGGCGAGAGAGGAGGAACTCGAGCGCTCCAGCTCTGGCCCGATGGACCTCGCGGCTGTCAGGTGACGCCAGCAGTCCCCTCAGCACGAAGGCCGTCGTCTGGAAGTCGCCGTCGGCCCAGGACCCGTCCGTCGCCTGCGCCTGCAGGAGATGTCGGCGAAGCTCGTCGCGGGAGTGTCTGATGGTCCTGCTCTCGAGCTCGGAGAGCGCCTCCAGGAGCGCGCCCTGGGAGAGGAGCGTGTAGTCGGTTCCCCCCAGGGGGAGATTCTCCCAGTCCGCTCGTCGGGCGACCACCTCGAGGGCGAGGCTCCGGGCGTAGTCCTCTTGATCGACGGCCAGCGCGACTTCGATCTGCACCGCGGCATCCCAGCCGGCGAGCGAGAGTCGAGCCAGGTCGTGGTCGGCGAGCGCCGCGCCAGTGGGGAATTGCGCACGGATGTCCTCGAAGTAGGAACGGGCTCGCGCGGCGAGGGTATGATCGAAGGTGGCCTCGGACAGGTCCGTCAGAAGAAGCAGATCTCCGAAGGACCGCCGGCCGGTCGGATTGGCATCGTACCGGCTGATGACCTGGGCTGCTGCACAGCTGGCGCCGACGACGGAGGCCCTCTGTCTGGTGACCTTGTAGGCCTCCACCAGCCCGCGCGCCGAGGCGCCTTGCGTGTTCTGGTAGGCCACACCGGAGCCCACCTCCCACTCCCATGCGCAGAGGTATTGGCCGGCGCCCGTGTCTCCGTTGGTGTAGGAGCCCTCCAGGGAGAGTTGATGATCAGCGGCGCGGACGATCCCCGCTCTGAGCGCGGATGAGCGCTCTCGCTCGTCGGCGTACGCCACCGGCGACAGCCAGGAGATCGCTGCGGACAAGACCACGACGGCCGGGATGACGGACTTCGCTCTCATGAATCCCCCTCCGTAAGACCCTGCACGCCCTGGAGAACCCAGGCAGGCGGGTCGAAGGCATTGAAGACCAAGTCGGGACGAAACGGGCGGCCCCGCGTGAGGCAGCGGTCGAACTCTGTGGCAGCCAGCCGACGGAGTCAACGCGCGCAGTGCGCCCCAAACTCCGCTCTAAGGATTCGGAACTGGCTCGCTGGCCCCTTGCTGAGACGCGGTCGACCGAGGTTGCCGC
>PMBV01000107.1 GCA_003153055.1 Myxococcales bacterium
GGAACACCAGACCCGAGGAGGGCGTTGACGAGGGGGTCTTGTACGGAGGAATCCTTATGGAGCCATCCGACGAAGAACATCGACTTTCCTGGTTTGTCGGTGGCCCACTTGAATCGATTGACGGTCGCGCAGTTGCCATCCTTTCGCCCGTCATTGAAATCCACCGTAAACATGATGCGAATGCGCTCCGGGTCGGGGCAGCCCGCGGGTCGGTAGAGCTTGGCGGCGTTCGATACCATCGAGTCAAACACCTCGGAGGTGGCGTTTGCGTTGCCGTCGCCATCGATGTCGAAGCGGCTCTGCTCGACCCAGTTCGGATCGAGCGCGCTTGAGATCGTGGTGAAGTCAGATTTCAACTTGGGAACGAGAAAGAACGCGGGATCACTTCCAGACGACGGATCTGCCCGCATCGTGACGATCCGATTGACCATCGCAAGCAGGTCCGCGGCCGGACCGCCTTGGCCGAAGGCGTTTCGAATGAGCATCCGCGTCGCGATGTAGGTCTCAGGGGTGACCTGGTTCCACTTCTTTCCGTCCGCCGAGAGCCTGGCCTCGGCGATGAGGGCCTCCGTCGTGCTCTCCTCGTCGACGTCGATTGCCAGCGAGCTCTCCTCTGCGACCTGCGGCACCAGCGCCTGGAGTGTGGTGTTGCCTGCCACGGCGTTCATGATGAGGTTTGAGTACTTCGCCGATGGCAGACGAAGCTCGTAGACCCCGCCGTCGCGGGTCGTCTGGAAGGGCACGATTTCCTTTCCCGCCGCGTCGGTGACCGTGATCTTTGCCTTGGGGAACTTCGTCTTGCCAACCAACCTCGACGCCGGTCGCTCGTTGGGGACATGCGCCACGTTCTCGAAGAACAGCTCGAGCCCGCACCCGCTGGCGCCCACCATCGCGATGGCTGAAATGAGCGCGCGCATCAGAATGCAACCTCCACGGTGCCCTTCGACCGCCAGACGTTCCAGGCCATGTCGAAACTCCCTGGCCGGCCCCGGTCGAGCGTTTTGTGAAAGTACTCCAGGGTGTAGCCGACCAAAACCCCCCCGAACGCATAGGTCACGCCGAGTCGAGCGGTATTCCTGGTCGTGTAGTCGTTGAAGTAGCCCGCCTCTTGAGTGCCGGTCCGGTTCTTCTCCAGCCAGCGGGTGTACTCGTAGCCCAGGCTGAGTCTCAGCTCATTGGTCGCCTGCCAACCCACCGACGCGAAGGCCAGCACCATCGTGCCCTGGTAATCGTCATTGGGGTTGTCAATCTTGCGCCGATCTTGATCCGACACGAGCTTGCCCTTCGCGGTGATGACAATGCCCTGCACCTTGGGCACCAGGTACTGCAGGTCGAGCACCACGAGGCCGGTGCGGCGATCCTGGTACTGGGCGTAGACGCTGCGCGGATCCTTGCCGCGGTCGAACACGTTGGCGTAGTCCGAGTCAGACGTGTACGCGACGGTGTCGGTGAACCCGCTGGTGTAGAGGAAGTCCGGGTACTGGTTCTTGGTGTCCCGGTTTTGCATGTTCGTGTTGTAGGTGATGTAGGTGCCCTCGAGGCCGACCCTGAGGCCGCCGTTGATGTACTCGAGGAGCGCGGTGGCGCCGTGCCATCCGATGATGCACTCGTACCAGGGCTCATCGAAGTCGACGAACTCGTTGGCGATGTTCAGCGTGGGCAGCTGCCCGCCTCGGGTGAAGCCTCCGGTGATGATGCCGTCGGTGAGCAGCACGTCGGCCTCGCGACGGCTCCCCATGATGGCGTTGTACTCGGCGCCGATGTTGAAATACTCGACCTTGGCCGAGAGGCCGATCTTGAACGGGTCGAAGAACTCCACCAGCGCCTTGCCGGCGAAGTCCATCGAGGGCACCGAGCCCCCAGCGGCGTCTTTCTTGAACACCACCGGCGAGAAGCCTTGCCCGTTGGTCACCAGGTTCGTGGCGTACGAGGGGTTCACCGAGTTGTTCGACACCGCCACCAACCCCGAGATCGAGAAGAAGTCCCACTTGGAGGGTGAGTAGGTCGCGTCGACGGTCCCGTTGATGCCGCGGAATCGGGTGACCAGGTTCACCGCGTGGTCCGCCGAGCGGGCCACCGATGGAGTGCCGGTGCGATCCGGGTCGTAGCGATCGGCCTCCCAGTCTTGCACCAGGGTTCCGATGGCTTTGATCTTCAGGTCGGCGAAGGGCGTGCTGTCGATCTTCAGCGCGTAGGCCCAGTCGGTGCCCCACAGCGACGCCAAGGGCTCGTTGTCCTTGAGGCCCGTGTTCCACCCCGGGCCCGCCCACAGCTTGGGTAGCGCCATGGCTCCGGTGGTGTAGCTCAAGAGCCGGTTGGGCAAGATGTCGCCCTCCACGAAGACCCCCGCGCCGTTGTCACGGTCGATGTACCGCGCCTTGCCGATGGTCCACTCGTTCCACATCGAGAAGTCTGTCGAGCCGACCGTGACCCACCGCACCGCGGGAATCGGTGGGGCGAAGCGCACGAACGAGGAGCGCAGCTTGATGTAGGCTGCGTGGTTCATGCCCAGGCTCTCACCCGACGTGTTCTGCAGGCCGGGGTTGAGGTCGCCGTTTTCCCACCAGTCTTGCCACAGGGCGCCCCACCGGCTCTGCAATCGAACTCCGGCCGTCACCCTCGTGCCGATGTGGGCCTTGATGTTGAGCTCGAACTCACTGCAGACGCCGTTGTGGCCTCCGATGTTGTCTACCCAGAACGGGTTCGACATCGACAGACACCCTTGCGTGTCGTCGTTCTGAGACATGAACTTGGTGTAGCTTTTGCCGCTGAGATCGAAGTTGGCGATGTCAGCGTTCGCGCCGGGCGCAAACAACACGAGCCCCACGGCCGAGCAGAGCGTCAGCGAAGAGCGGGGGTTCATGGGTGCGCGTGGGCGGCGGGGTACACCATCGGAATGACGGCCAGGTCTTCTGGCTTCGGATCCGTCGCGGCCTTGTTGTAGGCGCCGAGAATGGCTTTCTGCGCCTCAGGAGGTTCGGCCAGAATGTCCATGACCTGGGGGTCATTGTTGTAGTCTGTGCCACCGCCAAAGCGGTGCTGGCCCTCGAACTCGTTTACCTTGCGAGTCAGGAGGTCGCCTTTGTCAGGGAAGCCCTCGTTCGACTGCATGAGCACCTGGTAGCCCCAGCTCGCCTTGGGGGGCCCGCCCAGCGCCGCCGTGTCGACCACCGCCGTGAGCGTTCGGCCCGAGGCCCGGGTGAGCCGGGGAACGATGATGCGGTCTTTCCATTGGGGGGCCTTGGTCTCGATCTCCGAGTTCAGCCGCGCCGGGCCCTGGGGCGAGATGAGCACTACGCGATCCCACGCTTCGTCTGGTTTGAACCGCACGTTCGTTCCGGGAATGCCATCGAGCACCCCCGAGCCCACCACGTGGTCGGTGTCGATGTGGATGATGGCCATCTGCACCGAGAAGCCGTTGCCACCCCACGACTTGCTGTCCCACGGGTCTTCGATGCGGGACGCCACCGTCACCCTGAACTCCACCGTGTCACCCATCGGCACGACCTGAAATTCGGTCAGATCGAAAGCTCCTGCTTTGTACTCGGAGCCGGTGGGGTACTTGTAGGTTCCTGGCCCGTAGTCGTCGCCCGTCGGGTCTGTCAGGGTGACCGCGCCGGTATCTGTCACAGCTCCAGTCGAAGCACCTGTCGCTCCAGTCTGAGTCGCACAGGCCGTCAACATCGCAAGAACCACGAGGAACACGAGCGCGCGCGGCCGAGATGTCATGGTGATCTCCGGTGTGGTGCGCCCGGGATATGGCGCGCACACACCTCCGGCGCAAGACTAGTTTCCCGCGGGGCCTCCTTTGGTCATGTCTCTGATGCGAGGCGTCATCATTCGAAAGAGGCCCTTTGCAAGGCCTGGCTCGAGTGCTCTACTGTATGGCCTTCTGTTGGGAACGATCGGTCATGCCACCCAGGCGCGTGCGTTTTGGAAGACGCGGAGCCAGGGGCTGTCTTCGCGGTCGAGCTCGGCTGGTCGCCACGAGAGCTGCATCGATCGAATGACGCGTTCCGGGTGGGGCATGAGAATGGTGCTCCGTCCGTCTGTGCTGGTGACGGCGGTGATGCCCGAAGGTGAGCCGTTTGGGTTGAGCGGGTAGCGCTCGGTGGGTTGGCCTCGATCGTCGACGTAGCGCGCCGCGACGAGGCCTGCCTGCTGGAGCCGATCCAGCGCCTCGGCCGAGTCAGGCTCGATGCGACCTTCGCCGTGGGCCACCGCGATGGGGAGCACCGAGCCCTCCATGCCCGCGAAGAGGATCGACGGGCTCTTCTCGATTCGCACCGAGCAGAGGCGGGCCTCGAACTGCTCCGAGCGGTTTCGAATGAAGCGGGGCCAGAGGGACGCTCCGGGGACAAGCCCCTTGAGCAACGACATCATTTGACAGCCATTGCACACGCCGAGCGAGAAGGTGTCGGCCCGCTCGAAGAAGGCGAGGAAGGCCTCGCGCGCGCGGGGGTTGTACAGCACCGACTTGGCCCAACCGCCGCCGGCCCCCAGCACGTCGCCGTACGAGAAGCCACCGCAGGCCGCCAGCCCCCGGAAGCTCGACAGCGCCACGCGGCCCTCGAGCACGTCGCTCATGTGCACGTCGACGGCCTCGAAGCCCACCCGATGGAAGGCCGCCGCCATCTCGACCTCGCCGTTGACGCCTTGCTCCCGGAGGATGGCCACCCGCGGTCGCGCTCCTCTGGCGACGAAGGGCGCGGAGGGGTCGGCGGAGGCGTCGAAGCTGACCGAGCAGGGGAGGCCGCGGTACCCGTCGTCGAGACGCAGCTCGTGCTCCTCATCGGCGCAGCCCTGATCGTCGCGCAGTCGCTGGATCCGCCAGCTGGTATCCGACCAGAGCGCCCGCAGGGTGGCCCGCTCCTCGCTGAAGACCACCAGGGAGCCCTGTCTGAAGGTCAGGTGCCGAGTGCCGCGCGTCGGGGCGCCCAGCTCGTGCACCGTCACACCCTCGGCGCTGAGCTCGGCCACCACCCGACCCAAGTCGGCGACCTTGACCTGTACCACTGCGCCCAGCTCCTCCGAGAAGAGCACGGCGAGGGGAGCGCCGGGGGGCAGGTCGATCTCCAGGCCGCACCCGGTGGCGAAGGCCATCTCGGCCAGGGTGACGAAGAGACCGCCGTCGGAGCGATCATGGTACGCGAGCAGCCGCCGCTCGCGGTTCAGGCGCTGGATGGCCTCGAAGAAGTGGGCGAGGGCCGCTGGTCGCTCGAGGTCTGGGGCCTCGGAGCCGATGGTGCCGAAGACCTGCGCCAGGGCGCTGGCTCCGAGGCGGTTCTTCCCCTGGCCGAGATCGACCAGGACGAGCGCGGTGGGGCCCTGGTCGAGGCGGAGCTCGGGGGTCAGCGTGCGGCGGGCGTCCTCCACCGGGGCGAAGGCGCTCACGATGAGTGAGACTGGCGCCACCACCGAGCGCGAGGCACCGGCCTCGTCCCACACCGTTCGCATCGACATGGAGTCTTTGCCGACCGGAATGGCGATGCCGAGGGCTGGGCACAGCTCGGCGCCCACCGCCTTCACCGCGTCGTAGAGGCGGGCGTCCTCCCCGGGCCAGCCGGCGGCGGCCATCCAGTTCGCGGAGAGGCGCACCTGGCTCAACGCGCTGATGGAGGCGGCCGCGAGGTTGGTGAGGGCCTCGGCCACGGCCATGCGCGCCGAGGCAGCGGCGTCGAGGCAGGCCAGCGGGGTGCGCTCGCCCATCGCCATCGCTTCGCCGGTGACCACGTCATAGCTGGCGCACGTCACCGCCACGTCGGCCACCGGCACCTGAAAGCGGCCCACGAGCTGATCTCGCGCGACCAACCCGGTGACTGAGCGATCGCCGATGGTGATGAGGAAGGTCTTGTCAGCCACGGCCGGGAGCAGCAGCACTCGGTGGGCGGCCTCGGCGACGTCGATGGCCGAGAGGTCGAGGGGCGCGCCGATGGAGGCCTGGTGGTCGGCCACCCGGCGCATGCGCGGTGGTTTGCCGAGCATCACCTCGAGGGGCACGTCGATGGGG
>PMBV01000534.1 GCA_003153055.1 Myxococcales bacterium
CCTCGGTGTCCACGGGTGTCCTTGACATGCAGAGGGCGGAAAACCGTGGGCCGTGCCTGAACCCTGAAGCTCTCGAGTCAGGGTGAATTGGTGCGGTCAGTGAACGCCCAACCGATTCGCCACGCCCCGCTCGCGTTTGACCGTAGGAAGGACGGCCCTTCGCCCCAGCGGTCGTCCTCGCCCCGCGGCGCCAGAGCGGGCCCCTCGCCCTTGGGGCGAGGCGGGGGAGTGGGGACGGCCGTCCGCCCAGGACAAAGAAGAAACCTCTGCGGCTATGAGGAGCCTCAGGCTCCCTCAACGCCCCTGCGCTGGGCCTACCAGCTCCGAGCGGGCAGGGCGGTGTGGCTGGCTCGTTTCGAATTCCCCCGCGGTCATTCCTTTTCCGCACCCCTTCCCAACTTCAGGGGAGCTGCATTATCGCGAAGAACGCCGCCCCGGTGCCATCGGGGAGCGGCCCGCGGAAGAGGCCCCGGGAGCCCACGCTGACGGCCACCGAGCCAGCCACGGTCCAGGCGAAGCCCTCGTCGCAGTGGTAGCTCGGCCGCCACAGGGCCGACAGCCCGGCCGGTTTGGCCTGGGGAGCGCACACCCGGCGCACGTGCTCCACCGCGCCCCGAGGCGCGTCTTCGTCGCTCCAACTCCACACCCAGGTGTAGCCCTCGCCGAGGTAGGCCCCCACGAGTTGGGCCGGGAGCGCCACCGGGCCCTGGGGCCGATCGAGCCGCAAGGTGAGCGCGTCGCGATCGAAGGCGAACGATTGCACTGTGCCGAGGCGTTCGCCCAGCTGGGCCTCGAGATCCTCGAAAGCACGGGAGGTGCCCGTCACCAAATCGAGGAGGGCCTCGGTGACCAACAGTTGCTCCAGCTCCTCGGCTGACAGGCGGGTGAACCAGGCCACCTTTCCGTCGGGCGAGATGAACTTCCAGTCGACGAAGTCGGTCTTCCGCTCCACCAGCACCTGGCCGGGCGTCCAGCGGTCGCCGAGCTGGCGCTTGAGCTCGGTGAGGCTGTCTGACAGGTGGGCGGCCTCGTCCTTGGGCTCGATGAAGAACGGAGCGCGGGGTCGGGGCTGGGTCGCGCCCTCGCCCTTCGTGCCCAGCTCCGTGAGCCACAGGCGCCCCCGCGTCTCGACGACCTTGAGCTCGATCTGACTCCAGCCACGGGGAGCGAGGAGCATCAGGCTGTCATTCAGAGACAACACCAGGGACTTCAGGGGAGCGTCGGCCACGCGGGCCTCGTAGCCTTTCAGGTGGCCTGGGGCCAACCGAATCGGCGCCCGTCCGGCCCCTGTGCGGGCGGAGGCGTTCCGAGCTGACTTCCTTCGAGCGGGCTACCCTTCGATTTTCCGAAGGAACTGCTGATGACCCCAGGGGGATTCGAACCCCCGTTACCGGCGTGAAAGGCCAGCGTCCTAACCGCTAGACGATGGGGCCGCTCTCTCTTCTCGCTTACCACGACTACAGCTTGAGTCGCGGGGGAATCGAACCCCCGACCCTCGGCTTAAAAGGCCGGTGCTCTACCGACTGAGCTAGCGACTCTCGACATGCTCCTTTTTCTTCCCTCAAGGGGACAACTGCCCTGACGGAGGGCCCCAAGTCAACCTGAACGCGCCGCGCTTAGCACGAAAAGCGCGTCCTTTTCGGCTTAAGGAGTGACGCCCGATGAGCAAACCCCTGGACCCCAAGCCCTCGGCCGAGGAAGAAGAAGAAGAGGACGCCCCTCGAGGGACGCCCTACATCACCCGGCGCGGGGCTGAGAAGCTCCGGGGCGAGCTCAGGCACTTGCTCACCGTGGAGCGCCCCAAGGTGACAGCCGAGGTGTCTTTCGCCGCGTCGCTGGGCGATCGCTCGGAGAACGCCGAGTACATCTACGGCAAGAAGCGCCTGAGGGAGATCGACCGGCGCCTTCGCTTCCTGCACAAACGCCTCGAGCACCTCACGGTCGTCGACCCGGCCGAGCAGATCGACCTGGGGAAGGTCTACTTCGGGGCGACGGTGACGCTGCTGAACGAAGACGACGGCGTCACGGTGACGTACCAGCTCGTCGGCCCTGACGAGACCGAGCTCAAGGTCGGGCGTATCTCGGTCGACTCGCCGGTGGGCCGTGCCCTCATGGGTAAATCGGCGGGCGATCTGGTCACGGTGCGTCGCCCCAAAGGTGAGGTCGACCTCTCGATCCTCACCATCAAATACGTGTGAGGGGTCGGTCGCGAGGAATATACTCGTCGAAGGAAGACCAGCTTCACCCACGCACGGGGGCCTGTTTGGCGCGTAAGAACTTCGTTCTCGACACCAACGTCTTGCTGCACGATCCGCGGTCCATCTACAGCTTCGACGACAACACCGTCATCGTCCCCATCTACGTCATCGAAGAGCTGGACATGTTCAAGAAGGAAATGTCCGAGCTCGGCCGGAACGCCCGGCAGGTGGCCCGCTACCTCGACGGCCACCGGGCCGAGGGGACGCTGGCCGAGGGCGTGCCCCTGCCCAACGGAGGGCTCCTCAAGGTCTCCTTCGTCGAGCACGAGCTGCCCAAGTCGATGGCCGACAGCCAGTTGATGGACAACCGGATCCTCGCCGTCGCCATCGAGACGCGGATGCGCGACCCCACCGCGCCGACCTTCTTCATCACCAAGGACACGAACCTCCGCATCCGCGCCGACGCCCTGGGGCTGCTCGCGCAGGACTACGAGCCCGAGCGCGTCGAGATCAGCGACCTCTACTCTGGCATCATCGAGCGAACGGTTCCTGCCGAGCTCATCAACCAGCTCTACCGCCCGGGAGCCGAAGTGGTGGTGGCCGAGCTCGAGGCGCTGGTGCCCAACCAGTTCGTGCTTTTGAAGGACGCCGCCAACCCCTCCCACACGGGCATGGGGCGGTTCGACGCCACCAAGAAGTGCGTGGTGCCCTTGAACCGGCAGGCCAAGGAAGGCGTGTGGGGCATTCGGGCCCGCAACATGGAGCAGAGCTTCCTGCTCGACCTCTTGCTCAACGACGAGATCAAGCTCGTCACCATCGTGGGCAAGGCCGGCACCGGGAAGACGCTGCTCGCCATCGCCGCCGGGCTGACCAAGGTCACCGAGGAGGCCCTGTACCAGAAGCTGCTCGTCAGCCGGCCCATCTTCCCCTTGGGGCGAGACATCGGCTACCTGCCGGGCGACGTGGAGCAGAAGCTCAACCCGTGGATGCAGCCNNGCAGCCCATCTTCGACAACGTCGAGTTCCTGTTGAACCTGAGCCGCACCGACAAGAAGGCCGGGCGCGGCTACCACGAGCTGATGGACCTGGGCATCGTCGAGATCGAGCCCCTGACCTACATTCGCGGCCGGTCGATTCCCAACCAATACATCATCGTCGACGAGGCGCAGAANNGACAACCCCTACGTCGACTCGACCAACAACGGCCTGGTGCACACGGTCAACCGGTTCAAGGATCAGAAGATCGCCGGTCACGTCACCATGTCGAAGGGCGAGCGCAGCGCCCTGGCCGAGCTGGCCACCAATCTCTTGTGAGGCCTCGCCCGTGGACCCCACGAACAAGCCCCTGGTCGAGTACCCCACGGTCTACGCCTTCAAGGTGATGGGCCGAAAGGAAGAGAACTTCAAGGAGCTGGTGCGCCAGCTCTTCGAGGGAGTGCTCGGCCAGGCGCTCGGGCCCGAGGCCGTCACCGAGAACCTCTCCAAGCAGGGGAACTACGTGTCGCTGACCGTCTCGGTGCGCCTCGAGACCGAAGCGCAGCGCCAGTCGCTCTACGCCGAGCTGCACCGGGAGAAGCGGGTCCTGTACTACTTGTGAGCATGCAGCCTCTTCTGTAGAGGAGTGGTGAGCTTCTCCAATGGCCGATCTCTTCCCGCTGTACCTCCCACCCGACGCCCCGCGACTCTTTCAGACAGAGTCGCTCCTCCGACGGATGGCGCAGACCGCGGCGTGGGATCAAGACTCGAAGCTGCTCGAGCTCTACGGGAGCTTGGGCGGCTTGGCGCTGGCGCGAGCCTTGGGCTGTCAGGTGACGGTGATGGAGCCCGACCTCAAGGTCCTCGAAGGGCTCAAGGAGCGGGCGAGGGTGGCCGGCGTGTCCGAGAAGGTGACCTTCGTGCACGGCGACGTCTTGACGTCCGAGGTGCCCGACGGCCTCAACGGCGTGTTCACGTTCTCCCGAGTGCTCGGGCTGCCCGGTGCGTTGGCGAAGAATTTCCGTCCCCATCTGGCCGAGCGTGGCCGCCTCGGCTTCCTGTGCATCGTCAAGGTCGGGCGCAGCCCCTCGACCGAGGCGGTCTCTGCCTGGGAGCAGCGCCTGTCGAGCCCGCTCCCGTTGCCCAAGGAGGCGCTCCTCGAGGTCGAGCGTGAGGGCTTCGAGCCCGACCTGATGGAGACGGTCGGCGAGGGTGAGCTCGAGGAGTTTTACCAGACCCTCGACGCGCTGATGAAGAAGCCCGAGGCGCCGACCGGCCCTGGGCCCGAGCAGCTCAAGGCTGAGATCGCGCTCCACCGGGCTCATGGGGCCTCCGACGGTGTGACGGTGGCCTACGTGCTGGCTCGTCGCAAGGAGCCGGGAGAGAAGCCGCCCCTCTCCCGGGACTCCGGCTAGCCGAGCCGGGGAGGAGCCCTCCATGACGCCCGTGGAGCTGGAAGAGCGGCTGGCCGCGCTGCCCCATCGGCCCGGCGTGTACCTGATGAAGGACCGCGAGGGCCGGGTCATCTACGTCGGCA
>PMBV01000098.1 GCA_003153055.1 Myxococcales bacterium
GGCTCACGAGGGCCTTCGGTGCCTTCGCGTTGGGGCCGCTCTCGTTGAACGTGCACCGGGGCGAGTACTGGGTCCTCGTGGGCCCCTCGGGCTGCGGCAAGTCGATGCTGCTGGAGACCCTGAGCGGCTTCCACCGGCCCCAGGCAGGGCGGGTGTCCATCGAGGGCCGGGACGCCACCGTCGAGCCCCCCGAGCGGAGGGGCATCGGCCTGGTGTTCCAGCGGGCCGCGCTCTTTCCCCACTTCGACGTGAGGGGGAACATCGGCTACGGCCTCGAGGCCCGAGGGGAGCGACCCGAGGCACGGAGGCGGCGGGTGGACGAGGTGGTGGAGGCGCTGGGTCTGAGCACGCTCGTCGATCGACCGGTGGCGACGCTGTCGGGAGGCGAGGCGCAACGGGTGGCCATCGCCCGAGCGGTAGCGCCACGGCCGAAGGTCCTGCTCCTCGACGAGCCCCTGTCGCTGCTCGATCACAACACGCGGCTCGAGCTCCAGGGGTTGCTTACTCGGTGGCACGCCGAGCTGGGGCTCACGACGCTGCACGTCACTCACAGCCGCGACGAGGCCCGGAGCGTCGGCACGCACTGCGCGGTGATGCTGGGGGGGACGCTGGTACAGGCTGGGGCGATGGACGAGGTCTTCGATCGGCCTCGGTGCCCCTTCGTGGCGACTTTTCTCGGGTGCGCGAGCGCGGCAACACAGGTGCCCACATGCGCCGAGCAGTGCCAGGCGCGTCCTGGGCGGTGCGTGACGCCGTGGAGCCCAGCAGCTGTCAGCTGTGGGAGGTAGAAACGGAGTGTGGCGGGTGGCGAGGGCGAGTACCGGCGGCGGCGGCCGGAAGACACGGTGCTGTACGAGGCGGTGCGGTGGGGTTGGCCCGCATTGAGTGGCTCCATGGGGGCCCACGTGGAGGCGACGCTCCCCGTCGTGGGGCACCGGCAATGGACGTCGTTCACCCCACTCGCGCCCTCCCGACCACCGCTCCCACGCCCTCGTCCGCTGGCAGGCTCAAGGAGGGGCTCAGATTCGCCGTCTTCTTTGTCCTCTAGCAATTCAGCCGCAGCGCCAGGCGCCCACCGAGCTCCGGTGCCTGCGTCCTCACCGGATGAGGACGAATAGGGGCGAACCTACAGTTCCTCGAGCTCTGCGACGAAGCGCTTGAGGCTCGGGTTACGCTTGCTGTGCTTCAAGAGGACCTTCTTCTTCAGGTAGTCCGCCGAGCAGGCGCGATAGCCCTCGATCAACTTATCATCTCCCTTCTTGAGCAAGGGGCGATTCGCGGCGCGCAACGCGTCGTTTGCGGCGTCCATGCACCCCGTGGACTTCGCCGCCTTGGCCGTCTGACTCTCAAAGAGAATCGGCAAGAGCCAGCACTCGATGGAATCGACGGCGATCGCAAACAGGATGTGCTCACGCTGGCTCTCGAAGACCTCGCCAATCAATGAGGCAAGACGCGCAGCCACAGCGGCGGTGAGCTCGTCCGTAGACAATTCGCGCCCACCAATTCGCCGGGGGACATCGAAGCCCGGCTGGTCACAAACGTCCGTGTCGATGTGAACGATCACGTAGTCGTTGAACTTGAGCGCCCTGCCGACCTCGCCGTCTCGCAGGGCTGAGAGCACCAGCGTCCAGCCACCAGGGGAGTTGGGCGGAGGCTGCACATCGTTCACAACGAGCGGTCCGTCTCCCGCCGACATGAAGCCGCACACGATGTTCTCGATGACGCGTTGATCCGTCGGTCCTTCGGCAATGATCGCGAAGCTCGCCATCAGTCCTCAGAAGTTCTTCGGCAAGCCGCCCAGATACCCGCGAACGAACGCCTCAGAAAGCGGCACGGACGGCACGCCTTCAATAACTTTGGGAAGTGCCACGCGCCGAACTCCCGTCGCGCCGTCGCGACCACGCTCCGCCACGAAGAGGCGGTGTTCGTCGTTGCCGAGGTCGATTCCGTCGAGCACGGCGGGGTTGTGCGTGGTGAAGATGACCTGCTTGTCATGCGCGGCCGCAAGGCCAGCGAGAGTTCTGACGACGTGCGTGATCAGCTTGGGGTTCAGGCCCGCATCGACGTTGTCCAGGGCAAAAAAGACCGGCGTGTGGCTGCTGATGAAGACAGTCAAGTAGAACAGCAGAAAAAGGAACCCCTCGTTGGCGCTGCGTTGATCGAAGAGCGCACCGGCCGCGAGGTAGCGGTCCCGGAAGAGGAGGCTCCGCTCGCCCGCGGCGAGGTTCTTCGGAATCTCGAATTTCGCGAACCAGTCCAGGACGCCGAGCCCGTCGGTGATCTCCGAAATGGCCGGCGCTCCGGGACGCGCTCCGAGTTGCTTCAGATGGGCAAAGAGTCCTTCGCCTCTGACGCCGATCGGGAGCACTTGGGGCTCTGATTGAAAGACGCGCAGCGCCGAGTTCTCGGGCGCGTAGATCATGAAATCAGGTGCGCGAAGTCGGTCGAGTACCGTATGGCCCGTGTGAGCATCGAACTGCTCGAAGAGCGACAAGAGCTCCGCGGGGCTCGGCCAGTTCTTGCCGTGTTTCGTTCTTTCCTTCTGGATGTAGGAGCGAAATGCAGCGAGCTTCGATGTCGGTAGCGTGAGCGGAGCCAGCGATCGCACAGCTCCGCTATCCGGGCTTATGGTGAACTGAAGCGAGTCGATGCCCAGCTGGAACTGGATCTTGATCTGACGGATCCGCTTCCCAGCAAGGGCGGAGCGCGTGAAGCGCGGCTCGACGACACGAATCCCGCGCGGAGTCAGATACTCGTTGTCGAGCTTCCCCCGCGACGCGGCTGAGCCGTAACCGATGGCCTCGAGCAGGTTGCTCTTCCCCGAGCCGTTCGGTCCGATCAGGACGTTGACCCGACCAAACTCGACGGTGAGCTTCTTGATCGACTTGTAGTTCTCGATCGTGACTTCGCGGACGAGGGGCATCGGCCCGATGTTCCTACTTTGTCCGACCCACGCAAGCTACTGAAGAAGGGTGAGGCGCGCAAAGCACCCCACCGGTCTCACACGCGCGAAGCGGGCTCTCACTTCTTGAACTTGCCCATCACGTCGCCCAGGCCGGCCTTGCTCTGCTCCGCCTGCTTCCTCAGGTACTCGCGGTAGTCGTCGTCGCCGTCGCCGTCGTTGAGCGATCCCCGAGGAGCGGCCGCTGCGCGCCACCATCGCCGCGTGGCACGAGACGGTGCGCCCGAAGACCGACGAGGGCGCGTGCCTCTCGACGCCTGGTTCTCTCCGACTCGGCCATGACGCTGTGGCGCGCGCTGGCCCGCGGCGACGTGCAGGAGGCCTTGGGCACGAGTCTCCTCACGGCCACGGTATCGACGGTGCTGGTGGCCGTGTGGGGCGTGCCGCTGGCCTGGGCCCTGGCTCGGGACCAGTTCCCTGGGAAGGGCGTGGTGGAGTCTCTGGTCGATCTGCCGATTCTGGTGCGCCAGTCGGTCGCGGGGGTCGCCCTCATCACCCTCTTGGGGCCAGCCTCGCCCATGGGGAGCGCCTTGGAGTCGCTGGGCCAGCGCATCTCCGGAAGCGCGATGGGCATCGTCATCGCTCAGGTCTTCGTGTCGGCGCCGTTCCTGGTGAAGGCGGCGGTCAGCGGCTTCGAGGCCGTGCCGGCGCAGCTCGAGCTCGCATCGCGATCGCTGGGGTGCGGCGCGGCGAAGACCTTCTGGCGCATCAGCTTGCCGTTGGCCTCGCGGAGCCTGCTGATCGGCGCGGCGCTGAGCTGGGCTCGGGCGGTGAGCGAGTTTGGCACCATCATTCTCTTCGCCAGCTCGCCGGCCACGGCGCCAGTGCTGGTGCACACCGAGTTCCTTCGCGGTGGCGCCGCCGACAGTCGGCC
>PMBV01000055.1 GCA_003153055.1 Myxococcales bacterium
CACATCGGCCACCACGTGAAGCAGAACCGCCACTGGACCGAGCTCCCCGGAGACTTTCTCGCCAACGTCGATCGCTACGCGAAGGAGGGCTGTATTGTCTTTGAAGGCATCGACTTCTTCGCCGTCTCGGTGCTGCTCTTCCTCAAACGGTACGACGTCTTGGCCAAGCGCTTCGTGCGGCTGCCGGGAGACCACCGCACCGACCCCGAGATCGTGGAGCTCCTCCAATCGCGGACCCGGCGCATCGCCGACGATGTCCCCGAGGGAGTCATCGCGAACGCCTGAACCCCTACGCGACCTTGGCGCCCTTGGGAATGACCACGATGCCGCTGTCGGTGACGTAGAAGCGCCTCTTGTCGGCCTCGAGGTCGACGCCGATCTTGGTCCCCGGGGGGATGGTGACGTTCTTGTCGATGATGGCCCGCTTGATGACCGAGTGACGGCCGATCTCCACGTTCTCCATCAAGATGGAGTCGGTGACCTGGGCCCAGGAGTTCACCCGCACCCTCGGCGAGAGCACCGAGCGGTTCACCGTGCCGCCCGAGATGATGCACCCCTCGGACACCAGCGAGTCGGTGGCCTGGCCGACGCGATCGTTCTTGTCATCGGCGAAGACGAACTTCGCCGGCGGGAGGCTGCTCGACGCCGTGGTGATGGGCCACTGCGTGTTGTACAGGTTGAAGACCGGCTCGACCTCGATGAGGTCCATGTTCGCCTGGTAGTAGGCGTCGAGGGTCCCCACGTCACGCCAGTAGCCGCGCTCCCGGTGGCCCTGGCCGGGCACGTCATTCAAGAGGAAGTCGTAGGCGAACACCCGTGAGCGCTGGTGGAGCGCCGTGAGAATGGACTTGCCGAAGTCGTGGGCCGAGTTTTCGAGCTTGGCGTCTTCGATCACCGCCTGCGTCAAGGTGTCGGTGGTGAAGAGGTAGTTGCCCATCGACGCCAGGCACAGCTCGGGGTGCCCGGGCATCGGCGGCGGGTTCTTCGGCTTCTCGACGAAGCCCCGCACCTGCCCGTCGGGGGCGATGTCGAGAATGCCGAACTGGTTCCCCTCGCTGATGGGCACCGGCAGCACCGCCACCGTGCAGTCGGCCCGCCGCGAGACGTGGAAGTCGAGCATCTGCTGCACGTCCATCTGGTAGACGTTGTCGGCGCCGAAGACGAAGACGTGAGACGGGGCCTCGTCGGTGATGAGGTTCAGGTTCTGGTAGATGGCGTCGGCCGAGCCCTTGTACCAGTCGCCCCCGGTGCGCATCTGCGCCGGCACCGTCTCGCAGAAGTGCCCGAGGAAGGCGGTCATTCGCCAGGTGCGAGAGATGTGGTTGTTGAGAGAGTCGGACTTGTATTGGGTCAGCACCTTCAACTTGAAGATGCCGGAGTTGACGAAGTTCGACAGGCAGAAGTCGATGATGCGATAGCGACCGCCGAAGGGCACGGCCGGCTTGGCCCGCTCCCTGGTGAGGGGGTCGAGTCGCGTGCCAGCGCCTCCAGCAAGAATCATGGCCAGTGTTCTCGCGCTCATGAGCCCCATGTAATCACTGCCGGTCGATGGCGACGAGTTGTTCGCGCATCGGAGCGGCGAATTTTCCGTCGGTGGGCGCTCCAGGCGGTCAGTTCACGTGGGCCATGGCGGTGACCGGCCGGAGCCGGGCCGCGACGATCGACGGAATCACCGCGAAGAAGGTCACCGCCGAGGTGATGAACACCGCCGTGGTGACGACCCACTGGCTGGTGGGCACGATGAGGAGCCGCTCGGACAGGAGCACGAACTGCAAGCCCATGGGCAAGGGCACCGCCGCGGCGTTGAGGGCGAGCGACACCACCAGCCCCAGCACCACCCCGGCCGCGGTAGAGATGGACCCCAGCAAGGCGCCCTCGGTGAGGAACATGAACAGCACCGAGCGCCGCTGCATGCCGATGGCCCGCAGGGTGCCGATCTCTTGGGTGCGCTCGCGGATCGACATCCACATGACGATCATGATGCCCACCCCGACGACCTGCAGCAGCACCACCGCGAGGAAGAACGAGAGGGCGCTCATCAAGTCGACCGTCCAGCTCGAGAAGCTGACCTCGTCGTGCCAGTTGGTGATGTCGAGGCGCTGGCCGACCCAGGCCTCGCGCTGCACGTTCTCGAACTTCATGAAGAAGGCCCGGGGGTCTTCGTCCATCAACTGGTAGCCGGCCTTGCCCAGGGCGTCCCTCAGGCGGGCCTCCACGCGCTTGATGTACTCGAGGTCGGCGCTCGGCAGGTACACCTGGAGCGCTCCGGTGGTGTCGTCGTTGAGCTGGTACAGCCGGCGCAACGTCTCCTCGTTCATGAAGGCCGAGAACTGGCTCATCATGCCCATGTTGCGCACCACGGCGACCACGGTGACGTCGAGGGTGTTGCTCACCCCTCGCGGCGTGGGCGCCGACAGCGTGAGCGCGTCGCCGACCTTGACCTCGAGATCGCTGGCCTGGTCCTCGAAGAGGAGAATCGACCCGGGCTGGGCCAAACCCTCGAGGTGACCCTCCTTCACCTTGAGCACCTTCTTGAGCCCTTGCTCCTCGTCGATCCGCACCCCGGCCAGCCCCAACATCTTGGAGCCCGTCTCGCTCACCACCCGCGCCCAGCCCCGGCCTCGGTGGGCGATGTAGGTGAGCTCGGGCACCTCACGCTCGATCACCTCGCGAACCTTCGGGGCGTGCGTCACCACTGGAGCCGCCTGGCCGCTCGTCACCTTGAAGAAGCCGGCGACGTTGACGTGGCCGCTCATCAACGTCGTCGAGGTCTCGACCAGCGAGCGCCGCATGCCCTCGGTCACTCCGAGCATGACCAGTAACAGCGCCGTCACCAGCCCGATGGCCACCCCGAGGAAGAAGGTGCGCCGCTTGTGCTGCCAGAGGTTCAGCAGGGCGATCTTGAAGAGCATGCCTTGGTCACTCCGCGGATTGCATGGCGGTGAGCGGCGAGACCCTCGTCGCCAGGTAGACGGGAAACAGCACGGCCAACAGGCTCACCAACAGGGTCACCCCCACCGACATGGCGAGCCCCATGAAGCTCAACTCCGGCCTCAGCACCGGCCCCGAGAAGAAGAAGTACAGCTCGTCGCGAAAGGCGGGAATGCCCGAGGCGTGCATCCACCCCACCACCGCCGCGCCCGCCGCCGCGCCCAGGATGCCGAAGACGACCGCCAGCACCATCGTCTCCACCAGCACCATGCCCACCACGAATTCCCGCTGCGCGCCGATGGCCCGCAAGGTCCCGATGGTGACCGTGCGCTGGAGCGTGGCGATGGTGACGCCGATGGTCACCACGATGAGGGCGATGAAGGCGAAGGCCGCCACGATGCCGACCAGCATCATGCGGAAGAAGGTGATGAATTGCCCCAGGAAGCCCGCCGCGGTGGCCCAGTCGACCACCCAGGTGCGGGGCTTGGCCGAGGCGAGCACGCCCTCTACCGACTCGACGTCGTCGCTCGAGAGGGCCGGCCGCGCGCTCTTGAGCGCCTGCTCGAGGCCCAGCAGCGCCTCGTCGGCCGGGGGGGCCTTGCCATCGCGCCGCGCCTTCTCGAGGTCGAGCACCGAGCCCAGCGCCGCGCTGAGGGCGAAGGGCAGGGGGCCGGCCTTGATGGTCGCCGCGGCGCGGTCCAGGGCCTGGGGGTCCACCGGGGGTTTCTCGGTGGCCAGCGCCGCCTCGATGGCCGAGCGAGCGCGGGTGAGGGCGAGGGGCGAGCCGTCCTTGAGGATGATGGCGGCGTTGAGCACCACGCCGTGATCCACGTCTTCGAGGGCGAAGGTGTCGGGCCGAACGGTGCGCTTCTTCCCCGAGCTTGGGGGCTCGGTGACCCGCTGAGCGTGCGCCTCCTCGACCACCGGGGCATCGCCGCCGAACAGCTCGGCCTCGGCGTTCGCGCGGGTGACGACCTTGGCGTTGGCTTCTGCCTTGAGCTGCTGCTGCTCGGCCTTGGCGTCGGAGGTGAGGTACCCGTAGAGGTCGCGAAAGGTGACGATGTCGACCAGCGTGTTGACCGCCGCGAGGGGGGACTTCTCGAGGCCCCGAAACTCGAAGATGCCGTACACCTTTACCAGCGCCGAGTTCACCGAGCCTGAACGCCCCACGCTGCGCAGCGTGATGGAGTCGCCGACCTTGGCCCGGTACAGCGTGAGGTCTGGCGCGAGCTCGGCGTAGAAGAAGCGGTACCGGGCCTCGAAGTCGTCGTCGGTCATGTCGAAGAAGCGCGACAGCAGCGCGGCGAGGTCGGTGTCCTTCGAGCCCAGGAGCCCCTGGAGCTTCTTCACCGCGGTGGCCGTCTTGAGGGCGTCGAGCTGGAGGATGAACTCCTTGGTCTGGCTCTGGTTCTCTTTCACCATACGAGTCAGCTCTTTGTCGCTGGGGTCGGCGATGCGTCGACCGGCCGCGCGAGCGTCGCGGATCTTGTCGAGCCGTCGGGCGTTCTTCAGCTTGAGGAAGTCCTCGCAGAACAGCCTCGGGAGCAGCACGCCCCGGTGGCCGGGCGGCACCGGGCCTCCCTCGACGATGGTCATGCGATCGAAGGTCTTCTGGTAGGCGTCGAGGTCGGTGCCGATGTACCGCACGAAGAGCATGTCGCTGTCGCCCACCTGTGGCGCCACCTGGTTCTCGAGCAGCTCGAGGTGCCCGAAGGGGTCGTCGTCGAAGGTGGCCCAGAAGTCCTCCGAGACGGCGCGGGTGAGGGCCGCGTGCTCGGCGGGGTCGATGGCGTCAGTGGTGACGAGCTCGGCGGCCCGCTCCGAGTCTTTGACCAGCACCGACACCATGTTCTGCACGTGGGCCTTGAGGCTCTTCGACCGGCGGTCGAACTCCGCGGGCTCGAGGCGGGCCTCGTCGCTGCGCTGGGCCCGGTACAGGTCGCGGAGCTTTTCGAGCGTCAGGTCGATGGTGTTGCCCGAGCTCACCATGGCCGTCGCCGCCCCCATCGGCACCACCTGCTTCACGTTGGGAATGCCCAGGAGCGTGGCCTTGAGCCGGGGGAAGTCGTCCAACGGTGCCAAGTTGGAGTCGCTGCCGTCGATCTTCCCGTACACCTCGAGGGCGTCTTTCGAGCGGGCCCCGTACACCTGCAGGTGCCCGGTGATGCTGCCCACCACGCTCTTGCTGAGCGATTCGTCGAGGGTCGAGAACAGCGAGCCTCCGATGACCAGCAGGGCCGCGCCGAAGGCCAGCACCGAGCCCACGAAGACGTTGAGGAAGCTCGAGACGATGTTCGCCAGCGAGATGCGCACCAGCACCAGCACTCGAGAAAGCATGGACGCTCCGAAGGTAGGCCGCCGGGGTGGTTCACTATCTCTTGGGCCCTCCCTTCGCACCATCATTGAAGGGTCCAGAGCCCTTCGAGTTGGGCTAAGAGGCGATCATGAAGATGTACTTGCCGCCCCCGGGGCACAAGAGCTCTCGGCGGGTCGTCCTGAAGAGGGGTCTGGTGGGAGGGCTCCTCCTCGCATTGGGCGGGGGTGGCTGGCTCTTCACCCGAAAGAGCGTGGTGACGCGGGCTCCGGCGGGCCTCAAGGTGTTGTCCGAGCGCGAGTACGCGGTGGTCTCGACGCTGGTCATGCGCTTCATTCCCCGGCGCGGAGGCTTCCCCCGGCCCGACGAGCTCGACACGGCCACCGCCGTCGACACCATTCTCTCGATGGAAGATGAAACGGCCAAGGTCGAGGTGCGGCGGTTGTTGCTGTTGTTCGAGAACGCCTTGCCCAACTTCCTGTTCGGTCGCCGCGGCCAGCCCTTCACCCAGCTCTCGGTCGAGGAGCAGGAGCGAGTCCTGGTGGAGTGGCGGGAGAGCCGCCTGGTGCTTCGGCGAACGGGCTACCTGGCGCTCCGCACGCTGGTGAACGCCGCCTACTACGGCAACCCGCTGGTGTGGCCGGCGCTCAAGTACCCAGGGCCGCCACCCGGGGTCTACGACTCGACGGCGCCGGTGTGGAAGGGCACGGGTGTGCCGTGAGCGGCCGCATCTTTACGCCCGACGAGCTGACCAAGGACCTCGATCTCACCTGTGACGTGTGCATCATCGGCTCGGGGAGCGGTGGGGCGTGGCTGGCGCACGAGCTGGTCAAGGCGGGCAAGAGCGTCGTCATGCTCGAGGAGGGCGGGTACCACACGCGCCGCGAGTTCGACATGACCGAGGCGCGGGCCTTCGCCACGCTGTACCAGGAGCTTGGCAACCGCACGACCGACGACTTCTCGGTCTCATTCCTCCAGGGTCGCGGCGTCGGCGGAGGCACGACGGTCAACTGGTGCTCGTGCTTTCGAACTCCGGAGCGAATCCTCAAGCACTGGCGCGAGGTCAACGGCGTCGACACGCTGTCGAGCGCGGTGCTGGCGCCGCACTTCGAGGCAGTGGAGAGCCGGCTCCACGTCGCCCCTTGGCCGCTCGACGCCATCAACGAGAACAACCGGGTGCTGTGGGATGGCTTGGGTGCGCTCAACTACGAGCGAGGCCTCATTCGCCGCAACGTGCTCAATTGCCGCAACCTGGGCTACTGCGGCATGGGCTGCCCGGTCGACGCCAAGCAGTCGATGGCCGTGACGGTGCTGCCCGACGCCGTCACCCAGGGCCTGAACCTCTACGCCAACACCTCGGCGCGGACGCTCGAATGGACTGGCCGCAAGGTGACCCTGGTGCGGGCCGAGGTGCTCGACCCGGTGAAGAACCGCCCGACCGGCGTGAAGGTGGTGGTGCGGCCCAAGCTGACGGTGGTGAGCGGAGGGGCCATCAACTCGCCGGGCCTGCTGCTCCGTTCGGGGCTCGACGCCGAGGGCCGCGTGGGGCAGCGCACCTGGGTGCACCCGGTGATGGTGATGCTGGGGCTCTACGAGAAAGAGGTCCGCGCCTTCTCGGGGGCGCCTCAGAGCGTGTATTCCCACCACTTCATCGAGCGGGGCCCGGGGAAGATGGGCTTCTTCCTCGAGGTGCCACCGGTGCACCCCATGCTGGGGAGCATCGTCGCCACTGGCACCGGGGCCCAACTCCAGGACGTCTTGTCTGATCTGCCGCACGTGGGCGCGATGCTGGCGATTCACACCGATGGCCTGTTGCCCGAGGAATCGGGCGGCACCGTGCGGCTTCGAGACGGCGCCTATTCCCGGTACTCCATCGACTACGACTTCACCGACGCCCACTGGGAGGCCTTCCGCGCGGCGTGCAAAGAGATGGCCCGCATTCAGTTCGCGGCCGGGGCCAAGAAGGTCTTCTCGCTGCACCTCGACCCGATGGTGCTGGAGCGCCCGGAGGACATCGACAAGCTCGACGGCGCGGCGTGGGAGCCGGTAAGGTTGAAGGTGCTCTCGGCCCACCAGTTGGGTGGCTGCGTGATGGGGAAGGACCCGGCGCGCTCGGTGGTCGACCAGCACCTGCGGGTGCACACCATGGACAACCTCTTCGTGGTCGACGGCTCGGTGCTGCCTTCGGGCCTGGGGGTCAACCCGCAGGAGACCATCTTCGGAATCGCGCACTGGGCCGCCAAGCACATCGTGCAGGCGATTCCCGGCTGACGACGGGAGCGAGATGAAGAACGCGGCCCCGCCGTCGACCTTCCCAGCGGCCCAGGTCGTGCCACCGTGAGCGAAGACGCTCTCTCGCTTGGCCTCGAGCACCGAGGTGATGTCGACGTAGACGTCGAGCGCGAAGGTCTGCGTCTGGAACCCCTGAGCACCTCGAAGAAGTGCAGCGAGAACGCGCCCGTCGATTTGCCCCGCGAACATGGCCGTCGTGCCGAGCACCTTGCAGGCGGCGAGGGCCTCCTCTTCACGTGGGCGGCTGGCGACCTGAGGGGCGACCCCGAGAATGCCGACTTCTCCCTTGGTGCGGTAGAGGAAGGTGACGCGATGGCCCTGGTCGGCCAGGCGCTTGGCTGTCCCTCCGACGCCCGTCTCCGGGTCATCGGGGTGGGCGCCGACGACCACGACGTTTCGAGGCGTGCGCCCCGGATCCGGCGCACCGGCATCGGCGCCGGGCGTGGCACCCAGCGCCCCATCGCTTGAACCGCTGCACGGCGAGTGAGGGTCATGGTGAGGTCAGAGCGCGGGCCCTCGCCGCCCGCCACACCTCGTTTCTACCTCCCAGGGCTGACGCGCGCCGGAGCCCGTGGGCCTCAAAGGGACGGAGCGAACCCTCGACATCAGCTCCTCACTGAGCGGGCAATGCGTTCAG
>PMBV01000441.1 GCA_003153055.1 Myxococcales bacterium
TCGGCCTGAGCCCACTGGGTGAAGTTCACGTGGTAGTCGTAGGTGGGCTCCTTGCCCGTCTCCCAGACGTCGAAGGCCTCATCCATGACCAGGAGGCCGATGCGGTCGGCGATGTCGAGCAGCTCCGGGGTGGGCGGGTTGTGCGAGGTGCGGATCGCGTTGGAGCCCATGGCCTTCATGATCTGCAGTTGCCGCTCGAGCGCCCGGTAGTTGACCGCCGACCCGAGGGCGCCGAGATCGTGGTGCATGCAATTGCCCCAGATCTTCATCGACTGGCCGTTGAGCGAGAACCCGGTCGCGGGATCGAACGTGAACGAGCGCAGGCCGATGAGGCTGGTGTACGTGTCCACCGTCTGGCCGCCGACCTGCAACTCGACCTTGACCTGGTAGAGGGTGGGCGTGGTGAGGGACCAGAGCCGGGGGTTCGGCACCGTGATGGTCTTCTGGGTCAGCGACGCCTTGCCATTGGCCGGCACGTCGCTGGCGGGGGTCGTGTCGCTGGCCACCTGGGCGCCGTCGGGATCGATGACGCTCGTCACGACCTTGACCGATTGGCCGCTGGTGGCGTGGTTCTCGACCTCGGTGGCGACCGAGATGGTCGCCGACGACGCGCTCACCGTTGGCGTGGTGACGAAGGCTCCCCCGAAGGCGATGTGCACCGGGTTGAGGGTGGTGAGCCAGACGTTGCGATAGAGGCCACTGCCAGTGTACCAGCGGCTGTTCGGCTGCTTGTTGTCCACGCGAACGGCGAGGACGTTGTCTCCGGTCGCCTTCAGGTACGGGGTCAGATCGTACTGGAAGGTGGTGTACCCGTAGGGCCACGTGCCCAGCGAGGTCCCGTTGAGCCACACTTCGCTGTTCATGTACACGCCGTCGAACTCGATGAGCACCCGCTTGCCGGAGCTCGACGGAGCGAGCGTGAAGACCTTCCGGTACCAGCCGACCCCTCCGTCGACATAGCCAGAGCTGGCGCCCCCCGGTGAGCTGCGGTTGAAGCCCAGCTCCACGCTCCAGTCGTGGGGCACGGTCAGCTTGCGCCAGCCGGAGTCGTCGAACGTCGGCTGCTGAGCGCCCGAGGGGTCGCCGCGAAAGAACCGCCAGCCGTCGTTGAAGCTCTGTCCTCGCGCCCCATCGTAGACTTGCCGGAGACCTTGGGGAGCGCCGCCACCACCCCCGGCACCACCACCGCCACCCGCGCTCCCACCGCCTGCGCTGCTGCCACCGCCTGAGCTGCCGCCACCGCCTGTGCTGCCGCCACCGGCTGCGCTGCCACCACCGGCTGCGCTGCCACCACCGCTTGCGCTGCCACCACCACCGCCCGTGGGGCCGGAGAACCGGGCGACCAGCCGCCGCGAGCCGTTGACCACCACAGTAGTCGGACTGCTGGTGCCGGTGGTGGCGCCGCTCCAGCCCAGGAAGGTCGCCCCTGTCGCTGGGACCGCGGTCACCTTCACGGCCTTGCCGGTCGCATAGGAGTGCAAACCAGGGGTCGGGACAGTGCTGCCGGACCCCTCGACCACGAGCTCGAGCTGTGACTCGGTCGTGGAGCAAGCCGCCAGCCACAGGCCCAGCGAAACAATCGCCGCGAAGGTCGCCCTCATGAGTTCACCATCTGGGGACAAATGGAGTCGCGAGGGTGCGCGACTGGGTCACCGTCATCGGTGGCGTGCTCCCGCCGGGGGGGGCCCGAAGGACCTCACCCTGGACGGGGAGGGAGCGGCCGGCCGGGGAGCGAGAGGATCTCGACCTTGGAGTGCTCGGTGAGCGCGAAGCCATCGCCCCGCTCCTCGGTGCCCTCGACGCGAATGACGGTACCGCGCTCGAGATCGAAGAAGGCCTGGTTCTCTTGGGTCCGGTGCTTTTCCTGGAGCGCCAGCCCCACGCGCCCCTCGGGGCCGCAGCCCATGAAGCGCTGCCGACCTTTCCCTTCGAGCGGCTCGGAGACGATGCGGAACAGCCGCCCCGGCGGAGGCTCGGCCCAGGCGTCGCACTTGGGGCCCAAGACGAGGTAGCTCATCTTGAGCGACTCCTTGTGGAGCCCAGCGGCCTTGGCGATGGCCTCGAGGACCGGCGGCATGCGCCACCGGCGCTCGGCGTGACACCAGTCGGAGCCCTTGACGAGGGCAGGGCAGGGGCCTCGAAACAGGCACGGCGCTCGCACCGGGTAGCCCCGGGAAACGAGCAGGTCTCGCACCTGGAGCAAGGCGCGGGAGGTCTCCCGCAGGGCGGGCTCGAGCACCAGGAGCGAGCCGCCCGGGCCGAGCCGTGCCAGGACCGACTCGAGGAGCGCGGCACGCTTCTCGACGTCTCCCTGGAACAGCTCGTTGAGCACGTGGCCCATGAGAATGAGGTCGAACTTCCCTTCGGGGAGGGGGCGCTCGGGCGACCAGTCGCGGGTGCTGAGCGGCTCGGAGGCCTCGATGGCGAGGGCGCGGGCGAGCTCGAGCGCTGGGCGGCTGCGATCGGCGGCGGTGATTTCCCTCGCCCCGGCATCGAGGGCCGCGAACGAGAGCGGTCCTGGTCCGCTGCCGAGGTCGAGCACGGAGCGGGGCCGGCGATCGAGCTCGGAAAGCGCCGAGCGGGCCTGCGCGTAGCTGACCGGCCAGTAGAAGAGCAGGTAGGCGCCCAGGAGCCGGGGGTCGTCCATGTAGTGCGCGCCAGCGAGCTCTCGTTCTCGAGTGAGGCCCTTGGAGAGCCGGGCCACTCCCGCGGCGACCTCTTTGAGCTCCTCGCGGTCGAGGCCGTCACGCTCGTCGTGGCTGCCAGAGCGCGGTGCTCCGGGCCGCCGGCCGCTCGACTGCTGGCGATGGGCCCGCCAGGCTCGCACCAACCGGGAGATCCACCCTTCGAGATCGCTCATGCCGTCGGAAGACATCGGTGGCCCTGTAGCGCCGTCAGGGGCCTGGGACAACGACTCGAGCTCGAAGGCCCTCGCGACAACCGCGGGCGAGACGGTTATGACCGCCCGCATGATTCACGTGCGCGGGCTCAAGAAGCACTACACTGTGCACCAGCGCGCCCCCGGCCTCGCCGCGGCGATTCGGTCGGTCTTTCGGCGGCGCTACACCGTCGTGAAGGCCGTCGACGGCATCGACTTCTCCATCGCGCCAGGAGAGCGGGTCGGCTTCCTCGGGCCCAACGGGGCGGGGAAGACGACGACGCTCAAGATGCTCTCGGGTCTCCTGTTTCCCACCCAGGGCAGCTGCACCGTCGACGGCCATACGCCCCAGCGCCGCGAGGTCGACTTTCTCAAGAAGATCATGCTGGTGATGGGGCAGAAGCAGCAACTCCTGTGGGATTTGCCGCCGGTCGAGACCTTCGAGCTCAACCGGGCCATCTACGACGTGCCGACCGCCGTGTACCGCGAGCGCCTCGACGAGCTGGTCTCGCTCCTTGAGATTGGCGACGAGATCTCCAAGCCCACCCGGCAACTCTCGCTGGGAGAGCGGATGAAGTGCGAGCTCGCCGCCGCGCTGATACACGGCCCCAAGGTGCTCTTCCTCGACGAGCCCACCATCGGCCTCGACGTGTCGATGCAGGTGGTGATGCGCGACTTCATTCGCCGCTACAACGAGCGCTTCGGCGCGACCCTCATCTTGACCTCGCACTACATGGACGACGTGGCCGCCCTCTGCCCCCGGGTCATCGTCATCGACAAAGGCCAGCTCTCCTTCGACGGGAAGCTCGAGGCCCTGGTGCAGAAGGTTCGGCCCGAGAAGCGGCTGACGCTGCGCTTTTCCCAGCCCGTGGCCCGTGAGCAGGTGGCGGCGCTGGGCACGGTGGTGAAGCTCGACTCCGCCGTCGCGGTGGTGCAGGTCCCACAAGATCGCGTCAACGCCGCCGTGGGCCGGGCGCTCTCCACGCTCCCGGTGGTCGACCTGAACGTCGAGAACCCACCGCTCGAAGAGGTGATGAGCGAGCTGTTCTCTCGCAGCCGGGCGGCCCGAGAAGCGGAGGCGGCGTGAGGCACTTCTTCGGTCTGCGTGCGCTGCCTACCCTGCTGCGAGTGGGCTTTGCCGAGGCCATCGCCTACCGGGCCGAGATGCTGGTCTGGGTGCTCGCCACCACCATGCCGTTGGTCATGCTCATGCTGTGGACCGCCGTCGCCGAGGTGGCGCCGGTGCTCAGCGCCAGCGGCCGTACCTGGAGCTCGGGTGGCTTCGTCGCCTACTTCCTCGTCGTCTTCATCGTGCGTCAATTGGTCTCGAGCTGGGCGTCGTGGGAGATCAACTTCGAGGTCCGTCAGGGGCTGCTCTCGATGCGGCTGTTGCGGCCGATTCACCCCATCATCTCGTTCGCGGCGCAGAACCTGGCGTACATGCCGCTGCGCCTCGTGGTGTCACTGCCCATCGTGGTGGTCCTGCTCCTCAGCCCGGGAGCCTCGCACCTGACGACCGACCCGGCCCTGCTGGGCGCCGTGGGCCTGGCCATGCTGGGGGCCTGGCTCATCTCGTTCTTCGCCAACATCTCCATCGGAGCGCTCAGTCTGTACATGGAGAGCAGCGTGAAGATCATGGATGTGTGGCTCGCGGCCTTTTTCGTCTTCTCGGGCTACCTCTTTCCCATCGACCTGTTTCCGCCCTGGCTCAAGGTGGCCTCGGCGTGGCTGCCCTTTCGCGACATGGTCGGGCTCCCGGTGGAGTTGATGACTCGCGGGCACGAGCTCGATGAGGTGCTGCCACTCCTGGCCCGGCAGTGGGCGTGGGCCGCGGGGTTCATCGCCCTGGCGGTGGTCCTCTGGCGCCGGGGCATTCGTCGCTACCAGGCCTTCGGAGGGTAGCCGTCAGATGCGTCGCTACCTGAGGCTCTTGGGGCTCCAATTGCGCACCTCCGCGCTCCTGGCGGCCCAGTACCGGTGGGACTTCTTGGTCGATGGGGCCATTTCGTTGTTCTGGGCCTTCACCGCCATCGTGCCCCTCTTCGTGGTGTATTCGGGCGACCGCGGCGTCGGTATCCCCGGGTGGAGCTTCGGCGAGGCGCTGGTGGTCACCGGGTGGTTCATTCTGCTCCAGGGAGTGCTCGACGGGGCCATCAACCCAGGGCTCCAGTCGGTCATCGATCACATTCGCAAAGGCACCCTCGACTTCGTGCTGCTCAAGCCAGCCGACGCCCAGTTCCTGGTGTCGACCTCGCGGTTCCAGTTGTGGCGGGTGTCGAGCGTGGTGAGCGCGCTGGTCATCTTCGTCATCGCCTTCACCCGGCTGGGCTTCGTACCCAAGGCCACGGGCGTGCTGATGGCTCTGGTGCTGCTGGTGACCGCGACGCTGTTGCTCTACTCCTTGTGGATCCTCATCATCTCGGCGGCCTTCTACGTGGTGAAGGTCGACAACCTCACGTACCTCTTCGGCTCGATCTTCGACGCAGCCCGGTGGCCGTCCTCGGTCTTCCGTGGCGCCTTGAAGCTCGTCTTCACCTTCGTGGTGCCCTTGACGGTGATGACCACCTACCCGGCGGAGGCCCTCTTGGGGCGCCTCGAGGTCTCCACGCTCGCGGCCTCGGTCGCAGGCTCGCTGGTGTTTGCGCTGGCCGCCCGGACCGTGTGGCTCCGCTCGGTCGGCCATTACACCTCGGCGGGTGGCTGAGGGCTTGTTGGGGTAAAGCGAGGGGTGCGCTTGCGCCGACCGCTCGCTTTCCAGTCGAATGGGGGTTGGAGGGGTCCCAATGCCGCGAGCGAAGGAGCTGAAGATCCGCATCGAGAATCACCCTGGTGTGCTCGGGGAGGTCGCCGCCGCCCTGGCCAAGAAGAAGCTGAACCTGAGGGCGGCTCACGCGTGGCTCGAAGGCAGCGCGGGCTGCGTTCGGCTCGTCGCTGAGAAGCCGGCCGTGGCCCGCAAGGCGCTCGTGGCTGGAGGCTGGCCCGCCGAGGAGCACGAGGTGCTCGAAGTCACCCTGGCCGACAAGCCCGGTGCCCTCGCCGAGCTGACCGCCAAGCTGGGGCGGGCGGGGGTGAACATCGAGCACCTCTACGTGGGGAGCGCTGGGGCCGCCAGGCAAGTGAAGGCCTTCGTCGGGGTGTCCGACCTCGCGGCGGCGCTCAAGGCCGCGCGGTAGAGTGAGTCCTGTGGGGAATGGGTTGGAAGTGCGGAACTGCCGGGGGGACCGGGACGGCGCCTCTCCGCCGGCAGCGTCCGGCCCGCTCCATGCACCCGCCACCACCGGGAGGTTCACCCGATGTGGGCGTGGCTCGACCGTCTGTTTCACCGCGACCACAGCGCGCAGACGAGTTCGACGGCGAAGCCCCCAGCGCCACTGGTAGATCCACCTTTGGCTCGGGTGGTCATGAAGGTGGTGACCCCAGCCCCAGAAGGGCTCGGCCCGTTCGACCATTTCCTCGAGCTCCAGGGTCTCGAGGCACCATCGGAGTCGGCGCTGACCCCTGAGGAGGTCGCGGGAGACGAGGCGCTCGCGGCCGAGACCATGCTGAATTTTCGTGAGCACCAGCCGGGGCCCTCGTCGCTCCCCGCGGTGGCGCTCCAGGTGCTCAACGCGGTGGCGGACCAAGAAGTGTCGCTGAGCGAGCTGTCACGGCTGGTCTCGCAGGACCCCGCCATGTCGGCCGGAGTGCTGCGGGTCGCCAACTCGGCCGCCTACGCCGCCACCCAGGAAATCGAGACCCTGCGAGACGCGGTGACTCGCCTCGGCCTGTCGGAGGTCGGCCGCGTCGCCGGCACGGTGGCGGCGCGCTCGCTGTTCCAGCCCCAGGTGCGCTCGGAGTTCGCCGCCTTCGGCTCGAAGTGGAACGAGATCTTCGCCGAGTCGGTGGTGGCCGCTCGAGGGGCTGCCTGGCTCGCGATGCAGGTCAGCGGCGTCAACGCCGATCACGTGTTCCTCGCGGGGCTGCTCCACGATCTCGGGCGCTCCGTGGGCCTGCGCTCGCTGGTGACGCTGGCGCAGAACCGGCTTCAGATCGACCCCTCGGACCCCCGCGTCGATCGCGTGCTCGAGCGCGTGCACGTGGACATCGGTGGCGACGTGCACCAGCTGTGGAACCTGCCACGCTTCCCCACGCTGGTCGCCGTGCGGCACCATGATCTCGAGCTGCCGAACGACGGGGAGTACCGCGAGGTGCACGTGGTGCGCCTGTGCTCGGCGCTGGTGCAGTTTCGCCGGCAGAGCTGGCGGCGGGCATCCATTCGCGCCGAGGTCGACGAGAGCTGCGCGGCCCTGGGCCAGAGCGGCTTCAGCCTGCGGAGCCTCGACACCCAGCTCCGCGCCGAGCTGTCCAAGGTGGCCCAGTCTTTCAGCGACCGGCCCCGCCGTCGCGCCGTGTCGTAGCGAGGCCCGCGAACCCCGTCGCCATTTTTGCTATGGCCTCGTGGGGTGAAAGTCGCCACCTGGAACATCAACTCGGTGCGAGCCCGGCTCGATCGGCTGCTCGACTACCTCAAGACCCGCGCCCCCGACGTGCTCTGCCTGCAGGAGACCAAGTCGACCGACGAGCAGTTCCCCCTGCTCGAGATTCAGAGCCTGGGCTACCGGGCCGAGCTGTTCGGCCAGAAGAGCTACAACGGCGTGGCGCTGCTCTCGCGGGAGCCGGCCACCGACGTGGCGCGGAACATGGGCGACGGTGACGAGCAGGCGCGGATCCTCGCCGCCACCGTGCGCGGGGTGCGAATCGTCGGGCTCTATGCGCCCAACGGCCAGTCGCTGGGCTCCGAGGCCTACGAGTACAAGCTCGAGTGGTATGCCCGGCTCACCCGGTGGCTCTCGCCCTGGGCCACGGGCCCGTTGCTCGTGGGGGGAGACTTCAACGTCGCCCCAAACGATCTCGACGCCTGGGATCCCCGGCTCTGGGAAGGCCAGACGCTCTTCACGCCCAGAGAACGGGCCGCCTTCGAGGCGCTCAAGGCGACCAATCAGTTGAGCGATCTGCTCCGCCACCGGTACCCCGACCAGCCGGGGCTGTTCACCTGGTGGGACTACCGCGCCGGGGCGTTCAAGAAGAACCAGGGCCTGAGGATCGATCACCTCTTGGTCACCGCGCCCCTGGTGGAGCGCTGTCTGTCGGTGCGCGTCGACACCCAGGCGCGGGAAGGCAAGCTGCCGTCTGATCACGCGCCGCTCGAGGCGATCTTCTCCGACTGACGCGCGCTCCCGCCGCTTGGTTCACTGCGAGGGCCGCCGTTTGGTTACAGTGCCGGCCTGAAAGGTGGCGCTCATGGACGGCATGTTCGAGTTCTCGCTGGCCGGGTTCGTGTTCGGTGGGGTGGCGTGGTTCTTCTTTCGCTATGTGGTGTACGGGTTCTTCACCGTCGGCCCCACCGAGCGCGCGGTGAAGACGTCCTTCGGGCGCGCCCACCGGCTCGAGACGAGCACCCTCGACACGCCCATGGCCGATCACCTGCGACCCGATGAAAAGGAGCGCTACCGCTACCCGATGCTCGAGGTGATTCCCCCTGGAGGGCCGTACTTCCGCTGGCCCTGGCAGAAGGTGCGCAAGGTCTCGGTGGCCACCGAGACGATCCCTCTGGCCTACGACATCGAGGACCCCAACGCCAACCGCGGCGGCACGATGCTCGAGGCGGTCACCAAGGACCAGCTCAACATCGGCCTGGTCGGCCAGCTCCGGTTCCGCCGCGCTGAGCAGAACCTCTACGCCAACATCTTCGGAGTGAAGAACCCGCTGGTCCACGTGATGGGGTACTTCATCTCGGTGCTCCGCCAGAAGATCGCCTCCTTCGAGGCCCCTGAGGTCGACGTGAAGGCGCTGCCGGCGCCGGTCTCGGGTCGACCGGCCGGCCTGTCCGACCAAGTTGGCGTGTCGATCAACGACCTGCGCAAGAACCTGAGGCTGCTCAACGAAGAGATGGATCGAGACTGCCAGTCGTCGGCCGCCCGCTACGGCATCATCCTCGACGCCTCGCTCATCACCGGCATCGATCCGCCCGCCGAGGTCGAGAGCGCGCTCGCCGCCATCAACACCGCCCACAATCAGGTCGGAGCCGAGGTGTCACTGGCCCAGGCCTCGGCCGACCAGCGCATCGTGCAGTCCCGCCGGGCGGTGGAGATCGAGACGCTCAACGCCCAGGCCGAGGTGCAGCCGCTGCTGCAGCTCGCCAACCAACTCTCGGAGCTCAAGGTGAACGGCGGCTCGGGCGTGCTTCGAGCCTACCTGCGAAACGTGAAGCTCTCGCTGTTCACCCGGGCCAACCGGGCTTTCGTGGAGGGCAAGCGATGAGCTTCCTCATCTCGATGATCCTCGGTCTCATGGTCTTCTTCTTCGGCGTGCCGGTGCTCCTGGGGTTGGCCCAGCTGTTGGGCGCCTACACCACCATCGAGGAGCGGCAAGCCAAGGTCTTCACCCTGTTCGGCAAGGTGTATGGAACGCTCCAGGAGCCCGGGCTCCACTTTCTCTGGCTCGAGCTGGGGCCCAAGGCGGCGCTGGTGCCCTTCTTCGGGCGGGTGCAGACCGTCGACCTGCGCCTCGACCAAGAGTACCTCCGCAGTCAGCCGGTGAACTCAGAGGAGGGCGCTCCGATGGGCATCGGCATCTGGTACGAAATGAGGGTGAAGGACCCGGCGTCGTTCTTGTTCAAGAATGCCGACCCCCGCGGCAGCCTCCGGGCCAACGTGTCGAACGCCGCCGTGCGCACGCTGTCGAACATGAAGCTGGGCGACATGCTCGAGACCCGTCACGTGATGTCTCAGGCGGTGCGCAACGAAGTGACACCCCGCTCGGTGGAATGGGGCTACCAGTTGGGCAGCATCTACATTCGCAAAGTGCACTTCCGCGATCACGCGATGATCCACCAGATTGAAGAGAAGGTGGTCAACCGGCTGCGCCAGGTGACGAGCGCCATTCGCCAAGATGGCACCAACCAGGTCAACATCATCAAGTCGAGCGCCGACCGCACGGCCGCGGCCGAGTTCGCCCGGGCCTCGGCGCAGCGGCCGTTGATTGTCGGGCAGGCGCTCCAACGCATCTCCGAAGACCCCGAGGTCATGGAGGCGATGTTCGAGGTGCTCGAGACCCAGAAGCTCCTCGAGAGCAACGCGCCGGTTACCTTCTTGCCCCAGGGCGGCGAGTCGGGGTCGCTCCTGGTGCCCCTGTTGGCCTCCCAGACCGTGACTCGCGTGCCCAGTGGGGGCGGCCCTGGCAAGGGCGGTAACGGCTGACCTCAGTCCCAGGCGAATTGGGAGGCTCCCTTGCGCCGGGGTTTCCCTGCCGTATTGGTGAGCCATGACCCCAGAGTTCCACATCGTCTCGGAGCACACTGCAGAGGTT
Source organism: Myxococcales bacterium (assembly GCA_003153055.1). Next base: position 10,226 of record PMBV01000441.1, read on the forward strand.
CGGCTCCCCGACGGCTGCCCGACCTGCGGCGGTCCGGTTGACCTGAGAGTATCAGGGTCAAGCAGCGCTCGAGCGGTGTGTACAGTTTGTCATGTCATCACCGCGGTGCGGGTGCGTGCTCAAGGGGGCGGCTTGATGGTTGATTTTCGTCCGCGCGCGCAGGCCTGACGCCCAAATCGAGGGCCTGACGCATTTCCTGCGATGCCGGGCGTCGTGACCCTCTCGTTCGTGCGAGAGAAGGGACCCGATTCCAAGGCACGTTGGTTGCTTCACCCGGTCACATCATGGGGGAGCGAACTCAGCGAATCGTCATGGCGCTCGGCGGCAGTGCCCTGAGCGCCTCCGGCGACCGAGCCCTGGCCGATCAGCTGGTGCACTCCCTCCATCCGTTGGTCCGCTCGGGGGTCGAGCTGGTCGTGACCCACAACGGCTTCGTCACCAGCGGCGCACAGGGCCTCGGCATGAATGCGGCGCTGACGACGACCGCCGAGCTGGGGTCAGAGGGCGAGCTCGGCGACCGGTTGGCGACATCACTGCGCGACGAGCTGAATGAGGCGAGGCTGGTGGCGGCGCTGGTGACCCATGTGAGGGTCGACGGTGGCTCCAGCCCTCATAGGTCTCGTCGGCTGGCAGGCCCGTTGCTCGACGAGGCGGAGGCGAGCGTGCTGCGCAAGCAGGGGCTCCCGCTCGAGCTCGATGCGAACGGCCCGGGCTATCGCCGGCTGGTGCCGCAAGTCGAGCCCCTTGAGGTGCTCGACGTTGGCATTCTCAAGCGGCTGGTCGAGAGCGGGGTGGTGGTGGTGGCGGGCGGAGGCGGTGGCGTTCCCGTCACTCGTGACGGGCGCGGGTGGCGAGGGGTGGAGGCGGTGGTCGATCAGGATCTCACCGCGGCGCTCCTGGCCGACTCCATCGACGCGGATCAGCTCGTCATCGTGACCGACGTGTCGAACGTCTTCGAAGCCTTCGGTACGCCGCACGAGGAGCCCATCGGCCTCATCAGCGTCGATGAGCTGCACAACCTGCTGGCTGAGGGCCACTTCGTTCCTGGAACCATGGCCCCCAAGGTCGAGGCCTGCGTGCGCTTCGTCTCTCGTCCCGGCCGGCGGGCGATGATCTGCGACGCTCCGAGCCTCGACCAGACCATGGCGGGTCTGGCGGGAACCAGGGTGATCTGGACGAGCGCCGCCAACCGCGAGCCGGCCATCGAGCACCACGTCGCCTGACTCGGGCTTCGAAGCGCAGCGCCAGCCCATCTAGGGAGGTGCGGCGCCGCCTTCTCGAGGTGCGCCCCGAGAGAGACGTCTTTAGTTGGCACCCATGAAGACCAAGCGCCTTTTCGATCTCCTCGTGGTGGGAGGAGGGTTGTGGATCGCCGGCTGTGCAGGCTCAGTGAATGCCTCGCAAGGCTCGGTGGATCAGAACGGGCAGGTGCAGACCGATGGAGGGACGCCCAGCCCTGACCCCGGAGGCGGCGGGAGCAAGTTCTGGTGAGGCTCGGTGAGGCCCTGTCGCCGGCGGCTCGGCGCGCGGTGGCCGAAGCCTGGAGCTTCAGGGTGGGGGTCGAAGCAGCGGCGACGGTGCAGTTCGAGCGCCTGGCTGCCGGGTTGTTGGCGGTCTCGGCGCCGGATCGGCTCGTGGAAGCCGCCCAGAGCGCCTCCCGGGAGGAGCAGGTGCATGGCACGCTCTGTGCCGAGCTCGCGGAGGCCTATGGGGCTCCGCCGGTGGCGGCCCTGCCCGAGCCCCCGTTGCTCGCACCGGCGAATCTCGTGGGTCTCGAGGCGCTGGCGTACGCGATGGTGGCGCATTGCTGCGTGGCGGAGACCGAGAGCGTGTCGACCCTGAGCGAGCTCATCAAGGAGGCCCAGTCCCCGTTGGTTCGCCGAACGCTGGTGGCCATCGCTCGTGACGAGGTGGGCCATGCGCAGCTCGGTTGGGCCTTCGTCGCATGGGCCGCGCGGGTCGGGCCGCTCTCGTTCCTTGCCCCGCTCCTGCCCCGAATGGTGACGCCCGGCGCTGCCCCGCTCTTCGAGCCTGCGCTGGCCGCCGAGGAGGACCCTCTGTTGATCGAGCACGGGGTGCTGCCGCTGCCGAAGCGGCGGGAGGTCTTCTGTGCCGCGCTGCAAGAGGTGGTGCTGCCAGGGCTGGCCCGAGCGGGCGTCGACGGAAGACCCGCCAGGGCTTGGCTCGCCGGCCAGCGCCAGCGGCTGTGAAGGACCTCAGCTCTCGTGGCTGTCGATCTGCGTCTCTCCTCCGGTGCGCTTGAGGCCGAGCGACTTCATCTTCTTGTAGAAGTGGCCGCGCTCGAGATCGAGCAGCTTGGCCGCCTCGGTGGCGTTGTCCTGGGTGAAGGACAGGGCGCCCAAAATGATGTCTCGCTCCGCGTCGTCGACCTGCTCCCGGAAGGTCCGCTCGGGCCGGAACCGCGCCGGGGGCAAGGCGGGGGCTTGGGGTGACGGGCTGGGCCCCCAGGTGCTCGGCGTCGGTGTCGCCACCTCTCGCTCGGTCGTGGTGGGCTCGCTCTGGGGAACCCTCATGCGTCGCCGGGGGAGCAGGGCGTCGGCCTCGGCGCCCGAGACCAGGGGGCCCTCGCAGAGAATGGCCAGCCGCTCCACCAGGTTCTTGAGCTCGCGCACATTGCCTGGGTAGTCGTAGTCGAGCATTCGCCGGGTCGCATCGGGGGTCAGCTTGAGGAGCCTCCGGCCGTTCTTCCGGCATGAGCCCTCGAGGAAGGCGTCGATCAAGGTCGAGAGGTCATCGGGGCGCTCCCTCAACGGCGGGGCGTGGATCTGCACGACGTTGAGCCGGAAGTAGAGGTCCTCGCGGAACCGGCCGCGTTCGATCTCTTTGTCGAGATCCTTGTTGGTGGCGGCGATGACGCGCACGTCGACGGTGATGGTCTCTTGGCCGCCCACCCGCTCCAGCTCGCCCTCCTGGAGCACCCGCAGGAGCTTCGCCTGCATCGAGGGGGGCATGTCGCCCACCTCGTCGAGGAACAGCGTGCCCTCGTGGGCTGCCTCGAACTTGCCCCTCCGCGCGGTGAGGGCGCCGGTGAAGGCCCCTTTCTCGTGCCCAAAGAGCTCCGACTCGATGAGCTCGTGGGGCACCGCGGCGCAGTTCAGCTTGACGAAGGGCCCCCCCTTTCGCCGCGAGTGCTGGTGCACCGCCCGGGCGATGAGCTCCTTGCCGGTGCCGTTCTCTCCGGTGATGAGCACCCGCCCCTCCGACGGAGCCGCTCGCTGAATGAGGGCGTAGATGCGCTGCATCGCCGCTCCCTGGCCGACCATGTCGTAGCGCCCCACCTCGGCCCTCAGCGCCTCGAGCTCTTCCACCACCCGCTGGTGGTCGATGGCATTCTTGAGGGCCAAGAGGAGTCGATCTCGGCTGATGGGCTTCTCGAGGAAGTCACGGGCTCCCAGCTGCGTCGCCTTGACCGCGGTGTCGATGGTGCCGTGGCCCGACATCATGATGACCGGCAGCTCGGGCTTGAGGGCCCGAATGCGCTCCAACGCAGCCACGCCGTCGAGGTCGGGCATCTTGACGTCCATCAAGACGACGTCGACCGGGCGGGCGGCCAGCACCTCGAGGGCGAGGTGGGCACCAGCGGCGAGCTCGGTACGGTAGCCCTCGAGCTGGAGCGCCTGATTCAGCGTCAAGAGGATGTTCCGCTCGTCGTCGACAATCAGCACCGTTGCGCCCATGTGTGTCCTCGAGCTTCGAGCCGTGTCCATTTTGCCGCGCTTCGTCTACCGGGGCTCGAGAGAATGAAAGCGCCGTGCCAATTTTCTTTTCGTGTTGATGGGAGGTTCAATGATGGCTAGACCGCGCTCCCAGTCGTCCCACCATGTGGAGCCATCAGTCATGACGCGCAATTCAGGTCTTTCGCTGGGTATTTCGTCGTTCGCGGCAAGCGCCGCTGTTCTGTTGTTCTCGGCTTGCCCTCCGACGTACCCGAAGTGCGACAGCGATGAGAACTGCAAGGAGAAGGGCGAAGTCTGCGTCCAGGGGATGTGCCAGGAGTGCGCCACCGACGCCAACTGCAAGGCTGGCTACGTGTGCGACGCCAACAAGTGCGTCCCCAAGCCTGAGTGTGTCGACGACTCCAAGTGCGGCACTGGCAAGAAGTGCTCGAGCGGCAAGTGCATCGCCGACGCGAGCGTCGAGTGCAGCGGCGACACCGACTGCCCGTCGGGCCAGGGCTGCAAGGCCGGCAAGTGCATCGCGGCCGAGGGGCCGGTTTGCACCTACGATCCCGTGCGCTTCGACTTCAACGAGTATTCGCTGACCTCCACGGTCCAGTCGGTGCTCGCCAAGTACGCTGACTGCATGAAGAAGGGCGGTTCGCGGTTCACCCTCGAGGGCTTCGCCGACGAGCGCGGCACCGAAGAGTACAACATGGTCCTCTCGCAGAAGCGGGCGGCCTCGGTGCGCAAGTACCTGGTCGACCTCGGCGTCGGTGGTGGTTCGCTCGACACCGTGGGCTTTGGTGAGAACAAGCCGGCCATGCAGGGCAGCACCGAAGAGGCCTGGGCGGCGAACCGCCGGGTCGAGTTCAAGAAGCGCTGACGTCGCCCTCATGAGGTGCGCCGCCGCCCGGCGTGGGCAGCCACCTCTTGCGGCTCGTCTCCCGCGGCCCTCGCGGTCAGGCACATCTGCCTGACGTGGGGGCCGAAGCGTTCCCACCGGGCCTCGCTGGTTCCCTTGACCGAGAGGAACTGCTCTCGCGTGATGGGGAGCACCGCCGCCAGCCCGTAGAGCGTGGCGTCGTTGAAGATGAGGTACGGGGGCATGCCGAGATCGTGTGCGAGCTCGCGCCGCCAGCGCTTGAGCTGTTCAGCCGCCAGCGACGAGAATCGGGGAGGGGCGTGCGCCGGGGTTTCGGTGCCAGGGGCCTTTCCCTTGGGCAAGTTGAGGCGGGCTCCGACGCACACGTCACACGTGCCGCACGACTGCTCCCGGTCGACCCACTCGCCGAAGTAGCGGAGGAGGAACGCCCGGCGGCAGCGCTTGGAGTACGCGTAGTCGGTCATTCGCTTGAGCAGGAGGAGTTGGTCCCGCTCCTGCTCGCGCACCTGCTCGAGGTCGACGCCGAGCGAGCCCCACGGCTCGTGCGCCAGCACCATGATGCTGCGGCCGGCGAAGGGGCGCTGCAGGCTGACGGCGCTGGCCTTGTCGAGGAGCGTCAGGGCCCTGCGGGTCGCCTCGTCGTCGAGGTTCGCTCGCCGGGCGAGGGCGGGCAGCTCGATGGACGCGCGCTCGCCGGGTCGACCCGAGGCGGTCAGGGCCTCGAGCACCGCGCGGGCCTGAGGGCTCTTTGGTTTCACGGTGGCGGCGGCGGGGAGCAACGTGATGCCCCAGCGGCCTTCGCCCCTCGCTGCGCGGGCGATGACCCCGGATCGCTCGAGGATTTTGAGTGCTGCCGAGACCTCGAACTCGGTGGATCCGACTTGGGCAGCGAGGAGGTGAACCCCTCCGTCGAACTGGTCGAGCTCCCGTAACACCCTCCAGAGGTCGACGAGCAGGGTCTCTGGAGGGTGGCTCGAGCGGATCAGCCGCTCCTGAGTGAAGACGTCGGCGTGGTTGAACAGCAGCACGGCCCGACTGTCGTGGCCGTCGCGGCCGGCCCGGCCGATCTCCTGGTAGTAGGCCTCGACCGCGCGGGGAATCGCCGCGTGAGCGACGAAGCGAATGTCGGGCTTGTCGATGCCCATGCCGAAGGCGTTGGTGGCCACCGCGATGCAGCGAGGCGCCGACATGAACTGCTCGTGGGCCCTCCGCCTGGCCTCGTCGGGGAGCCCCGCGTGGTAGAGCACCGAGGCGCGGCCCAAGGCCTCGAGGTGCTGGTGCAGGTGCTCGGCCTGCTTGCGGGTCGCGCAGTAGACGAGCCCACTGCCCTCGTCGCTGAGCGCCTCGACGGCGTCTCGCTTTTCCCCGTCGCCAGTGACGTGCACTACCTCGAGGAACAGGTTGGGCCGGTCGAAGCCCGCCACGTAGATCCGGGGATCCTTGAGCAGGAGAATGCGGGCGATGTCGTCGCGCACCTCGGGGGTGGCGGTGGCGGTGAGGGCCACCGTGCGCGGCGGCCTGAGGCGTTTTCTCACCTGGCCGAGCAGGGCGTAGTCGGGCCGAAAGTCATGGCCCCACTGGGAAATGCAGTGGGCTTCGTCGATGGCCAGAAGCGCCACGCCCGTTTCGAGGAGCGCCTGGGTGAAGCTGTCGTTCTTGAACCGCTCGGGGGCGACGTAGACGAGGCGGTAGGCGCCCGCCCGCAGCGCTCGCTGGCGCTGGGCCCGCTCCACGTCGGTCAGGCTGGAGTTGATGAAGGTCGCCGCGATGCCTCGGGCCTCGAGCTGATCGACCTGGTCTTGCATCAGCGCGATGAGTGGTGAGACCACCACCGTCACGCCGGGAAGCACCATGGCAGGGAGCTGGTAGCACAAGGACTTGCCCGCGCCGGTGGGCATCACCACCACCGTGTTCCGCCCCGAGAGTACCGAGGTGATGACCTCTTCTTGGCCCGGCCGGAAGTCGTCGAGGCCGAAGTGGGCCTTGAGCTCGCCTCGCAACCCCTCGGGGCTCGGGTCCTCGCTGCGCACGGGTCGCATGATGTGTGTCCCTCCGCGGGGGTCAACCCCACTTGGTCTGCACTCTCGGAAGGATGGTGCGCTCTTCACCCAAGAGGCCACGGGCCAGCATCGACACGTAGCCGGTGGCCGAGAGCACGAGGTGATCGACGAGGCGAATGCACAACAGCCGCGCGCCCTCTCGGAGCTGACGGGTCAGCGCCACGTCTTGCACCGAAGGCTCGGGGTCGCCTGAGGGGTGGTTGTGCAGCAGCACCAGCGCGCTCGCCCTGCAGGCCACCGCCGGAGCCAGCGCCTCGCGTGGGTCGACGTGGCATTGATCGACGCTCCCCACCGCGACCTGAACGTGCCGCATCAAGACGTTGCGTGGGTTGAGGCACAGCACGTGGAAGGCTTCGCGCTGCCCGTCGACGAGCTCGTGGCGGGCCCACTCCCAGATGGCCTGTGGCGTGCCGAGGCGCGGGCGGAGGTCCGCGCTCCCCTTGGCCAGGCGCCGGCCGAGCTCGGAGGCCGCGAGCAACCGTGACACGGCTCGCGGCGAGACTCGAGAGACCTCGAGCAGCGCCTCGGCCGGCTGCTGAGCCAGCGCCATGAGCCCGCCATCGAGGAGCCTCGCGATGGACTCGGCATGGCAGAGCCCCGTGACGAGCGCGAGCAGCTCGCCGTCGGACAGCACCTCGGGCCCCAGCCGCCACAGCCGTCGCTTCGCCTCGTCTCCCAGCCTTCGCGCCCGTCGCTGTGGTCGCGCTTCTCGTGTCTCCGGCTCCACCCCGTCCTCCTTCTCCTCGACCTTCAAGGAGCTACCCTCGCGCACCAGCAGCAACCTTCGTGCCGGTTGGCCTCCCAGTGGGCAACGAGGCCCTGCCGTCCACGGTGGTGGAGGGTCGTGCCGTTGGTGGGACGCTCGCATCGCGGATGCTGATCGCCTTGGGGCCCACGAACAACAGAATTGATGCTCCCGGCAAGCGCGGTACAGTCGCCCGGATCCCTTCAAGGAGAGCTCATGCGTCGAGTGTCGCAGTTGGTCGCGTTGTCGCTCGTACTGTCGGCGTTGCCCGCCATGGCCCAAGACGAGGGCGGAGAAGAGGGCGGCGGCCGCCGTTCGGCCTTCAAGTCGCCTGGCGGGCTGTTGGATCGCTCCGAGCACACGCGGCCCATGGAGATCGCGTTCTTTCTGAACATCCCGTACGGCTACGGCTGGGGGTACTACGGCGGCTTTCCCTTCGGCGTGGGCGCCAGGTTCTACTACCCGCTGGTCGCCGATGGCTTCATCAGCGCCATCAATGATGAGTTCGGCCTCGAAGGGGGGGCCGACTTCACGTTCCGGTTTGGCTACTACGGATTCTACCCACTCTTGGACATTCCAGTGGCCGCCGTGTGGCGCTTCCACCTGACGGACAAGTGGACGGTGTACCCCAAGGTCGGCATTGGAATTGGGATCGGCTACAACTACTACAACTCGCCGGTCTATTTCGTCTTCGAGGGTCTCGCGGGAGCCATCTACAAGATCAACGAAACCATGAGCCTTCGGCTCGAGCTCGGCTACCCAGGGGTAAGGGCCGGCCTCGCCATCGCGCTGTAGTTTCGAGTGTTTTCAGGGGCGCTTGACGCTATAGGCGTCGACCGCCCCATGAGCACGCTCGTCGTCGGAATGAAGGTCAGCTACCTGCCCCAGCCAGAATGGGGCACGGGCCACCTCTTGGCCCTGGAAGAGGGCGGTGCGCGCGCCACGGTGAGCTTTCCCGCGCGCGACGCCGACGGGCCCATCTTGGTCTCGGCTCGAGGAGGCGCGCTGGTGCACGCCACGCTCCCGGCCGGCACGACGGTGCGCACGAACAAGGGCAAGGTGGGTCGGGTGCTGGGCGAGGAAGAGGGTGGCCGCGGCCTCAAGCGCTATGTGGTGGCCCTCGACGAGGGGGGAGAGACCGAGCTCCCCGAGAGCGATCTGAGGGCGCTGCCTCCCAAGCCCGACCTGCTGGCGATGCTGAAAGAAGGGCGAGCTGCCGATGCCAAGGGCTTCTTGCTCCGCCGCAACGCGCTGGTGCTCGACGACGAGCGACGCAATGACGCGCTGGGGGCGCTGCTCGCCTCGCGGGTGATGGTGAAGCCCCACCAGGTTGGCGTGGTGCAGCGGGTGCTTTCGAGCCGACGGCCCCGTTTTGTGCTGGCCGACGAGGTCGGTCTGGGGAAGACCATCGAAGCGGGCATGGTGCTCTCGGCCCTGCGGCTCTCGGGCTTGGCGCGGAGAGTGCTCGTGGTGGCCCCCAGCCACCTGACGGTGCAGTGGCTGGTCGAGCTGTTCCACAAGTTCAACCAGCTCTTCACCCTGATGGACTCGGAGCGCTACGAGCAGTCGCTCGATGAGATGCCCACCGTCTCGCCATGGGCCCGCTTCGATCACGTCATCACCAGCCTCGAGTTGCTCCAGCGCTCGCCGCAGCACCGGAACGAGGCCGGCGACAAGAAGGCCCACTGGGATCTCGTCATCATCGACGAGGCCCATCATCTCAAAGGCGAGAAGGCCTACGACGCGGCCCAGGCGTTGAGCGCCAACACCTGGGGGCTCCTGCTGCTCACCGCCACGCCGATGCAGCTCGACCCGGGCGAATACCAGGCCCTGTTGTCGCTCATCGACCCGGTCACCGCTCCGACCGCGGAGCAGCTCAAGGCGCGCCTCTCGAGGCAAGAGGAGCTGTCTCAGGCCGTGCGCGCCCTGCTGAGCGGAGCCGACGCCGGGCCGGCCGTGCGGGCCTTGGCCAAGCGCTTTCCCGACGACGAAGCGCTCCAGGAGATCGACGACCCCGACGACATGTTGGCCCATCTGGCCGAGACGTACTCCCTGTCTGATCGCCTCATCCGCAACCGGCGGGCGGTGGTGGGAGGCTTCTCCTCCCGGGTGCTCCATGTGCATCCGGTCGGCCTGTCGGACGACGAGCTCAAGGCGCGTGAGGGAGTGCTGGCTCTCCTGGCGAAGGACGGCTCGGTGCGGGGCGCGGCGCTGGCGGCCCTGGTGCGGCGCCTCGAGTCGTCGCCCGCGGCGTTCGTCGCGGCGGTGCGAAACAACAAGGCGCTGGCGGGCCTCAAGGTCGCGCTCCCCGAGAAAGACGCCAAGTTCGCGGTCTTCGTCGGCGTGCTCAAAGAGGTCTGGGCCCGGGAGCCTCGAGCCAAGGTGCTCGTCTTCACCGAGGCGCGCGACACCTTGGAGAGCCTGGTGAAGAAGCTCAGGCACGAGCAGGTCGAGGCCCTGTGGTACCACGGTGAGCTCGAGCTCGCCGAGCGTGACCGCCAGGTGGCCCGGTTTCGCGATCCCGACGGGCCCAAGGTGTTGATCTCGACCGAGGTGGGTGGAGAGGGCCGGAACTTCCAGTTCGCCCATCACCTGGTCAACTACGATCTGCCCTGGAGCCCTGCCACCATGGAGCAGCGCATCGGGCGCCTCGACCGCATCGGTCAGACGCACCCGGTCGACGTTCACGTCTTCGACTCGGCCGGCACCTTCAGCGCCGATGTGCTGACGGTGCTCCGCGACGCGGTGGGCGTGTTCGGCGAGACGGTCGGTGGCCTCGACGCCGTGCTCGAGGAGGTCGAGCCCCACCTGACCGAGCTGGCCTTGGCCAAGCCCGATGAGCGCGCCGAGTACGTCAAGGAGCTCACCAGCCGCGTCTCGGAGGCTCGGGCCCAGGTGAAGCGGGCGTATGATCCGCTCCTCGACCTGAGGAGCTTCGATCGCGGCGCGGTGCGCGAGCTCATCGCCCGCGCCCACGCCCGCTCGGGCATCGAGGTCGATGAGGAGAGCTCGGTGGAAGACGGGCTGTGGGCGGTGGCCCGAGACCTCGACGAGCGCCTCGAGGAGTGCATCACCGAGCTGGCCGATCGCATCGGGGTGCGGGTGGACACGGACCAGGAGGTCGACGCCTTCCAGGCCGCCTTCCACTTTGGCCACGCGCTGAACGTCGAGGCGCTGCCCGGCTACGACATCACCCACGAGCGAACGGTGCTGGGCACCTTCTGGCGAGACACCGCCGTCGAGCAGGAGGAGATCGAGTACTTCGCTACCGGCCACCCCCTTGTCGAGGCGCTGTTCGGCTTTCTTCGCGATGGCCCTTACGGGCGCAACGGCGCGCGTCTCATCGAGGCCAAGCGTCCGCTCAAGGCGCGGGGTCTCGAGGTGTTGTTCCACGTCGTTCCGCCCGAGCCGTCGGATACCACCCCGGGCTCGCGGGTGCCCAGCCGGCAGTTGTCGCGGTTCCTCGAATCGATGCTGGTGCGCGCCGCGGTCGTGCGGCGGCCCGACGGCTCGGCCAAGGCCGACTCGGCGCTCCTCGAGGTGCTCGCGGCCCATGACGGACGGCCGCTCAAGGGGCCGGAGATCGCCTCCGCTTTCCCCGAGCTCCCCAGCTTCGTCGACGAGGCCGTCTCGGCGGCCACCCGCGCGGCTGAGGCCGAGCTCGACGTGATGCGGAAGGCGGCCATGGCGGCCATCGAAGACGAGCGCGATCTCTCCATCGTGCGGATTCGGCTGGCGCTGGAGCACCAGGGCGTCGGCGAGCCGCAGATCGAGGAGACCTTGATGGCGGAGATCTCCTTCTACGACGCGCTGCTGGCCGCCGCCGAGGGCACTCGCCTCGCGCTCGATTCGGCGTGCGCGTTCGTCATCAACCGGTGAGGCATGCAGCAGAGGACGGGTAGCGGAACGCGGGGACGGCAAGCGGAACACGGGGACGGCAAGCGGAACGCGGGGACGGCAAGCGGAACACGGGGACGGCAAGCGGAACACGGGGACGGCAAGCGGAACACGGGGACGGGGAGCGGAATACGGGGACGGCAAGCGGAATACGGGGACGGGTAGCGGAATACGGGGACGGGTAGCGGAACACGGGGACGGCAAGCGGGGACGGTCCTTCGGGGACGCGTTCGGGTGCGCGTTCGGGTGCG
>PMBV01000411.1 GCA_003153055.1 Myxococcales bacterium
AACTGGCCGATGAGGTTGGCGTTCTTGGTGCCCGACGCGCTCAGGGCCTGAACGAAGGCCTTGGAGCCCGAGTGGGCGACGGTGCCGAGGTTCTCGATGAGCTCGGCGCGGGTCATGCCGACGCCGAAGTCTTGAATGGTGATGGTCTTGGCCTTGTCGTCGGTCGAGACGTGGATCTCCAGCGGCTGCGTCTCTTCGAAGACGTCCTTCTCGGTGAGCTGAAGGTGCCGGAGCTTCTCGAGCGCGTCGGAGGCGTTGGACACCAGCTCGCGAACGAAGATCTCCTTCTCGGTGTAGAGAGAGTGGATGACGATGTCGAGGAGCTGCTGGATCTCGGCCTGGAATTCGAAGTTCTGAGGAGCGGTCGTGGTCATGGGTGGCTCTCCTGGGGAAAGCCCGGCCCATCTACCTCGACGACGGCGAGACATCCAGCTCGAGGGCTACGTTGCGTCTACGGCCCAGGTGACCGAGTACTCGGTGCCCTCGGGCAGCTCGAAGGAGGGCGCCTGGTGGACCCACCGCCCCTCGAGGCCGAGCTCTCGAGCCTGAAGCTCGAAGTGACACATCGCGATGCCCATATCGGCTCGCTGCAGATCAGCCACCCGGAACATTCGATTGAGCACCGACCCTTTTCCGTACCCGGGGGTTCGCTGCAAGCAGAGGTGCCAGGCTCGACCAGCGCGCACCACGCGCCAGGGTTGCTTGTTCGACGCCGACGGGCCGATACGCAGGGTCTCGAGCACGGCCGCGTAGGGCCCCGCGGCCTCGGGCGTCAGCGGTGAAGCGAAGGTGCCGTCGAAGAAGAGCTGGCCAAAGGGCAGGCGTTTCTGCGCCCCGATGACGCGGCGAAACAGCCCTCGCTCGGCGTGCTCCACCGGGTGTCCCAGGGCCGAGACCGCCGGGAGTGACTCTCGAGCCTCGAGCGCCACGGCCTGGGCGAAGTGGCTCTTGCTGAAGGACCCTCCCAGCCAGCACGTGCCCAGGCCCAGGTGGGTCGCCCCCAGAACGATTCGCTCGAGGGCGTAGCCGTAGTCCTCGAGATCGTGGTCTCCCTGCGCGACGGCGCCCGCGATGAAGGCCGAGGCCCCGCTGATGAACCCGTACGTCCCCAGGCCGGCGAGGGTCTTGGTGTCGCCAGGCTCGGCGGCGAGGAGCCGAAAGCGCACCGGGGTGCCGAACGGCCCGCTCGTCACTGACGCCACGAGCTCGGTCATCTGCGCGCGCAGTGTCGCCGAGAGGGGCTGGGGTCGATAGGCGCGGCAGGAGTAGCGCCTCCGGGTGGTCTCGGCCACGGCGAACGGCGGGAGGGTCTCGGACTTCTGGGGTGCGAGCGCGGCGGTGGTCAAGGTCGTTCTCCTCGCACGCAGCGTCGGGCATCGCGGTGCGGGGTGAAAGTGAAGAAGCGCAAACGTGCCCTGGCACCAAAGCGAGCTCCACGAGCTGGTATACCTGAGGTCCCTCGACTCCACGGGCGCCGAGCTGAAGCACCCATCGCGAAGGAGGCCCATGCGTACCCAGTTCCTGTTCCGACTGCTCGCGCCAGTGAGCGGGGCCATTGCGCGGCAGCTGTCGCGACCCAGCGGCTGGTTCGGCCGCGCCGTGATGACCAGGGTGCTCAACCGAGGCAACCGGCAGCTCATCGCGGCCACGCTCTCGGAGCTGGAGCTGGCCTCCGATACCCAGCTGCTCGACGTGGGCTTTGGCGGCGGGCTGGCGCTGGAGCTGGCACACCGGCGTGGGGTTCGTCGGCTGGCCGGAGTGGATCCATCAGAGGCCGCGGTGGCGAGCCTCCGAGCTCGCTCCGCTCGATTCGCGTGCGCCGAGCTCAGGGTCGAGGTCGGCGTGGCGGAGGCGCTCCCCTTCGGTGAGGGCACCCTCGACGCGGTGGTGTCGACCAACACCGTGTACTTTTGGGCCGACCCTGTCGCGGCGTTCGGAGAGATCCGCCGGGTGCTTCGAAACGGCGGGATACTGGCGCTCGGCTTCTCCGGCGCGGCCAAGCTTCGGTCCTTCGGCACCGTCACTCGCCATGGCTTTCACCTCCGCGAGAATTCCCAGCTGGCCGAGCAGGCGACCAAGGCCCGCCTGACCGTGCTCCGGCTGGTCACGCTCCACGGGGGCGACACCGAGGGTGACTTCGTCCTTGTCGCGGCTCGACTGCCAACCTGAGCCGGCCTCGACACAGCGTGTCGATGGAGCCCGATGCGTCGCCACCTTGACAGCGTCCGGCGAGGAGGTGTTAGTTTGTTCGGCGAGCAAACAAAGCACCGAGGAGCGCCGAATGATGTTCCTGAGTCGAGCGGTTCGAGCAGCAGCGTTGGTGGCCGCGTCTTTGTACTTGGCTGGGTGTCCTGGGCCCTCCGCCACGGCCTCCCTGACGTCATTCACGGTGACGCCCTCGGCGGTGAGCCTCGAAGTGGGGAAGACGCAGGCCCTGACGGTCACCGGGACGTACAGCGACGGAAGCACCTCGGCGTTGACGACGGAGCTGACCTTCACCAGCGATGACGCCTCGGTGGCGTCGGTGAGCGCGGCCGGCGTGGTGGCGGGCATCGGGCGCGGAACGACGAACGTCACCGTGGCGAGCGGGAGCGTCAGCAGCCTCGTCGCCGTCACGGTGACGCCGAGCACGGCCACCAAGACGTTGAGCAGCCTCGCCCTGTCACCCTCTCCGGTGAGCTTGCAGGTTGGCTCGACCCAGCCGCTCACTGTGACGGCGACCTACAGTGACGCCAGCACCGCGACGCTGAGCTCGCAGCTCACCTTCACGTCTTCGAGCCCGTCGGTGGCGACCGTGACCGCCACTGGACTCATCACGGCGGTCAGCGCCGGGGCGTCGACCGTCGAGGTCACCTCGGGTGGCAAGAC